>JAUXXW010000139.1 GCA_030684775.1 Pseudomonadota bacterium
CGAAGCGTGCCCAACGAACCGCCGCGATGTTGGGCACGCTTCGCTTTGCCCAACCTACGCCACTACGTCACTACAGCGTCGTTACGTCGGCGTCATGCCCGCGACTGCGGGGATGACGGGCCGGGATTTGACTCAGGCCTCGTTTACGTTGGCTGTTGCAGCGGTTGGCGCCAGATGAGCTTTCAGACTCAGAAGCCGCTCCGATTCGATCACCGCGCGTTCCGCGCAGTCGCCGATGGATAGGCCGTTGAGATAGTTTCCCACCAGAGCAAGCGGCTCCCGCTCCAGCAAGGCGAGCACCTCACCGGCCAGCACCGCGTGTTCCACGCCGGGCGCGGGCAGACGATTGGCTGTTTCCGCCACATGCAGGAAATCGCTCGTTTGCGCGCCCAAAACTTGCGCGATGCGCGCCAGCTTGCCGGCGTGGTCGAGCACGCCGGGGCGGAAATGAAAGGTGTAGCCGCGCAGCGTGTTGTGCGGCACCGGGTCGCGCGTCACCACGGACCAGAAACTGTCGTCATCGCCGATCAGCCCGGCCAGGGGCGGCAAGGCGGTCTTGCCGGCGGGCAGCACCACGCCCATCGCCTCGCTCGCCACCACCGGGATGCCCGCCAGACGTCGCGCGACTTCGGGATAGAGATCGGCCAGCAGGCGGGCGGCGACATCCACCGGCACGGCCAACACCAGTTGCGAGCAGGTCAACGATTCATCGCCGGCCTCAACATGGAAACCCGTGCCTTCGCGCGTGATCGTCCGCGCCGGGGCACCGGTTTTCACCGAGAAGGGCGCGCCTTCGGCCAACGCTTCCAGCAGGCCCTGCAAGCCCCCGGTGAAAGTGTATTTTCGCGGTGCCGACTTCATGCGTGGTTTCTTGCGGAACAGCCACTCGGCCGGAAAATCATCGGCCCGTTGGGAAAGCACGGCGGCAAAGGCCGGCGCCAGCAGACGGCGGTAGTTGCCCTGCCCAAGCAGGCCGGAGAACCATTGCGCGACGCTGCGACCGGCCTTGGCGCGGAACAAGCCGAACGGCAGAAACAAAGCCGCCTCAAAAAAATTCAGCCGCGCCATGGGGGATTGCAGACGCCCATCGGCGGTGACGAAACGGTAGCCCACCTTCTCGCGCGGCAGCAGATCTTCCAGCCGACCCCGCTCATCCAGCGCCTCCAGCAAGGGCGCGTAGGAGTTGTAGGCGGTATGCGCGCCCAGTTCCAGCCAGAAATCGCCCTCCGTTCGCCAGGATTGAATGCAGCCGCCAAGACGATCCGACGCCTCCAACACGCGGACCGAGCAGCCGCCGCGCGCCAGACGCGAGGCACTCACCAATCCGCTGGCGCCGCCGCCGATCACGATGAAATCGAAATGTTCCATGCAATTTTCCAGAAAATAATCAGTGCGACTCGGTAAATCGGTGGATCAATCGCATGTCCTTCTTGCTGGGCCGGCCGCGAATGCCGGTACCGGGTTCCACCGTCAGGCGCCGTTGTTCGATGGCTTGCAGGCGGGCGGCCAGGCTTTCCTCGGTCTCCACGTAGAGTTCCCGCGCTTCGGGTGCCGGCCCACGTCGTTCCGACAGCTTTTGCACGTTCACCACCCAATCCAGGTCGTTGATATGCAGACTCAATCGGTCGCCCACCCGAACTTCCCGGCTCGGTTTCACCCGTTCACCATCGAGACGCACGCGACCGCCTTCGATCGCCTCGTGGGCCAGTGCGCGCGTCTTGTAGAAACGCGCGGCCCAGAGCCATTTGTCCAGGCGTACTCGTTGGGTGTCGCTAACTTCGGCTGGGGGTTTTCGTGACATGGGGCGATGATACCCAGGAAAACCTCGCGCCCGCCTTTACCAGGAGCTACCCATGCGATTCATTGCGCTTACCTTGCTGCTGCTGGCCGGCTGTGCCGGCGAGCCGATTGCTGGCGGCGATGCGGGACGCCTGGCGCTACTCACGACGCTGACCATTCCGCCGGAGTCCGCCACCCTGCGCCTGCAATACGGCAGGCCCGTCGCCCGCAATGCGGTGCAGGAACAGGACCCGTTTTGCGTATTCGAGATCAACACCGTCAGCGACTCGCCGCAAACGGTGCGCCCGGACACCCTCCGGGTGACCCGCATCAGCCGCGGCATCGCCACCATCGTCGACGCTTCCGCCCCGCCCCATCCCTTGTTGATGAAAGCCAGCCTGAACAACGACGACCGCCCCACCCATATCTATTACAAGACGCTGTTTCATCTGCATTCCGAACGACAACCCGGCGTGCGACTGCTGACCTGCATGAGCAACCAGAACCTGCCCGGCGTCTACCCGTTCATGCGGCACCTCACCCTGGCGGAGATGCGCGAGGCTTTGGGAACGGGTTTTCGGTTGGAGCCACGGTAAGGGGGCGACGTGACAAGAGGCGGCCCATTTACCCGTCGCCCTCCCGCCAACGCATGATCCAGGTTTCCGCCGGTTCCGGCCTGCCGAAGAAATACCCTTGGTGGATGACACTGCCGCGAGCGTTGAGGAAGGCGGCCTGTTCCGCGGTTTCCACGCCTTCCGCGACCACTTTCAGGTGCATGTGGCGGGCCACTGACAGGATGGTTTCCACCAGCGCGGCGTCGTCGGGGTCGTCGGGAGCGTCCTGGACGAACGTTTTGTCGATCTTGAGTTCGTGGATGGGCAGGCGTTTCAGGTAGGCGAGCGAGGAGTAGCCGGTGCCGAAGTCGTCCACCGAGAAATGGATGCCGAGGGCGGCGAGCTCGCCCATCTTGGCGACGACTTCGCCAAGGTTGTCGATCATCAGGCCTTCGGTGACTTCCAGGGTGAGATGGCTGGGGTCGGCGCCACTGGTGGCGAGGAGATCGCGTATCCAGGGCACGAAGCCGGCGCGCCGGAAGTGGCGCGGGCTCATGTTGACCGACAGGCGCATGGGGTGGCCGGCCATGTCCTCGCGCGCCATCAGGGCACAGGTTTCCGTGAGTACCCAGACGCCCAGATCGACGATGAGGTCGGATTCCTCGGCCAACGAGATGAATACACCGGGTGGCACCAGGCCGCGTACCGGGTGTTGCCAGCGCACCAGCACTTCCGCGCCCACCAGATTGCCGTCCACATCCACCTGAGGCTGCAGGAACAGGCGCAATTCGCCGGCCGGGATGGCATTGCGCAATTCGCGTTCCACACGGAAGCGTTGTTCCGCTGATTCGCCCATGCTGGTTTCAAAAAATTCGGTCAGTCCGCCACCGGCGTCTTTGGCTCGGTGCAGCGCGGTGTCGGCGCGGCGCAGGATATCCTCCGGCGTTTCTTCCAGTTCTTCCGAGAACAGGGCAATACCCAAACTGGCGGTGACGGTGACTTCCTCATCTCCGATGAGCAGAGGCGCGCGCAGCGCCGCGTGGGTTTTTTCCGCCACGACCAGGGCGCGGCGACTGGCCATGACCACGTGCTGGCTGAGATCCGGCAGCAGCAGGGCGAATTCGTCGGCGGCGAGGCGGGCCAGGGTGTCGCCGTCGCGCAGCAGGCCGTTGAGACGCGCCCCCAGGGCTTGCAGCAGGGCATCGCCGAAGGCATGGCCGCGCGCATCGTTGACCGTCTTGAAGCGGTCGATATTGAGCAGGATCAGCGCCTCCTGTTGCCCGGAGCGGCGGCGTGACGCCAGCAGTTGCGCCAGGCGGTCCATCAGCAGCACACGGTTGGGCAAACCGGTGATGCCGTCGAAATAGGCGAGACGGTGGATTTCCGCGGCGCCACGTTGCTTCTCGGCGATCTCCCGCTGCAAGGCGAGATCTCGTGTTTGCACCGTATCCGCCATACGGTTGAAGGCGTCGGCGAGACGGCAAATCTCGTCCTCTCCGATCTGTTCCATGCGCACACCATAATCGCCCGCCGCGAGTTGTTCCGCGCCCGCTTTCAGGCGGGCCAATCGTCGTGTGACCAGGCGGTCGAGCAGAAAACCCAGGGCCAGGAACAGGATGGCGTAGCCGATCAAGCTCTTGAGCAACTGCCCGCCCCAGATTTCGTTACGCCGCGTATCAAGCCGATGAGTGGGCATCTTGATGCTCACCACACCGCGCAAGTCGCCCACCTGGTAGTCGTAGGCCTTGCTGTAGTGTGAACGAATGCTCTCCGGGGCGGCCTCGCGCGCGCCGTGGCACTTCAGGCAGTAGGGTTCGATCCAGATCGGCGCGGTATAGAGCAGGTAGCCCACGCCCTTGTCGTCGACGATGTTGCGCACCCGCTCCGTGGCCTTGGCGTTGCCGCGAAACCAGGAGATGTCCTCCAGTTCGAAGCGATCAGCGCGGTTGTTGGGGTTGCGTGGCTGATCGGAGACGTTGTTGAAGATAATGCCGCTGTTGTTCCAGTTGGCGAAGTCCCTGGAAATGCGCGAGAACGAATGCGCCGGCAGAAAGCCGACGGTTTGGTCGTTCACCGGCAGGCCGCTGGCGACGAAGACCTGCTGATACACGCGTCGGGTCGCCATCATGTAGCCGTAGATGGCACGCGCGTCGATTTCAGTTTCCTTGCGCAGTTCGGCGGCGAGTTTCCGGTAGCTGATAGCCAGGTCGATCACCAGCACCACGCTCATCAACGCGCCCAGCAATAGCCAGATTTTGGTCTTGAGCTTCATGGCCTTCCCCTTCGCGCCCACTTAAGAGGTTGTAGGTTGGGCAAAGCGCGGCGTGCCCAACATGGCGACGGGTTGTTGGGCACGCTTCGCTTTGCCCAACCTACCGTTTCACCGCGCGGCATGTCGCGCCCACTTGCGGATGGTTTCCACCAACTGGTCCGGATCGAGCGGTTTTGTGAGCTGGTCGATCATGCCGGCTTGCCGGCATTTTTCATGTTCTTCCGCCAGGGCATGGCCGGTCTGGCCGACCACCGGCAACTCCGGGTCGATGGCATGGATCGCGCGGGTGGCTTCCAGGCCGTTCATCACCGGCATCTGCACATCCATGAGTACCAGGTCGTAAGCACCGCAGCCGGCCAGACGCACGGCGTCCACCGCCTGTTGTCCATTCTCGGACAGCGTCAGCACGCAGCCTTCGTCACCCAGCAACTCCCGCAGCAGCATCTGATTCACCTCGTTGTCTTCGGCAACCAGCAACCTGAGTCCGCTCAATTGCGCTACGCGTTCCGCAAGAGGGACGTCCATGGCGTTCGCTTCCAGTACGTCAGATGGCTGCTCGGGCGGCGAAACCGCCAGGTAGGGCAAACTCACCCGGAAGGTACTGCCGACACCCTCGCGGCTATCCAACGCGATCTCGCCCCCCATCAGTTCCACCAGGCGTTTGCTGATCGCGAGGCCAAGACCGGTGCCGCCATAACGCCGTGTGGTGGAGGTGTCGGCCTGAGTGAAGGCGTTGAACAAGCGGGTCTGCTGTTCCGGGGTGATGCCGATGCCGCTGTCTCGTACCGCGAACACCAGTTGGTCGCCTTCCCGCATGGCCACCAGGGTTACCCGCCCCCGTTCGGTGAACTTCACCGCGTTCGAGAGCAGATTGAGCAGTACCTGTTGCAGCCGTAACGGGTCGCCGACACAGTTGGCCGGAAGATTCGAGGCCAGATCCAGTTCCAGTTCAATCCCCTTGGCCTCGGCTTGTTCCCGCAACAATTCCACAGGTTCCCGCAGTATCCGGTTGATCTCGAACGACACGGTTTCGACCTTGAGTTGCCCGGCATCAAGCCTGGAGAAATCGAGGATGTCGTTGATCACGGCCAGAAGCAGCTTGCCGGAGTCGATGATCTTGCCGAAGTAATCCCGCGCCTTGCCGCGCCCCTCGCTGGCGCGCAGTCCGACCTGGGCGAAGCCGAGGACGCCATTCAACGGCGTGCGGATTTCATGGCTCATGTTGGCCAGGAATTCGCTCTTCACCCGCGCCAATCGCTCCGCCTCCCGGCGCGCGGCAACCAGTTCGACCGTGCGGGCCTGCACCTGCTCTTCCAGTCGGTTGCGATACTCGGCCAACTCCTGCTCCAGCTTGCGCTGTGAGGTGATGTCGTGGCCGATGCTGAGTACCCCGACAGGTCGCCCCCGCGCATCCAGAATGACGCGGTTGGCCCAACGTACCCAAACCCTGCGCCCCTCCCGTGTCATGTTCTCGTTCTCGTTCTCCGTGTAGCACATCGGGTCGGCCAGGATGGCGGCGATCAATTCGGAGAGGTCGCGATGGCTGCCGGATTCAAACTCCGGGACGATGCTGCCGACCACATGTTTGCCGAGAATTTCTCCGGCCTTGAAGCCGAACAGTTTCTCGGCGAATTCGTTGAAATAGGTCAGCGTGCCATCCGGCGCCATCCGCAGGATGATCGCGTTGGCGTTGTCCACCAGTTCGCGGTACTTCGCCTCGCTTGCCTGCAAAGCCGTTTCGGCCTGTTTGCGTTCGCCGATCTCGCGCTGAAGTTTGCGGTTGAAGGCGCGCACCCTGACCACCACCGCCAGCGCCGCCAGCATGCCGGCCAGCGCGGCCGCCAAGGCCCAGCGCACCCAGACGGGCGTTTTCGGCGGAGTGGGGTCGTAGAGAAAGCCGGCCAGATCGAAATCGGCCGGCATCTTGCCCTGACTGGCATAGACCTCCACCACATGGCGCCAGCGGCCGGGGCTCATGTAGCCCGGCTCGACGATATCCGGTCGAGTCAGTTCGCGTATTTGTTCCGCCTCGAAGAGCAGATGCGCGCGCGATTTGTTCTGCGTGTTGTAGCGGGCGAGGATCAGGTCCGACACCGTATCGGGATGCGCCATGGCATAGACCAGCCCCTTGAGCGTCGCCTCGCGGAAGGCCATGACGGTTTCCGGGCGCTGCTTCAGCAGCGCCTCGCCGCTGTAAAGCACATTGCCGAACAGGTCGATGCCCGCGGAACGGGGTGTCAAAAGCAGATATTCATGTTCCCTGCCACGTATCAGGAAGGGTTCGTTGGAAACATAAACCACCTTCGCGGCTTCCCGCCCCTGGTCGAGTGATGCCAGGGTCCAGTCGGTTTGTTCGATCAGGTTGATTTGTGTGACGGGAATCCCGGAAGCACGCAGATATGCCTCGATCTCGTCGCGGCTATGCGCATCCACGGCAACCGGCTTGCCGGCAAGATCATGCACGCTGGCCAAGCCATCCCGGCGTCGCGCCAGCAAGGCGATGGGCGAGTGCTGCATCAGGGCGGCGAGAACGACCAGCGGCTTGCCCAGGTAACGCTCCACCACCAGCGCCGAGGTGCCCACGGCGAAATCCGCGCGGCCTTCCAGCACCTCCTTCACCGCATCGATGCCTGGCCCCCCCTCGCGGATCGTCACGTCCAGGCCGGCTTCGCGGTAATAGCCCTGTTCCTGAGCGGCATAAAAAGCGGCGAATTCGAACTGATGCTTCCAGATCAACTGGACGGACACCCGCTCGCCCGCCTGGACACCAGACAGCGCGAAACAAAACAGGGCCAGGGATGCGAACAGCAGATTCATTGATGGGGAATCCAGAGACAGCCGAGTAATACATCATCGGTAAAAACGGCAATAACTTTAGTAATGTAGTGTCGTAGGTTGGGCAAAGCGAAGCGTGCCCAACTAACCGTCGCGATATTGGGCACACTTCGCTTTGCCCAACGGCGCTCACCTTTATCCGAGATGGTCCATTAGCCGAAGTAGGCCTGTGGCGCGGGCGTCCGGCTAATGGACAATCCGGGTTTACTCAGAGGGAACCACCATGCCCAATCAAGTCCCGCATCCGCACAGCACCGAGCAGCACAGCGCGGATTTACGCATAGATGCCGCCTGGATCGTTCCCGTGCGCCCCAGAGGCGCGGTTCTGGCCGGCCATAGCCTGCTGGTGAAAGACGGGCGCATCGCCGCCCTGTTGCCGAGCGCGGAAGCGGATGCCTGGATTTGCCGGGAACGCATGCACCTGCCCGGCCATGTCCTGATTCCCGGTCTGGTCAACCTGCATACCCACGCCGCCATGACCCTGTTGCGCGGCTATGCCGACGACCTGCCGCTGATGGACTGGCTCAACCATCACATCTGGCCGGCGGAGCAACGCCACGGCAGCCACGACTTCGTCCGCGACGGCACCCTGCTGGCCTGCCTGGAGATGCTCGGCGGCGGCGTCACCTGCTTCAACGACATGTACTTCTTCGCCGAAGGCGCGGTGGAAGCGGCCACCCGGGCCGGCATGCGCATTGCCGCCGGGATGATTCTGGTGGATTTCCCCACCGGCTATGCCGCCGACACCGACGGCTATCTGCAAAAGGGCCTGGCCATGCGCGACGCCCATGCCGACAACCCCCTCGCGACCTTCTGCCTGGCACCGCACGCGCCCTACACGGTGGATGACCGCGGCCTGGAAAAGATCATGACCTACGCCGAGCAGCTCGACCTGCCGGTGCACATCCACCTCCACGAAACCGAGGACGAACTGAAGCAGAGCCGCGAGAAATACGGTGTCCGCCCCCTCGCCCGGCTGAAATCACTGGGCATGCTGACCCCCGGCCTGATCGCCGTGCACGGCGTCCATCTCAACGATATGGAAATCGGCTGGCTGGCCAGCCACGGTTGCCATGTCGCGCACTGTCCGGCATCCAATCTCAAACTCGGCAGCGGTTTCGCCCCGGTGGCCAAGCTCTTGGCCGAAGGCGTCAATGTCGGCATCGGCACCGACGGCGCCGCCAGCAACAACCGCCTGGACATGCTGGGTGAAATGCGCCTGGCGGCCCTGCTCGCCAAAGGCGTCTCCGGCGATCCCGCAGCCCTCCCCGCCGCCCGCGCCCTGGAAATGGCCACCCTGGCCGGTGCCCGCGCGCTGGGCCTGGAACAGGAAATCGGCTCCCTGGAGCCGGGCAAACAGGCCGACATCGTCGCCATCGACATGGCCCTGCCCGGCAGCCTGCCCTGCTACGACCCGCTCTCCGATCTGGTCTACAGCGTCGGCCGCGAACAAGTCAGCCATGTCTGGGTAGGAGGTCAGGCCCGTGTGAAAAACGGCGTCTGTGTCAGCCTCGACAGCACGGAAATCCTGCGCGCGGCGGGACGCTGGAAGGGAGCAATCAGTCGTCGGGAGTAACCGGGCGCGGATAGAAAACCGGCTCTCATGGTGTTCTTGAGGGCCGCCTTGAAAGGGGGAGAGGGGAGGGAGAATGACTGAGGCGGATGGCCAGGAAAAGCCCGCGCCTCCGGGGGCTTCCCCCCAAATCGACAGCCAACGTCAAGCCTGATTCGCACAGTCGTAGCAGGTTGGGCAAAGCGTGCCCAACCTTGCGACGTCAACCGAGGCAGCTTGCGAATCAGGACGTCAAATGAACCCGAAGAATCGCCAGCTATGCCGGTGCCACAGGGAGCGGCTTGCGCCGCCCCACATCGGGGATTACTTGGTCGGTTGCGGCGCGGCCGGCGGCTGCAACATCTGCATCAGTTTCATCATCACGGCGGGGTCGATCATGGGCATGGCACCCGCTTGTCCGGTGGGCATGTTCATCATCTGGCCCCAGTTGCCATAGGTATTCGGGTTCATCCCGGCGCCCATCCAGTTCGTGTACATGTTGGGATTCATGGGCGCCATCATGGCGTTCATCGCGGCCGGGTTCATCGGCGCGGTCATCCAGTTGCCGTACATGCCGGGGTTCAGCATCTGCGTGCCCATGTTCATCATCTGCGGGCTCATCGGGGCCTGCATCATGTTCAGGTAGGCATTCGGGTTCATGCCCTGGTTGAGCATCGCGGTGGCATATCGGGGGTCGATGCCGGCCGCCATCCATTTCATGGCGATGTTGGGGTCGCTGAACTGCATGTAGTTCTGCATGGCGGCCGGATTCATCATGCCGGAGAGCATGCGGATGGCGGTGTTGGGGTCGATCCCCTGCTGCATCATGGCCATCGAGGTGGTCGGGTTCATCATGGCATTGGTCCACTGCGCGAAGGCGGCGGGGTCCTTGAATGCGGCGGCATTCTGTGTGGGGTCGAGCATCTTCCCGGCCCAGGCCTGAGGCGTGGCGGGCGTGGCGGCTGGCGCGGGCGTGGCGGCTGGCGCAGAGGTAGCGAGGGTGGCGGGAGTATCGGCGGCTTGGGCGAGGCCGGACAGGGCCAGCGCGGCGAACAGAATAGGCATGTGATTCATGGATGTCTCCGGTAAAGGGGTGGGGTCATACTCGGAAAAACAGCCCCGGTGTCGACGGGCCTGCCATCCTAGCCCTCTTTGTGCATCGGGGTACGTAATACTCGTTCCCGGCACGGCATGTATCCGGAACCTGAAAGCGGGGTCGATCACTCGTGCCAGGCCGTTGCGACACGAACCAAGCCGGTACGACAAGAAGCCGACATCACCCGGCATGAAACAGCCCGAAAATCCAGCGTTTACACGGGATTACCTGGTGTTTTCGGAACGCTTCGGATGGGGTTTTGGCGGAGCGGTGGCGGAGCGGTGAGATTCACATTCATGCCATGAGGCCGCGCCATTGCTTGAATCGTGTTTTAACCATGAATAAGTTGCCCCCATAGTTGCCCCCAGACGATGCTTGCTACCCCTCGCAGGCACGAAAAACCCGCCACTCGGGCGGGTTTCTTGTATTGCATTGCATAGGGGAAGCCCGGTCAGGCCGGGCGCGTGGTGGATCAGGCCGCCAAGGGCAGTTCCGCCAGTTCATCCAGCGTCATCAACGCCTTCGCGAACTCGCGCACCGTGTCATTGCATCCGGTCGGATGATCGACTTCAACGCCGCTGTCTTGCAGCCGCTCGATTTCGCCGAGGCTCGCCAGGCCGATGAGCAGGGCATCGCGGACTGTCTGGATGTTGCCCGGATGATTCAGGCGGTACAGGGCGTATGCGGGGGTTTCGGTACTTTGGGTATGATTCGTTTCAGCCATGATGTGACTTCTACGGTTGCTTGGTGGTTAGGGGCGTTCGGTGTTACAGCACCTTGCGCCCCGCTTCTTGCCTGAGACCGTCAGGCGGCGGTGTTGCTCGGTTACACAGTCGCCAGTCGTTCCACGGTGTCGGGATAG
>JAUXXW010000140.1 GCA_030684775.1 Pseudomonadota bacterium
TTGCCCAACCTACGGTTCAGGGCCGTAGGGCGGAAAAGCGGCCTTATCGCGCCTTCCGCCAGGGTTGTCGGAAGGCGCCGGCACGAAGCGGCGGTTTGTTGGGCACGCTGCGCTTTGCCCAACCTACGGTTCAGGGCCGTAGGGCGGAAAAGCGGCCTTATCGCGCCTTCCGCCAGGGTTGTCGGAAGGCACCGGCACGAAGCGGCGGTTTGTTGGGCACGCTGCGCTTTGCCCAACCTACGGTTCAGGTGCCGGATAAGCGGCGACGGGAAAACGATGTCCATGTCAGTCGGGCTCTCGTTCACGAAGCGCGCGCGCTGTTTCCAATGCCGCCTCGAAATCAAAGATTTCGATCTGGCGCTGCAATGGGCCCACCGTGTCCCCCAGGGCGGCGCGCAAATCGGGCGCGATTTCACGCAGCAGCGTGATGGCGCGGGCATCGCCCTCGGCCAGCAAAACGGCGAGCGCATCCAGGTACCCGCGCACGCGGACCCAGTCGACCGGCACGCTACTCGTGACGGCCGTGCTCGGGGGGGGCACGATAGCGCGCACGGTGGACGTGAACGCCTGCCGCGCCTGTTCATAAGCCTCGATCCGCGCCTCGATTTCCGCTTCCGAGCGGTCTTCGCGAAGCGCCGCGTCGAGTTCCGTCGCGAGCCCGCTCAGCGCTTTCGCGCCTATGCTCCCCGACGCGCCCTTGATGCTGTGCGCCAGGCGCCGCGCCTGTTCCCGATCACCTGTCGCCAGACTGTCGCGCAGGCGCGCCATGTCGAATTCATGATGTTCGATGAACAGGCGCAACAGGGCGGCGTATTTCTCCGGATTGCCACGCGTCATGCGCAAACCGGCTTCCGCGTCCAGGCCCGCGATCAAGGCTAACTTCGCGGCAAAGTCTTCGTCGGAACTGGCGACGGCGCGGCTGGCGAGAACACGCGCCCGTCGCGGCAGCCATTGCGCCAGGGCGGCATAAAGCGCGTCCGGGTCCACCGGCTTGGCGACATGATCGTTCATGCCCGCCTCCAGGCAGCGCCGGCGGTCTTCGCTGAAGGCGTTGGCGGTCATCGCCAGGATCGGCACATCGGCCTGGCCGGGCAGCGCGCGTATCGCGCGGGTGGCTTCGAGGCCGTCCATCAGCGGCATCTGCATGTCCATGAGAATGAGGTCATAGGGCTGGTGGCTGGCCGCCTGTCTCACCATTTCCAGCGCCACCAGGCCGTTTTCCGCGAGGTCGGCGTCGAGGCCGACTTCGCGCAGGAGTTCCAGGGCGACTTCCTGGTTGATCGGGTTGTCTTCGCACAGCAGCAGGCGCGCGCCGCTGAAGTCGACACCCGCGCGGGGCTCGGCCGGCGAGTCGATCAAGTTGGCGGGCACGGCGGCATCGAATAACGGAATCAGGTTGTCATGCAGCGTCGAGGGCGTCACCGGCTTGATTAGCACCGCCTGGAAGCCGGCCGCGCGGGCGGCTTCGCGTAATTCCGGCTCATCGTAGGCGGTCACCAGCAAACGTTCCGGCGTATGGGAAAGCGGTAGATCCTGGAGCCTGCGCGCGGTCTCCATGCCGTCCAGGCCGGGCATGCGCCAGTCCAGCACCACCAGGTCGTAAGGCTCGCCGGCCTGGTCGGCCGCCACGACGTGAGCCAGCGCCACCTCGCCGGATTCGACGGCATCCACGCGCGGGCCCATGGCGCGCAACATTTCGCTCAACACTTCGCGTGCCTCGGCCACATCGTCCGCCAGCAAGACCCGGCGCCCTTCCAGGCGCGGGTGCGGCGCGCGAGCCGCCGTTTGCGCGGAGCGCCCCAGGCGCGCGGTGAACCAGAACACGCTGCCCCGGCCCCGTTCGCTCTCCACGCCGGCCTCGCCCCGCATCAATTCGGCCAGGCGCCGGGTGATGGCCAGCCCCAGGCCGGTACCGCCATAGCGGCGGGTGGTGGAACCGTCCACCTGCTCGAAGGCCTGGAACAGGCGCGGCAGAGCATCGTCGGGAATACCGATACCGCTATCGCGCACTTCGAAGCGCAGCAGCAGATCGGTCTCGCGCTCCTCGACCATGCGCGCATGGATGATGATGCTGCCGGCCTGGGTGAACTTGACCGCATTGCCGGCGTAGTTGAGCAAGGCCTGGGTCAGGCGGGTGGAATCGCCGCGCAACCAACGGGGCAGGTTTGGGGCGATGTCGATGACCAGTTCCAGCCCCTTGCCACGCGCCTTTTCGAGTACCAGATTGGCGACACCGCCGAGCAGGCGGTCAAGATCGAAATCACGGGTTTCCAGGCTGAACTTGCCGGCTTCGATCTTGGAAATATCGAGCACATCATTGATTACTGAGAGCAAGTGCTGGGCCGATGTGGCGATCTTGCCCAGCTTGTCCCGCTGTTCCGGGGTGTGGCTGCCGACCTGCAGCAAATGGGTGAGGCCGACGATGGCATTCATCGGCGTGCGGATTTCATGGCTCATGTTGGCCAGGAAAGCGCTCTTGGCCTGATTGGCCGCTTCGGCCTCCTGCTTGGCCTGCGCCAGTTCGCGGGTGCGGTCGACCACGCGCTGCTCCAGTTCCGCATTGAGTTGCTGAATCGCGGCTTCCGCGCGCTTGCGTTCTCCGATGTCGAGCAGCGAGGCGATGACGAATTTCACCTGTCCGCCATCTCGAAAACAGGACACGGTGAGATGGGTGTAAACGACCGCACCTGCTTTGGAGACAAAGCGTTTATCCAGCTCGTAGGCGTCGATTTCGCCGGCCAACAAGCGCCCGAATTGGGCCATATCGGCGTCGAGGTCGTCCGGATAGGTCATCTCGGCCCAGCTCATGCCCCGCAACTCGCGCTCGTCGTAGCCCAGCAGGTCGCACAGGTAAGGGTTGATGCGCAGCCAGCCTTTTTCCGGAGAAGTAATGGCGATGCCGAAGTTGCCGCGGTCGAACTGCGAGCGGAATAGAAATTCACTTTCACGCAAGGCCACTTCGGATTGGCGCAGCGCGGTTTCCGCCACCTTCTGGTCTTCCAGCATGCCGAGCAGGGCCAGGCGGGAATCGTCGGCGCGCGCCAGCAATCCGGCCAGTTCCACCTGGGCGGCGCGAGCCTGCATTTCCGCGTTCTCACGCTCGGTCTCGTTTTTTTCCAGGGCCGCCAGCATGCCGTTGAAATCGTCGCCGAGGCGGCCGACTTCATCCCGGCGCCGAAAGGAAAGCCGGAAATTCCGCTCTCCGGCGGCGACGCGCCCGACGCCCTCGACCAGGCGGCGCAGGTTGCGGGTCAGGCCATGCGCGATCGCGAAGGCGAGCAAGGTGCCCAGTACCATGCCCGCCAGGGTGAACAGGATGCCATCGCGACGGATACCGCTCAGGCTGGCGCTGACTTCCTCGCGCCCGAGGCCGACACGAGCCCAGGCGAGCAGGCGGCCCCCCCCCATCACCGGCACCGCCAGGTCGATGACATTCGCGTCACTGGCCAGTACCGTGAGCCGCGCCGGAGCGGCAAGCAGGGGACTGCTGCGCGCATCCGTCAGGTAAAGACCGACCCGGGCCGGCTCGCTGTGCGCCAGCACCCGGCCGTCCAGGCTGAGCAGCATGGCGTAGCGCACGTTCGGTTCGCGGTCCACCGAGCTCACCACCTCTTGCAACCCCACCACGTCATTGGCCATCACCCAGGAAGCGCTGCTCACCGCCAAGGTATTTGCCAGGCCATGCGCCTGTTGCTGGCTGTTGCGTTGCAGGAATTCGCTTTGCCGGCTGACCAGATCGATCACCAGCAGGCTCATCGGCAGGGTCAGCAACAGAACGATGCCGATGACCAGTTGCCGGCGAATGGAGAAACCACGCAGGCGGCGGACCAGAGGGTTCATTCCGCAAGACTCGTTTGGAACCGCAACATCGTAGGTTGGGCAAAGCGAAGCGTGCCCAACATGGGCGCGGTTTGTTGGGCACGCTTCGCTTTGCCCAACCTACGGTCGATACGGTTCGAGGTTTCCGGGTTCATGGCGCCTCCGGCAAGGCCCGCACGGTCTTGCCGAAATGCGCGATGAAATCGCGCACCGGCCGGTAAGTCGCCTCGCTCGCCGGCTCGAAGCGGGACAGCGGCAGGCGCTCCAGCAAGGCGCGACCGTCGTCGCTTAGATGCAGGCTGAACAGGATGGCGGCGACCTGGGCCAGTAGTTCGGGCGGGAAATCGTCGCGCGCCACCAGACCGTTGTTGGGCAGCGGTTCGGTACGCCAGCGCACCTCCAACCGCGCGGCCCGCTCGGGATGATCCTTCTGGAAGGCGATCCAGGGCGGCGGCCAGGTGGCGCCCGCCGCCGCGTCGCCCAGGTAGACGTCATGATCGACGATTCCTGCGAGCCGACATAACGCGCTTCGTAGGCCGCCATCGGCAGGCCGTTATCGTGCAGGAACTGCTGCGGCAGCATGGCGGCGGCCAGCGCGGTTTTCGCCGGGAAACTGACCACCTTGCCCTTGAGATCGGCCACCTCGCGGACGGGACTGTCCCGGCGCACCAGAAAAATGCCGCGAAACTGGTCGTCGTCGCCCATCTTGCCGAACACCCGGTAACCGTGACGCAAGGCGTTGACGGTCTGGTAGGGATTGGGCAGCGCCAGATCGAACTGGCGGCCATACAGCTTCTTGTCGAATTCCTCGTAGTTGCGCGAGGCCTCCAGGGTGAAACGCGCTTCCGGGATCGCCGCGTTGAGGCGGTCGACGATGGGACCGTAGACCGCGAACAGCTTTTCCGGGTTGTGCAGCGGGTGCACGGCGAAGCGGTAGTCCTTGTGCGTCGCCGTGCTTGCCGGCTGCTGGCCATATTCCGGCTGATAGGCGGCCTGGCGCGCTCCGTCACCACAGCCGCCGAGGAGGAAGAAGGCCATCACCAAAATCAGCGCGCGCGGCGAGGCGTGATTGGCCATAGGGGCCTTACTGGGCATCGCCATAGCGTTCGGCGATATTCACGAACTCGTCATAGACGGCGACGAAGGTATCGACCACGTCAGGGTCGAAATGGCGCCCACGTTCAGCGACGATGATCCCGCGCGCCTGCTCGTAAGGCATAGGCGGCTTGTAGACGCGACGCGAGATGAGCGCGTCGAAGACATCGGCCAGCGCCATCAGCCGCGCGGGAACCGGGATGGCATCACCGGCGAGGCCATCCGGGTAGCCGCTGCCATCCCATTTCTCGTGATGCCAATGCGCGATTTCCTTGGCGATGGCGAGAAACGCCACCGGCTTGATCGCATCGCGTTCCGCCTGCTCGATCGCCTCCGACCCCAGGCGGGCATGCGTCTTCATGATCGCCCACTCTTCCGCCGTGAGTTTGCCGGGCTTGAGCAGGATTTGATCGGGAATGCCGACCTTGCCGATGTCGTGCAGCGGCGCGGATTTCGCCAACTGGTCGATGTAGTCGGCGCTGAGTAGCGGGGAAAAACGTGGGTGCGGTCGCAGTTGGGTGGCCAGCGTCTGGACATAGGATTGGGTGCGGTGGATGTGGTTGCCGGTTTCCGGGTCGCGCGTCTCCGCCAGCCGCGCCAGAGCGTGAATGCTGACATCCTGAATCAGCAGTATTTCACTCAGCCTGGCGCTTACTTCGGCTTCCAGCACCGCGTTCTTGTTTTTCAGCCAGTCGCGCGCCTCTTTCATATCCAGTTGCGCTTTCACCCGCGCCAGCACGATGGGTGGCCGGATCGGCTTGGTGATGTAGTCGACGGCCCCCAGATCGAAGCCGCGCTGCTCATCTTCCACGGCACTCATCGCGGTAACGAATATGACCGGCACATCGGTGGTGGCGGGATTCGCCTTGAGCCGCGCAAGCACACCGTAGCCATCCATGCCCGGCATCATCACATCGAGCAGAATCAGATCCAGCCTTGGCTCGGACTCGGCCAGACGCAAGGCGCGCGGCCCGGAATTGGCCACCAGCACCCGATACGTCGGCGCCAGGAGATCGGCCAGAACCGTCAGATTTTCCGGCGTGTCATCCACCACCAAAAGCGTGGCGACACGGGGGGCGCCGCTTGGAAATAGGGATAAATTGAAAGACATGACGGCGGCAGGGGTTTAGGTGGACCCATAACGGCTTGCGCGAAGAAATGTTTAGGCCAATTTCCCCCGCCGGCAAACAGGGGGCCAGACAGTGGTGTAGGTCGGGTTAGCGGCTTTTCGCGTAACCCGACGACACGCCCAACCTACGCCAGCCACGTAGGTTGGGCAAAGCGCAGCGTGCCCAACATGAAACCGTTGAATGTTGGGCACGCCATCGGCTTTGCCCAACCTACGCCAGCTTGCGATACAAGGTTCGTTCGCTGATGCCCAGCTTTCGCGCCAACGCCTTGCGGTCACCGCCGAGTTGCTCCAGCGCCTGACGCACATAGCGGCGCTCGGCCT
The DNA here is from genome assembly GCA_030684775.1 of Pseudomonadota bacterium. GTDB lineage: Bacteria > Pseudomonadota > Gammaproteobacteria > Burkholderiales > Thiobacillaceae > PFJX01. The sequence goes on from JAUXXW010000140.1 coordinate 6,368, forward strand.
CTTCGAGCGGGAGGATGGTTTCCGGCGTCTGTAACGGCACGGCGCGCGTGAGTTCGAGCGCGTCGGCCAGACTGAGCACGTCACCATCGGCCATCAGCATGGCGCGTTCGAGCAGATTTCTCAGTTCCCGGACATTGCCGGGGAAGTCATGTTCCATGAGTTGCTGTCGCGAAGCCGCGTCCAGGCGTAGCGGCCTTTCCGGGGCGAGACGGGCGAGCAGGTGTTCGACCAGAAGGGGCAAATCCTCTCGCCGCTCGCGCAGGGCGGGCAGACGGATGGGAAAGGCGGCGAGACGGTAATAGAGATCGCGGCGGAAACCGCCCTCCTCCACCATCGCCACCAGATCGCGGTGTGTGGCGCAGACCAGGCGAAAATCGGCGCGCAGCATTTCGACACCGCCGACGCGACGATAGGTGCCGGTTTCCAGCAGGCGCAGCAATTTGACCTGCAGGTGCAGCGGGATGTCGCCCAGTTCGTCGAGGAACAGGGTGCCGCCGGCCGCCGCTTCGACCAGCCCGGTCTTGCGTTGGCCGGCGCCGGTGAACGCGCCTTTCTCGTAGCCGAACAATTCCGACTCGAACAGGCTTTCGGTCATGCCGGAGCAATCCACCGGCACATAGGGCTGCCCACGCCGCGCGCTGTGCGCATGAACCGCCTGGGCGGCAAGTTCCTTGCCGACGCCGGATTCGCCCAGCAACAGCACCGGCGTCATGGCCGGCGCAACCCGGTTGATCAGGTCGAGCATGCGGGTAAAGGCGGGCGAACGGCCGACCATGCCCAGAGCGCCCGGCTGCCGGCTCGCTTCGCGCAGATGCCGCATGGTTTCCACGAAATAGGCGGTGTTGCCGCTCGCGTCTTTAATCGGCACCAGTTCCACATCGACGTACTCCTGGCCGCGCGGGGTGTGGTGCAGATGCAGCACCCGGCTGGACTGGTGCGTCTTCAGCGCGGTCTGGCGCGGGCAGGTTTCGCCGCACTGGTCACACGGCTTGTCATAGTGGTGCGAGATTTCGTAGCAGGTGCGCCCGATGATGTCGCCGGGATCGCCGTAAGTGTGCCGATAGGCGGCATTGGCGTAGAGGATGCGGTAATCCGGATCGACCAGGATGCGCGGCTCGGGCAGGGATTCGAGCAGGGCCAGCAATTCGTTGGGGGGGGCGGAGGGGGTGCCGGGCGCGATCATGCCATTTCTGTCCGGAATAACTGTCAATGTTGGCAAGCTAACACCGATTGAAAGGATAGATCACCATCGTCGCCATAAATATTTTCAATCGAATCAGTCCGATACACATTCCGGCTCACAACCAGTATAGATGGCCCGTTACTTGCTTTAATTATCCTCAACCCACCCCCATGTCGTCGGGGGTTATTCATTGAGAGAGAGCCCGCCATGAAAATCGCCGTTACCAGCCAGAACCGAACGACTGTCACAGACCATGCCGGCCAATGCCGAAAATTCTGGATATTCGAAACCGAATATGCCGATGTGCTTGAAAAACACCTGGTTGAACTGCCGGTACGGCAGCACCTCAAAGGCGCCCTCCCCCACCCGCTGGAGGACGTCAATGTGCTGATCACCGGCGGCATGGCCAGCGCCTTGCGTTATCACCTGAAGCAGCGCGGCATCCAGGCTGTGTCCACACAGGAAAGCGACCCCGAACGCGCGGTGGCCGCCTGGCTCAACGGCACACTCGACGAAATGCCGCCGCTCGGCCAGATCGGGCAGAAGTTCACCGACCGGCATTGAGCCGCAACTCGGCCGCATAGTCCTTTCTGATTCGCACGCTGCCCCAGTCGTTGCGGGTCGGGCAGAGCGAAGCGTGGCCAAACCCATGCTTCAACCGGGGCAGCCTGCCCATCGGGTTTATGAATTTTCACTTCAGGTATCCCACCATGAAACTGCCGCAAACACTCGCCAAGCTCCTGCTCATTTCCGCCTTCGCGGCCACCCTGCCGGCGACCGCCCAGCCGCTCGGCGACAACGCCCGCGCCATCGTCGTGGAAGACGTCAGCCGCGTGGATTTTCCGACCACCCTCAAGCATCTGAAAAGCCAGTTGGAGGCCGACGGCTGGAACATCGTCGCCGAGATCAACCTGGGCGAACGCCTGGCGAAAAAGAACGTGGCCATCCCCGGTGGCCTGGTGATACTGGAACTCACCAGCGGCAAGAACGCCGTGCCGCTGCTGAAGAACGACGCCACCCGCTACGTCTCCGCGCTGATGCCGTGCAGCGTCTCGGTCTACGGCATGAGCGACGGTCGGGTGATGATTTCACGCATGAACGCGGGAATGATGGCCGGCATGATGGAGCCCAAGGTGGCGGAGGTGATGAAGACCGCCTCGCGCAATCTGGATGAAACCATCGCCCGCGCGCTGGCGAAATCCGGCGATTGAACGCGTCACCCCCGCATCGTTCGAGCAGCGTTACCTGAATGTTTTCAGGTAATGAAAGTCGCAGGTTGGGCAAAGCGCGGCGTGCCCAACGACAGACCGATATGTAAACAACGCCATGACCCTCCAAACCCATTACGAACGCCTCGGCGGCGAAACCAAAGTCCGCCAACTGGTGGATCGTTTTTACGACCACATGGACGAACAGCCGGAAACCTATGGCATCCGCAAGTTGCATGCGGAAGACTTGTCCGGTTCGCGCCAGAAACTGTACGACTTCCTGACCGGCTGGCTGGGGGGGCCGCAGTTGTATGTCGAGAAGCACGGCCATCCCATGCTGCGGCGCCGCCATCTCCCCTTCGGCATCGGCGACGCGGAGCGTGACCAGTGGATGCACTGCATGCAATTGGCGCTGGACGAGGTGGTGGAAGATGCCAAACTGCGTGCCGAGTTGTATCTGGCCTTCGTCAAGGTGGCCGACCATATGCGCAACCAGTCCCAATAACCCCACCCACCAAAGGACATCCATGTACGCCCATACCGTTGAACTCGCCCTGCCCATCGACCAAGCCATCGAAAAACTCAAGGCCACGCTGGCCGAAGCCAAGATGGGCGTGGTCTCCGAAGTCGATGTTCAGGCCATCATGAAAGCCAAGATGAACCATGACATCCCACCCTACCGCCTGCTCGGCGTCTGCGCGCCCGGCATCGCCAAGCGCGTGCTGGAGGCCGACCGCGATGCCGGCGCCCTGCTCCCTTGCGGCTGTTGCGTGTACGAAATCGCGCCGGGTGTCACCCGCATCGCCCTACAAGACCCTGGTGTAATCGCCGCTTCCGCTGGGCATCCGGACATCAGCGCGGCAATGGCGGAAGCCCAGACCCATCTGACCGGTGTTCTCGCTAAACTGCGTGCCTGAGGCACGGACAATCCACGCCGCGCCTCTTACCCAAGTTCCCACAGGAGACATCATGAAAAAATTCGCGCTTGCTCTGCCCCTGTTGCTGCTTGCCGGCTGCGCCGCCACGCCGAATGCCGAAAAACAGGCCGCCTTGACCGATTCCGCCCGCCAAACCGCTGCTGGCCTGCTGCAAACACTGGGCGGTGAACTGAAGGCCGCGATGGCCGCCGGCGGCCCCGCCGCAGCCATCGGCGTGTGCAAGGAAAGAGCGCCCAAGATCGCCGCCGAAGCCGCGCAGAAGACCGGTTTCTCGATCAAGCGGGCCAGCCCGAAGAACCGCAATCCCAAAGCCGTGCCCGATGCCTGGGAAACTGCGGCCCAGGCCAGCCTGGAAGCGCGAATGGCGGCGGGTGAGAAGCCGGAAACCCTGGATATGTCCGCCGTGGTCGATACGCCCGAGGGCAAGCTGTTCCGCTATGCCAAGGCACTGCCGACCCAAGCGGTCTGCCTGAACTGCCACGGCGACCCGGACAAACTGTCACCCGAGGTGCAAGCCAAACTGGCTACCGAGTATCCCAACGACAAGGCCGTGGGCTACAGCACCGGCATGATTCGCGGTGTGCTTTCCATGAAGAAGGCGATGTAATCCCTCTGTAGGTTGGGCAAAGCGCAGCGTGCCCAACGCCTCACTCGGAATGTTGGGCCCGCTGCGCTTTGCCCAACCTACGCCCTCCCCCTGGCTCTCCCATGACCGCACCCACCCGTCTGCAACACTTCCCCGTCTCCTGGTTCGCCATGATCATGGGCCTGGGAGGTCTCACGATCGCCTGGCTGCGTGCCGAGGAAACGCTTTCTCTGCCGGTTTCCATCAGCCCCTGGTTGCTGCCGCTGACCACCGGGCTATTCGCACTGTTGGCGGTGCTTTACACCGTCAAGGTCGTGAAGCACCGCGCGGAGACGGCGGCGGAATGGGCGCATCCGGTGAAGATGAACTTCGTGCCGACGGTGAGCATCGCGCTGATTCTGCTGTCCATCGCCTGGCTACCGCTCAGCGCGCCTTATTCCAAACTGCTCTGGCTGGCCGGTACGGCCTTGCATCTGGTGCTCACGCTGCACGTCATCACGCAATGGATGCACCACAGCAAGTTCGAGATAACCCACCTCAACCCGGCCTGGTTCATTCCCGTGGTGGGCAACATCCTGGTGCCCATTGCCGGCGTGGAACACGCGCCGGCCGAAATCTCCTGGTTTTTCTTCAGCATCGGCCTCACCTTCTGGCCGGTGTTGCTGACGATCATCTTCAACCGGGTGATCTTCCACGGCAGCCTGCCGGAGCGCCTGATGCCGACGCTGTTCATCCTGATCGCGCCGCCGGCCGTCGGATTCCTCTCGTATGTAAAGCTGACCGGTGAGGTCGATGCCTTCGCCCGCATCCTCTATTACGCCGCGCTGTTCTTCACCATCCTGCTAATCGCCCAATTGCGCTGGTTCACCCGGCTCAAGTTCTTCCTCTCCTGGTGGGCCTATTCCTTCCCGCTGGCGGCCATCACCATCGCCACCCTGTCCATGTTCAAGTACACCGGCGACCCGATGTTCCTGCGTTTATCCGGAATTCTCCTGGCCATCGCCACGGTGGTCATCACGGCACTGCTCATCCGCACCGGCATCGCCGTGGCGCGTCGGGAGGTCTGCGTGGCGGAGTAAACCAGGTGCTGTAACGGAAGGGAGGCCGCCGTGACCGCTCATGGCTATCGAAATACGTTTTTCGCTTTGCTCCTGGCGAGCGCCCCCGTTCACGCGGAAATCCACAAGTGCCGCCAGGGCGAGCGCGTGATCTACCAATCATCGCCCTGTCCAGTCGGCAGTGTGTCCCTGACGCCACCCGAGGCGCCGCCCTCACCCAGTGCCTACGCGGTCGAGGAAGCGCGCAGCCGCGCGAAGGACGACATCGCCGAAGCCGAAGCACTCAGGAAACGGGAGGAAAAATCAGCCGCGACGCGAGAAAAAGCACGCGCCACTTCCCGCAAACTGGCAAGCGACTGCGCCCGTCTGCTGGACAAGATCAACCAGGCAGAAGCGAAGACGGAAGCGAGCAAGCAGCAGAAAAAAACCCTGAAAAGCGACCAGGGCAAATACCGCAAGGAATGTGGGGGGCTTTGAGCTGGCCAGCTCACATAGAAGCCATCAGGGAACCCCTGGAATATTTCCCTCCGCCAGCAGTTGAAGCCGTGGAAACGTAGGGAGGGCAATGCGCAGCGTGCCCAACAACCCGTCGCAATGTTGGGCACGCTGCGCTTTGCCCAACCTACGTCTACTTTTTCTCCGTGGATTCAGAGCGCCTAGCCGGCTCCCCCCGCCGATTCAATAGAAGTGCTCCGCGCCCGCGTAGTGTCGGCATCCATCCACGTCAATGCCGGCGTTTTTCATAACAGCCGGCTGGAAGCCGGCGCTACAGGATAGGTAAGCGGATTACCGCACTATCGCGGCCGCTTACCGCGTGGTCCCGAGGGTTTTACCGGGCGGCGCGACTCCGGCTTGGTTCGGGCAACCGGTCGGGGTGGCCGGCGTTCTCCGGCGGGGGTGGCGCTTTCGAAACGACGGCCGGTGCCGGCCGGCTGGAAGGTCGGGATCAGGTGTTTCTTGCCGTTGCCGATCAGGTCGGCGCGGCCCATTGCTTGCAGTGCGTCGCGCAGCAGCGGCCAGTTTTCCGCGTCGTGGTAGCGCAAGAATGCCTTGTGCAGTTTGCGCGTGCGTCCTGCGCGGACGACCGAGACGGTTTTGTTATCGCCGCCGCCCAGCACCTTTTTCAGCGGGTTGCGCTCGGTGTGATACATGGTGGTGGCCAGCGCCATCGGCGTCGGCAGGAAGGTCTGCACCTGGTCGAGACGGAAGTTGTTGTGCTTCAGCCAGAGCGCCAGGTTGAGCATGTCTTCATCGGTGGTGCCGGGGTGGGCGGCGATGAAGTAAGGAATCAGGTATTGCTCCTTGCCGGCCTCTTTCGAGAAGCGCTCGAACATCAGTTTGAAGCGGTCGTAGGCGGCGATGCCCGGCTTCATCATGTGGTTGAGCGGGCCTTCCTCGGTGTGTTCCGGGGCGATCTTGAGATAGCCGCCGACATGGTGGGTGACCAGCTCCTTCACATATTCCGGCGAGCGCAGCGCCAGGTCGTAACGCACTCCGGAACTGATGAGGATCTTCTTGATGCCGGGCAGCGCCCGCGCCTTGCGGTAGAGCTGCACCAGCGGCCCGTGGTCGGTGCCCATGTTCTCGCAGATATCCGGGAACACGCAGGACAGACGGCGGCAGGCGGATTCGATGACCGGGTCTTTGCAGGCCAGGCGGTACATGTTGGCGGTGGGGCCGCCGAGGTCGGAAATCACCCCGGTGAAGCCGGGCGTCTTGTCGCGGATGGCTTCGATCTCGTTGAGGATGGAGGTTTCCGAACGACTCTGGATGATGCGTCCCTCGTGCTCGGTGATGGAGCAGAAGGTGCAGCCGCCGAAACAGCCACGCATGATGTTGATCGAGAAACGGATCATCTCCCAGGCGGGAATCTTCGCGTCGCCCGAATTTGCGTTATATGACGGATGCGGCGCCCGCGCATAAGGCATGTCGTAGACACGGTCGAGTTCCTCGGTGGCCAGCGGCAGCGGCGGCGGGTTCAGCCAGACATCACGCTCGCCGTGCGCCTGGACCAGGGCGCGGGCATTGCCGGGGTTGGATTCGAGATGCAGCATGCGCGAGGCATGTGCGTACAGCACCGGGTTCTTTTCCACCAGGTCATAGGCGGGGATGCGCAGCACCGTGTGGGCGCGGGCGGCCTGGCGTGCCTTGCGGCGTGCTTCCTGGGAGAAATCGTGTAGCGGGTATGTGCCCCCCCCTTTTTCAAAGGGGGGAGTGACCACAGCATAAGGATCAGGATGCGCATCGACGCGGCCGAGGATTTCCAGTTGCGTCGAGTCGATCTCCGCCCATTCTTCGCTGGGCTTCCAGCCGAACGGCGCCATGAATGCGGTGCCGCGCAGGTCGCGAATCTCGGCGATGGCCTCGCCCGCGGCCAGGCGATGGGTCAGCGCCACCAACGCCCGTTCCGCGTTGCCGAACATCAGCATGTCGGCCTTGGAGTCGGCCAGAACGGAACGGCGCACCTTGTCCGACCAATAGTCGTAATGCGCGATGCGGCGCAGGCTGGCCTCGATGCCGCCGATCACCACATTGACGCCGGCGTAGGCCTCGCGGCAACGCTGCGAATAGGCCACCACGGCGCGATCCGGGCGCTTGTTGGGCTCGGCGTTGGCGGTATAGGCGTCGTCGGAACGGATACGCCGATCCGAGGTGTAGCGATTCACCATCGAATCCATGTTCCCCGCCGTCACCCCGAAGTACAGATTCGGCCGCCCCAGTACGCGAAAAGGATCGGCCGATTTCCAGTCCGGCTGGCTGATGATGCCGACGCGGAAGCCCTGCGCTTCCAGCAGCCGCCCCACCAGCGCCATGCCGAAACTGGGATGGTCGATATAAGCGTCTCCGGTCACCAGGATGACATCGCAACTGTCCCAACCCAGTGCTTCCATTTCCTTGCGCGACATCGGTAGAAACGGCGCCACGCCGAAGCGTTTGGCCCAGAAGCGACGATAGGAGAAGAGGGGTTTTGCGGTATCCAAGGGGAGGTCCGTTCGAAGAAAACCAGGGTGTCGGCTTGAGGATCGGGTGTGGCGTGGCCGAGCAAGTCGCTGCGGGGCTACGCGCGGGGCCACATTCAAGCACACCTCGGCCCGATGGGACGAACTCGGCCTTGGTTTGCGGCACGTTTCCCCGCTTCCATCACCTTCCCGCAACCATGATCCTGGAAGCGGCCGCGAAGGCTTACGTCAGGCTTTCAGTGCGCGCGCCCGCAACTGGCCACAGCCGCCGTCGATGTCCTGGCCGGCGGAGTCGCGCAAGCGGGTAAGAATGCCGCGTTGATGCAGTCGGCCGGCCATTTCCGTGGCGCGTTGCCATGACGGGCGATTGAAGCCGAGGCCTTCGTTGGCGTTGTAGGGGATGAAATTCATCATCGCGTATTTGCCGGCGAGGAGCTGGACGATGCCCTCCAGTTCCTCGTCGCTGTCGTTGATGCCTTCGAGCAGGGTCCACTGATACTGGATCGGATAGCCGGTGGCGCGGGCATAGCCCTCGCCCAGTTCCACCAGTTCGGCGGGGGTGATGCGCGGCGCCTTGGGCAGCAACCGGGCGCGCAGGTCGGCGCGCGTGGTGTGCAAAGACAGCGCCAGCGCCGGTTTCACCACACCTTGCGGCAAGCGCTCGAACACGCGCGGGTCGCCTACCGTCGAAAACACCAGATTCTTGTGGCCGATGGCGCCGACGGTGCCGAGCAGGTCGATGGCTTCGAGCACGTTATCCAGGTTGTGGGCCGGTTCGCCCATGCCCATGAACACCACCCGGCTCACCGTCCGCCGGGCGCGCGCCAGCACCACCTGGGCGACGATCTCACCGCCGCTCAACTGGCGCAGCAGGCCATCGCGCCCGGTCATGCAGAACAGGCAGCCGACGGCGCAGCCGACCTGGGTGGAAACGCACAGGCCATCACGCGGCAGCAACACACTTTCCACCGTCTGGCCGTCACCCAACTCGACCAGCAGGCGCGCCGAACCGTCCTCGCCGGGATGTTCCGAACGCAGGCGGGCGAGCCCGGCGAGTTCCTCGGTCAGCGCCGGGAGCGCCTCGCGCAGGCGCAACGGCAGGAAATCCTCGGCGCGGCGGTGCCGGGTATCCACGGAACGCAGCCGCGTCCAGGCCTGGAGCACGCGCTGTTCGTGGAGGGGTTTGGCGCCGAGGTCACGCAGGCGCTGGCGGAGGGATTCGATTCGCATGGGGAGAGGATGGTAGCGGGTTTTCTCTTATCATCGCCCCATGAACGCTACCCAACGCCGCGCCATATTCGAACGTCTGCGCGCGGCCAATCCCCACCCCACGACCGAACTGCATTACCGCACGCCATTCGAGCTGCTGGTGGCGGTGATGCTGTCGGCGCAGGCGACCGATGTGAGCGTGAATCTGGCGACCGCGACCTTGTTTCCGGCCGCGAACACCCCCGAGAAAATGCTCTCCCTGGGCGAGGACGGCGTGATGTCGCATATCCGCCGCATCGGCCTGTTCAGAACCAAGGCGAAGAACGTGATCGCCACCTGCCAGATCCTGCTCGACAAGCATGGCGGCGAGGTGCCGAAGTACCGGGCATCGCTGGAAGCCCTGCCAGGTGTGGGCCGCAAGACCGCGAACGTGGTGCTGAACACGGCCTTCGGCGAGCCGACCATCGCGGTGGACACGCACATTTTCCGGGTGGCCAACCGCATCGGCCTGGCGCCAGGCAAGACCGTGCTGGAAGTGGAACAG
>JAUXXW010000151.1 GCA_030684775.1 Pseudomonadota bacterium
TCGCTGGGAACGGCATAGCGGCCATCGATCTTGCGGCAACAAAAACGGGCGCGGGCCGCCTGGCCCAGGTTCTCGGCCCACTGATGGATGGCTTTGTAGCCGCGCATGCCGCACAGGATGGCCCCGGTGGCCAGCGCCAGCACCACGGGCAAGGGATGGCGGCGGCCTTGGGCGCGACGTGGGTCGGCGATCTCTTTGAAACAATGCGGTAGCGCATACATCTGTTCACCATTGGCCCTTGTTCAGCAACCAGGCTTAACCCGTTGTGTCTCTTACAAATTTTGAATGGGGCAAGTTCGCCCTGGCTTGTTACTGCCTGGAATATAGCAACATGCTATATTCCAGGCCATGAAGCTGATCTCCAACAAAGCCTTGCGTGAGTTCGCGGGCATCCACCCGGATGCGGATGAACCGTTGCAAGCCTGGCGCAGATTGGTGGAGCGCGGTTCGTTTCAGACCTTCGCCGAGTTGCGCGCCACCTTCGCCAGCGTGGATAAGGTGGGAGATCGCTATGTGTTCAATATCGGCGGCAACAAGTACCGGCTGATCGCCAGCATGGCGTTCTCGGCACAGATGGTATGGGTAAAGGCCGTGCTGACGCACGCCGACTACGACAAAGGGGCCTGGAAATGAATGTGATGGATGTGGTGAAACCTTGGGAGTCGGTGAACGCGGCGCTTGGCCTGACCGGCCCGGTTCGTGATGAAGCCCATTACGCGGCGCTGCTCGCTTTCGTGGAGGAATGCTTCGACCGTTTCGGCGGCCAGGAAAGCCATCCGATCTTCGCCCTGGTCGCGCTGGTTGGCGACCATATCCGTGAGTATGAAGCGCGGGTACGCCCGTGGCCGGACACCACGACGCCCGGCGCCCTGCTGGCCTATCTGATCGAGGCGCATAGCCTCAAGCAGTCGGACTTGCCCGAGGTGGGGCCACAAAGCGTGGTATCCGAGGTCCTGTCCGGCAAGCGGTCGCTGAACCTGCGTCAGGTGCAGGCGTTGGCGACACGTTTCCATGTGCCGATGGAAATGTTCGCAGCCTGAACGGGTGACGGGAAGGCAGACACCCGATGATTCCCACCCAAACAAAGAAACCCCGGCTTCGCTGCCCGGTTCTGTTTCTGATGAACCCTGACACTTAGCGGCTCCCCGGCGATTTGTATTGATTGTTCCGCGTTACTCAGCCAGTAGCGCATAGCTATTCCTCGTCGTTGCCCCCAGGGTTCTCATCCTATCGAGGCGACAAGTAGTCTGACGCAGGGGGCATGCCACCCGGCTGAGCGTAACGACTTGGCCGGATGGGTGGAATTTCTTGTACAGACCGGGTTTGAGAGGTGACGCGATGGGAACCGCGTTTGAAGGCATCAAACAATCGTTGACCGAGACCATCAAGCACACAGGGCGAGGAAAAGTCTGTAGGGGCCAATGTGACTAGCAGCGTATTTCGCTGCCGAGCAGAGTTGGCGGGTTGGAAACCCGAAATACTCTTTAAGTACTTGATTTGGCGCGGTCGGCGGGACTCGAACCCACGACCCTCGGCTTCGGAGGCCGATACTCTATCCATCTGAGCTACGACCGCGTTGTCTTGAACTGTTTTGAGACCAGAGGTCAGTTGTCTTCACGGGGCCGATGCGTCCGATTTCGCGGGACTACATCTTTCCGATGAAGCAATGGCCGCGCAGGATAGCACAGCAACCTTTCAGTCGGCAGGGCGTTGCTCTTATAATCGCGCGGTTTCCCAACTTGAACAGGCTGAGAGTTCGCCATGTCCGATCACATCGAAATGACCAAAACCACGCCCAAGGATTTTTTGCTGGCTACGCTGGGCGGATTGTTCGCCCCAGGCTTGGCGATTTTTCTTATCGTGATGCTGGTATTGGGGGTGCGAGCCGGCATGGGTTCTCCTGATGCCGCTCCCATGACTGACCAGGCGGTGCGCGAACGTATTCAGTCTTTTGGGGTTTCCGTGGCGGTGGACCCCAACGCGCCGCGCGTCGAACGTTCCGGTGAGGTGGTTTATGCCGAGGTGTGTGCCGGCTGCCATGAATCCGGCGCGCTGGCCGCGCCGAAGTTCAAGGAAAAAGCGGATTGGGCCAAACGCATCGGCTCCGGCTATGACACGTTGCTTGGCCATGCGTTGAAGGGCTTCAACAAGATGCCGGCGCGTGGTGGCGACCCCGATCTGTCCGATATGGAAGTGGCGCGCGCGACCGTGCACATGGCCAATGCCGCCGGGGCGAATTTCCAGCCGACCCTGAAGAAGGAGCCCGAGCCCAGCGCAGCCGACCTGGCCCGCGGGAAGATGGTTTATGCCGACAACTGCGCTTCCTGCCATGACACGGGTGTGACCGGCGCGCAGAAGCTGAACGATGCCAAGGCCTGGGCGCCGCTGCTCAAGGAAGGCAAGGCGTATCTGTATAGCGCGGCGATCAATGGCAGCTTCGGTGGTCCGGCCAAGGGCGGCAACGAGAAGCTGTCGGATGCCGACACCAGAGTGGCGGTGGATTACATGGTGGCCGAGGCGAAGGCCGCCGCGAACTAAGCTTTTCCGGCATGCTCGAAAAACGCGGCGAGGGGGTTTCCCCCCTCGCCGCGTTTTTCATGTGCGGCCCACGGCAAATTTGTTCTCACGACAAGCCCTTGAGTCAAATCCAGCAGTGGAAGCGTAGGTTGGGCAAATCGCAGCGTGCCCAACATGG
>JAUXXW010000157.1 GCA_030684775.1 Pseudomonadota bacterium
CGATGAACGGCGCATTCCCCAGGCCTTCGTAGGTTGGGCAAAGCGGAGCGTGCCCAACATCGCGGCGGTTTGTTGGGCACGCTCCGCTTTGCCCAACCTACGGGCTGTTGTAGGGTGCGTCGCGCGCACCCCACAGATCAACCTCTCAACTCCGAAACGCTACTCACCATGAATTCCTGCCTCATCCTCGGCGGCGGCATCAACGGCCTGCTTTCCGCGCTCATGCTCCAACAGGCCGGGCTGGAGGTTCACGTTCTCGAACAGGGCGTCACCGGGCGGGCGTCTTCCTGGGCGGGGGCGGGCATTCTGTCCTTGCTGCTTCCCTGGAATTACGGGCTGGAAGTCAATGCCCTGGCGCGGCGCGGTCAAGCGCTGTGGCCGGAGTGGGCGGAGCGCCTGCGCGCGGCAAGCGGGATCGATCCGGAATACATCCCTTGCGGGATGGCGGTGCTGGATGTGGAACATCGCGATCGCGCGCGGGCCTGGTGTGACGCGCATGGCGAAGCGGTGGCGCAACTGCCCTTCGCGTTCGCCCACATGGCGGAAACCGCCGGCAACGTGCTCTGGCTGCCGAACGTGGCGCAGGCGCGCAATCCCCGCGTCATGCGGGCCTTGCGCGCGGCGGCTTTGCGGGCGGGCATCGCGTTGCATGAGCACACGCCGGCAACACGTTTGCATATCGAGGGTGCCCGGGTAGCGGGCGTGGAAACTCCCCGCGGCGTATTCAGCGCCGACAGCGTGGTGGTGACGGCGGGGGCATGGAGCGCGCGCCTGCTTGCCGAGACGGGCCACGCGCCGACAATCACGCCGGTGCGCGGCCAGATCATCTTGCTCAAGGCGGAGCCGAACCTGCTGCCCGGCATTCTTTACCGGCACGGGCACTATCTGGTGCCGCGCGCCGACGGTTTCATCCTGGCCGGCAGCACGCTGGAAGAAGTGGGCTTCGACCAGACCACCACGCCCCAGGCGCGAACGGAACTTCTGGATTTCGCCTACTCCGCGATGCCGGCCTTGCGCCGGGCGGAAATCGTCACCCAGTGGGCCGGCCTGCGCCCTGGCTCACCGGGCAATGTACCCACCATCGGCCGGCATCCGGAACTGGAGAATCTCTACCTGAACAGCGGCCATTTCCGCTACGGCGTGACGATGGCGCCAGCGGCGGGCGAGGTGTTGCTGCATCGCATGCTGGGGACGGCGGTGTCCGTCGATGTCGCGCCCTACGCGTGGAAATGTGCCGCGTAGCCGGGTTTGTGCCGACCATACAACGTAGGTTGGGCAAAGCGCAGCGTGCCCAACATTGCGGTGGTTTGTTGGGCACGCTGCGCTTTGCCCAACCTACGCCGCTGCCCAACCTACGACCAACGCCGCGAGGATCGGCTTGGTTAGACACGGTTTAATTACCCCCCTAAAATGCCGTAACTCAATGAACCGACAGGTCTTTCCATGCCGACAAGAATGCGAACTCCGATGCAGCGAAGCGAAATAGCCGAGTTGCTACGCGATCACGGCATTTCCCCCACCCACCAACGCATCGAAATTGCCGGGGTATTGTTCTCGCGCCATGAGCATCTTGCAGCCGATCAATTGCTGGCCATCGTCAATGCGCGCTACAGCGAGGTTTCCAAGGCGACGGTCTATAACTCCCTGCGCCTGTTCCTGGAAAAAAAGCTGATCCGCGAAGTGATCGTGGACCCGAGCCGGGTTTTCTACGACCCGAACACGGCACCGCATCATCACTTCTACAACATGGCCAGCGGCGAACTGACCGACATCTGTGACGACAACCTGCACCTTGCCGGCATGCCCGCGCTGCCCGATGGCATGGTGGCGGACAGCATCGACGTCATCGTGCGGATTCGCCCGAGCGAGATGGCACAGGTGGTGGCCTGAACTGTCCCCCCCTTTCCCAAAGAGGGGCTAGGGGGGATTTTTCCAAGGTTTGCGCACCCGTGAGCGTCGCCGAATCCCTGATGAAGCCCCTGATAACCCCCCTAAGCGAAGGACTAAGCCGCCAAAGGACGGCGGCCAAGTCCCTGCTTATACCCTTCGGTACCTCATTCCCCCTTTGAAAAAGGGGGAAGCCACCCGTTGCAACGTCTCTGCTCGATCCACCCCATACCAACCACCCCAAAGGAACAACCCCATGCAACGACGCGATTTCCTGAAAGGCGCCGGCGCCGGCCTCGGCCTGGCCGCTACCGCGCTGGCCCCGAAGGCGTTTGCCGATGGCCCGGCGATCAAATGGCATCTGGCCTCCAGCTTTCCCAAGAGCCTGGACACCATTTACGGCGCCTCGGATCTGCTCGCGGACCGCTTGAACAAAATCACCGGTGGCAAGTTCCAGTTGCGTGTACATGCCGGCGGCGAACTGGTGCCGGGCTTGCAGGTGCTGGACGCGGTGCAACAAGGCACCGTGGAATGCGGCCACTCGGCCAGCTATTACTACGTCGGCAAGAACATGGCGTTTGCTTTCGACTGCGCCCTGCCCTTCGGCCTGACCGCGCGACAGCAGAATGCCTGGATGTATTTCGGCGGCGGCATGCAGTTGATGCGTGAGCTGTTCAAGAAATACAACATCGTGCAGTTCCCCGGCGGCAATACCGGCGTGCAGATGGGCGGCTGGTTCCGCAAGGAAATCAAATCCCTGGCTGATCTCAAGGGCCTGAAGATGCGCATTCCCGGCATCGGCGGCCAGATCATGGCGCAACTGGGCGCGGTGCCGCAGACCCTGGCCGGCGGCGACATCTACCCGTCTCTGGAACGCGGCGCCCTCGACGCGGCCGAATGGGTGGGCCCCTACGACGACGAGAAACTCGGTTTCCACAAGATCGCCAAGCACTACTACTACCCCGGCTGGTGGGAAGGCGGCCCGCAGTTGTCTTTCTACGTCAACAGCGCGAAGTGGAATGAACTGCCGGAGGCCTACAAACAGGCTTTTGAAACCGCCTGCGCCGAAGCCAACGTCAACATGCTGGCGGAATATGACTTCAAGAACCCGCAGGCCCTGATGCGCCTGATGAGGCAACGAGTGAAGCTGCACGCCTACCCCAAGGACGTCATGAAAGCCGCGCGTACCGCGGCTTTCAAGTTGTATGACGCCGAAGCCGCGAAAAACCCGGATTTCGCGCGCATCTACAGGGAGTGGAAGAAATTCCGCGACAGCCAGATCCAGTGGTTCCGGGTGGCGGAATCTTCTTACGAGAATTTTTTGTATTACGCGAAATAGGCGCGGCGCTCAGCACCGTAGGTTGGGCAAAGCGAAGCGTGCCCAACATCGCGGAGGTTCGTTGGGCAGCGGAGTCGTTGGCGCTTCAGTGCTTACGAATCTGGCGCCCCGCACGCTGCGCTTTGCCCAACTTACCGGCCTGCCCGGAAGATCTGGCGCTGTGCCGGCTGCCGTGAGGATTTTTCGGTGATTAGCCAGACCATTTTTGCTTTCCACAAGCTGCCGCTGCGGGTCTACCTGGCTGCCATCGCGATGTTCACCAACGCGGTGAAAGGCATTTCGGCCCTGCAAATGGCGCGTGACCTGGGCGTCCGGCACAAGTCGGCCTACATCCTGATTCACAAGCACCGGGAAGCGTTGATGGTCGCTCGGGACGAAACGCCGCTGTCCGGCGATGTCCATGTGGATGGCGCCTATGTCGGCGGCTCGGTGCGACCGGAGAACCGGAAGGAAGACCGCATTGACCGACGCCTGGCCGAGAACCAGAACCCGGAGAAGCGCTGCGTCCTGGTGATGCGAGAGAACTACACGGCAGAGGAGAGGAAGCAGGGCTTCCAGGGCGCAAAACGCACCCTGGCGATGGTGATCGTGAAGGAGACCCAGGCGGCGCCCACCCTACCCGCCGAAAACGTATCGGCGCGACATGGTCGGCGGCAACTTTGTGCTGACGAAAGGCCTCTCCGCACCCATCTTCGTGAAGGGCCGGCCCTGGGGAGGGTTGCGCATCGGCTACCCGCTCGACTGAACCAACACGAAGCCAACAAACCCTATTTGGGCATTGGCTTGAGAAATGTATAATCCGCCGCCCAACGCGCTGCAGTAGCTCAGTTGGTAGAGCAACTGATTCGTAATCAGTAGGTCGGGGGTTCGATTCCTCTCTGCAGCACCATACACAACGTTCCCGTTTTCCACTCTTACCTGAGCTCCACCCACATCGTGTCATCCCCCCTGCTGCAAACGCTGCTGATCGCCGACATGGCTCAGGTCGATCAGGTGATTCGTGCGCGTCTGCACTCCGAAGTAGCTTTGGTACAGCAGGTCTCCGAATACATCATCCACAGTGGCGGCAAACGTCTGCGCCCCGCCTTGGTGGTGTTATCGGCCAAGGCGATGGGACATATGGGCGTGCAACACCATGAACTCGCCGCCGTGGTGGAGTTCATCCACACCGCCACCCTGCTGCACGATGACGTGGTGGACGCCTCCTCCCTAAGGCGCGGCAGGGACACCGCCAACGCTTTGTTCGGCAACGCCGCGAGCGTCCTGGTGGGTGACTTTCTCTATTCCCGCGCTTTCCAGATGATGGTGTCGCTGCACAGCATGCGCGTCATGGATGTGCTTTCCGATGCCACCAACATCATCGCCGAGGGCGAGGTACTGCAGCTCATGAACTGCAATGACCCGGACATCGACGAGGCGGCCTACCTGCGCGTCATCCGCTACAAGACCGCGAAGCTGTTCGAGGCGGCCGGTCGTCTGGGCGCCATCATCCAGGGGGCTCCGCGCGAACAGGAAGATGCTTTGGGCGATTACGGCATGCACCTGGGCACGGCTTTTCAAATCATCGACGACGTCCTGGACTACTCCGGAAGCAGCGATGTGATCGGCAAGAACGTCGGCGACGATCTCGCCGAAGGCAAGCCCACCCTCCCCTTGCTGTTCGCCATGAAGCACGGCACACCGGAGCAGGCGGAAGTCATCCGCAACGCCATCACACAGGGTGATGCCAGCCGCTTCGATGAAATTCTCGCCATCGTGCAGAGTACCGGAGCGCTCGACCACGCCCGTCGCCAGGCAGAGTCCGAAGCCGATTTGGCGCGTAATGCTTTGTCAGCAATTCCAGATAGCCAATACAAGACCGCTTTGCTAGAATTATCGGCCTTCGCGGTTAGCCGCGAGTTTTGAGCAAGTCAGCAATGACTAGCCAGTTTCACTGATCCGGTTCCGCGATCAGTTCAAGTCGGGGTGTAGCTTAGCCTGGTAGAGCGCCACGTTCGGGACGTGGAGGCCGGAGGTTCGAATCCTCTCACCCCGACCATAAAATTCAAGCACTTACAGCACGATCTAGGGAGTTACTCGCCGCTGGCCTTCACTTGGCCTTCGGGCCATAGCGAGGCGATTAGTTCTACTTTGTCAGATTTCCACCCGGCCCTGCGGCAGGTGTTGGGTGGGGATGTTGTCTCCGCTGTTTTCTGGCATGGCTTGCCTTGGCGGCGCGTCGCGCCTCATGTCTTCGGGAGAGGATGTCGGCCAGTTCAGGCGCGGTCATCTGCCGCCCTGGCAACATGTGGGCGATGGCGGTCACCAGATCGTTGAGCGAGCGCATGGCTTCGCGCAAGACCAGGCGCTGCCAACCGGATGCTGGCCGCGCCGCCGCCCAGGCATCGACCCGTACCGGCACCACTGCCGTGACTGGACGTGTCGGGCGGCGACCGCGCCCCGACCACTCGGGCAGGCACGGTTGCGGGCCTTCCAGGCACACCCGCTGATCCTTGTGCACATCCGCGACGAAGCGCTTGCCCCTGCGGTCTAGGCCGCGCAGGAAGCCCGGCCAGGGCATGCGCAAGGGAGGGAGAGCCATTTTCACCGGGACATGGTCATTTACCGCTAAAAAACAATGACTTATTGCATCGTCCATGCGGGCCGGCGTCTCTGCGGAAATCTGACAAAGTAGAATCAATCCCGCAACTTGAACACCACCCGGATATACGCCTGATAGCGCACCGGGCGGCCGTCCTTCATGGCGGGTTGAAAGCGGGCGTCGCGAAAAGCCTCCAGGGCGGCTTCGTCGAATACGCCGGGCAGGTCCGCCTCGACTACTTCCACATCGCGCACCCGTCCGAGATCGTCGATCTTCACCATCAGCTTGAGGGTGCCTTCCTGATTGCGCCGCCGCGCCTGTTCGGGATAGTCGGGCACGATGCCGCCTTGCGCGCGGGCATGCACATCCACCTGGCGCGCCACATACCAGGTGCTGTCGATGCCGATGCTGAGCGGCACGCTCGGCCCGGCGTGTGGTATGGCGCTGGCGACGGCAACGGTAGCGGGCGCGCTGGCCGTCTTTGCTTCCGGTGGACTGGGCGGCGCGGCGGCGGCCACGGGTGTGGGCGTGGGAGCTGGCACCGGCGCGACCGCCACGGGCGCAACCGGCAAGGGTGGAGCCGGAGAAGGCACGTGGCTGGTCAGCAAGGGCCGCGGCACGGGTTCCGGCGGCACGACAGCTTTTTCCGCCACCACCTCGGCGACAGGCTCCGGCTCGGGTTCCGCAATGACTTGTGGCGTGACCGGCGGTGTCTCCGGCGCGGGGAGCGCCAGGCGCGCATTGATCACCATCGTTTCCATCTCGCCGCCACCGGGCGCGGGCTGCACCAGTCCCAGCACAGCCAGATGCAGGCTCAGCGAAAAAAGCAGGCCGCTGGCGATGGGCTCGTCCAGGCGCCGGCGCCAGTCGGAAAAAGCGGAAAACATGGATTCAGGTCGAAGCGAAACTGAACGCGAGGATAGCAGCCCTCAGCGTTTTCCCCCGCCGGAAGCGCGCAGCAGCAACTTGTCCATCATCCGGATCGAGAGCAGTCGCTTCAGCCACCAGAACGCCACCGAAGGCACGGTGACGGGATAGCGGGCGCGCGGGCGTGGGCTTTCCAGGGCGTGAATCACCTTCTCCAGCACCGCGTCCGGGCTAAGCGTAAAGGGCGCCACCGGGCCGGGATTCTTCAGGCGCGCGAGTTGCGCCTCATAACTGGCGCGATGCACGCTGGTTTGCCAAGCGATGTGCTTCTCGAAGTGCGGCAGGCAGTTTTCCCGGAAGCGCGAAACGATGGGGCCGGGCTCCACCAGGCTGACCGAGATGCCGGCGCCGGCCAGTTCCATGCGCAGGGTGTCGCTCAAGCCTTCGAGCGCGAACTTCACCGCGTTGTAGGCGCCGCGATAGGGAAACGCGGCGTAGCCCAGCACCGAGCCGTTCATGACGATGCGGCCGTGGCCCTGGGCGCGCATGGCGGGAATGACCCGATTGGAGAGTTCCACCCAGCCGAACAGATTGGTCTCGAACTGCTCGCGCAAGGCGTCGCGGGTGAGGTCTTCCACCGCTCCCACCTGGCCGAAGCCGCCGTTGTTGAACAGGGCGTCCAGGGTGCCGCCGGTGCGCGCCAGCACCTCGGCGACGGCGGCGCGAATGCTGGCGGAGTCATCGAGATCGAGCGGCAGGCTTTCCAGCCCCTCGTCAGCCAGCCGCGCCACATCACCCGCGTCGCGCGCGCCGGCGAACACCCGCCAGCCGCGCGCCTTCAAGCCATGCGCCACGGCATGGCCGATGCCGCTGGAACAGCCGCTGATGAGGATGGATTTCATCCTTTCATCCCCCCCTTTTCCAAAGGGGGGTTAGGGGGGATTTCTGCAGCGGTGGCGCCTGTGCAAGCGTCGCTAAATCCCCCCCGGCCCCCCTTTGAAAAAGGGGGGAGTAGCCAAGGCAAGCCTCGCTCACGGCTTCCTCGCGATCACGGTCTCGAACACTTTCCGCGTATCACCGGGCGCGGGGAATTGATCTACCGACTCGGCCAGCACTTCCCAGCCCGGCAGCGCGGCCTTGAGGGCGCCGGGCGCGAACAGGTGGTAATGATCCGGCTCGAACATGCCGAGGAAGGTGGTGCCTTCAGTCAGCACGTTGAGCGCCACCACGCCGCCCGGCCGGACATGGGCGACGATGTCGGCCAGCAGCGCTTCGGCGCGCTCGCGCGGGAAGAACATCAGCAGGCCGATGGCGACGATGCCGTCGTAGTCGCGGTCGCAAAGCCAGTGCCCGAGATCAGCCTCATGCGCCGCGACCGGCAGGCCGAGGCCGGCCGCCGTTTCGCGCAGGCGGGCGATGCCCGTGGGGCTGCCGTCCAGCGCGGTGACCCGGCAGCCGGCGCGCGCGGCTTCCAGCGCGAGGTTGCCGAGGCCGCAACCGAGGTCGAGCAATTCCCCGCCGAGATAGGGCAGCGTCAGCCGCTCGAAGGGGTTGAGCTCGAATTCGCCGGCATTCACCTGGCGCTGGAACTGGGTGTCGAAGAAACGGACGGATTCAGTGGGCATGGTTATTCCCCTTACCTGATACGCAAGCCGCCTCGGTAATCGTGGTAATCGTAGGTTGGGCAAAGCGAAGCGTGCCCAACATGGCGACAGGGTGTTGGGCACGCTGCGCTTTGCCCAACCTACGTTTCCGGGTATCGAAGAAACGAACGGATTCAGTGGGCATGATCCAGGAATACCTCAAAAAAAGCCGTAGGAGCGGACCGCGTCCGCGATAGCCACGGTGAAATCGCGGACACGGTCCGCTCCTACGCGGGTTGCGGTCTCCCCAGAAACCGCATCAGCCGCACATGCCCGGACTCGTAGAACGACAGCATGGCGGGCAACCAGAGCAGGGCGACAAAGGTGGTGAAGGCGAGGCCGAAGGTGATGCTGGTGGCCATCGGGATGAGGAACTGCGCTTGCAGGGAGGTTTCCGCCATCAGGGTGGAGAGGCCGCCGATGGTGGTGAGCGAGGTGAGCAGGATGGCGCGCAATCTTAAACAGGCTGCGTTGATCAGCGCTTCCGTCACTTCCTGGCCCTTCTCGCGCTGGTGGCGATAGAACTCGACCAGGACGATGGCGTCGTTGACGACGATGCCGGAGAGGCCGAACAGCCCGAACATGGAGAGGATGGTGAGGTCGATGCCCATGACCCAGTGGCCGGTGATGGCGCCGACCAGGCCGAAGGGAATCGCCAGCATGATGATGACCGGCCAGCCGTAATGGCCGAACACCCAGGCCAGGACGATGTAGATCAACGCCAGGCCCAGCATCAGGCCGGTCTTCATGTCCGCCATGGTCTCGCGTTGATCCGCCGCGCGGCCCTGGAACGACCAGTGGATGCCGTATTTGCGTTCCAGCGCCGGCATGGTGGCGTCGGCGAGACCGGCGAGGATTTCGTTGCTGTTGGCCACGGCGCTGTTCACCGTGCCGTTCACCTCCACCGCCAATTGCGATTCGGCGTGACGCAGTGCCTCGAAGCCCTGGCGCGTGGTCCAGTGGGCAACGGTGGCGAGCGGCACCCAATCGCCGCTCGGCGTGCGCACGGTGAAGCGTTCCAGCAGGGCCAGGCTGGCGCGCTCGGCAGCCGGCAGGCGCACCCGCACCTCCACTTCCTCCGGGCCATCCTGGAACAGTTGCACCAGCTTGCCGTCGAGGCCGGCGCGCAGTTGCCGGGAAAGATCGTCCAGGGTCAGACCGAGCGCTTCGCCGGCCGGGGTGAGGTTGAACACCACCTGTTCGCGCCCGTAGGGCATGTCGTCCTCGATGCCGTAGACGCCGGAAATCTGGCGCAGGCTGGCTTGCAGATCGAGTGCGGCGAGCTTCAGGGCGTGGGCGTCGTGGCCGGCCAGGCGCACCACCAGATCGCCACCCGGCGGTCCCTGTCGGCGCGGCACCACGACGAAGTTCTCGATACCCGCCGGAATCTGGATGCGTGCCTGCCAATCCTTGATGAAGGTCTCCGTGCGGATGTCGCGTTTTTCCGAGGGTGTGAGTTCCACGGTGATCGAGCCGAACTGATCGCCCAGCCGCGCCCGCTGCTCGCCGGAGAGCGAGCCGTTGCTGACGATCGCGTGATCGACCACATTCATGCCATAGCCTTTCTCGGTCGCTTCCAGGCTCACGCGCAGATGCTCCAGGAAGGCTTCCACCTGCGCGCGCGGCGTGCCGCTGGCGAAGGTGGCGTTGGCGTAGACGATCTGCGGTTCCGGTGTCGGAAAGAAAGTGAACTTGACCCGCCCACCCGCCAGCAGCCCCACCGCCAGGATCAGAATCACCAGCCCGGCGGTGATGGTGACGCCGCGATAAGCGATCGCCGCCGTCACCGCGCGCCGGAAGGGGCCATCACGGAAGTTGTCGAAGGTCTGGTTCAGCCAGAGACGCGCCTTGCTCACCTTTTTCCCTTCGTGGGCAAAGGCATTGCGCAAATGCGCCGGCAGGATGAAAAAGCACTCGATGATCGAGGCGATCAGCACACAAATCATGATGAAGGGGATGTCGCCGAGGATCTTGCCCATCGGCCCGGACACCAGCATCAGCGGCAGGAAGGCCGCCACCGTGGTCAGGCTGGAGGCAATCACCGGCCAGAACATGCGCCGGGCGCCGCCTTCCGAGGCATACATCGGGTCTTCGCCCATCTTGTGGTGGGCGTAGGCGTCCTCGCCGACCACCACGGCATCGTCGACGATCACCCCCAACGCCATAATCAGGGCGAACAGGCTGATCATGTTGATCGAGCCGCCGACCAGCCAGACCACCGCCAGGGTGGCCATGAAGGCGGTGGGAATGCCCATCGCCACCCAGACCGTGACGCGGCCGTTGAGGAACAGCAAGAGGATGAACACCACGATGACCAGACCCATGGCGCCGTTGCTGAGCAGCAGGCCGATGCGGTCTTCGATCAGGCTCCAGGTCTCGTCGTAGACCGTGAGCTGCATGGTCGGGGGCAGTTTGGGACGGGTGTCGGCCAGCCAGGCATTGAGGATCTCCGCCGCCTTCAGCGTATTGCCTTCCTCGGCGCGCTTCAGCAGCAATTCCACCGCCGGCTTGCCATTCACTTCCAGGAACAGGCTGTTGTCGCGCGGCCCACGGGTGATTTCCGCCACCTGGCCCAGCTCGACGCGGCTGCCGGCTTCACTGACCAGCGGCAGATCGTGATAGTCGCGCGGGTCACGGCGCAGATTGACGCCGCGCAGTTCGCGCTGCACCTCCCCCTCCCCCACCTTGCCGGCGGGCAGATCGCGGTTGGTCAGTGCCAGACGGGCGGCCACCTGGTCCAGGGTCAGGCCCAGGCGCTCCAGCTCCTTGCCCGGCACGGTGATGGCGATTTCCTCGTTGGGTAGACCGAGCAGATCGACCCGGTCGACGCCGCGGCCAAGCAGTTCCTGCTCGTATTGGCGCGCCAGCCGCCGCAGTTCCGGCAAGCTGCCGCCGCTGAGCAAAACGCGGGCGATCGGCTCGTAACGAATGACGCGACCGACTTCCGGCGGCTCCGCGTCCTGCGGCAGATTGCGGAACTGGTCCACCGCCTGCTTCACCTCGTCCACGGCGGTGATCGGGTCGGTGCCTTCCTTGAACTCGATGGAGATGGAACTCACCCCCTGGCTGGAGGTGGAAGTGAGGTGTTTGACCCCCGCCACGGTCTTCAGCTTCTGCTCCAGCGGCGTCGTCACCCCCTCCTCCACATCCTCCGCCGCCGCCCCGCGCCAATCCACGCGCACGGTGACGAAATCCAGATTGAAGTTGGGGAAGAACTGCACATTCAGCTTGGATACGGCGAACAGGCCGGCCAACAGCAAAATCACCATGAACAGGTTGGCGGCCACCGGATGGTGGACGAAGGTGCCGATGAGGTCTTGGCGTTTCATGGGTTTACTCACCGTGGCCCGGATGCGGCAGTAAGCGCGCCCGAGGGCGTGGCCTCCCCCTTTTCCAAAGGGGGATTGAGGGGGATTTAGCAACGTTTGCCTGTGCAAGCGTCTCAGAAATCCCCCCTAGCCCCCCTTTGAAAAAGGGGGGGACGCGGTTCTCGGCAGCCGTAAATGTTTCACCCATTGCCGCACACAGCGCCATCACTTCACCACCTCGACCTTCAAGCCGCTGACCGCGTTGGGCAGATGCGTGGCGAGCAGCACGTCGCCCTGTTTCAGCGACGGGCTTTTCACCAGCAGGCGCGCGCCGGTCTGGCCCGCTTCACCGCCGGCGTCGCCCAGCACCGCCACGTCCAGCGCCTTGAGCCGCCCCGCTTCGATGCGATACACCTGCTTACCGCCGAACAACGCCGCGTAAGGCACGGCCACGACATCGGCGACCGGCGCGCGCGCGACTTGCAGGCTGACCAGTTCGCCCACGCGCAAATGCGGGGAGGCGCGCCGCGCCACGAAGAAAGCGTCGAGGCCGCGCGCATCGGCGGCGCCGGCACTGCGCGCCAGCTTGAACTCCAGCGTCTCGCCCGCCACCACCGCCGTGGCTTTGGGATGCTCGCCACGGCGCATGGCGGCAAGAAACTCGTCCTGCTGCGTGGCCGGCAATTTGGCGCGCACTTCCAGGCCGGAGGCGGGGTAGAGGGTGAGCAGACTCTGGCCGCTGTTCACCTGGTCGCCCTCGGCGACTTCCACCTTCGCCACATAACCGGCGAACGACGCCGTCACCCGGCTGCGTTGCAGCGCCAGTTGCGCCTGATCGAGATTGGCCCGCGCTTTCGACAGGCGCGCCCGCAACTGGCTCATCCGCGCCTGATGGTCGGCGATGGCCAGTTCCCGCCCGCGCAGGGTGATCCGCTGCCGCGTCAGATTCTGCCGGCTCTGTTCCACCGCGCTCTGGGAATAGAAGTTTTCACGGCGCAGTTGCTCGAAACGGTCGACATCCGCAGCCGCGAAGTCGAGCAGCTTGCGCTCCTGGACAAGCAGATCCAGGTCCGCCTTATGGCGCAGTTCCTCGCTGGCGGTGGCGGCTTCCAGTTCATCCACCTCGCCGCGCGCCTGATCCACCTTGGGCTGAAAATCGCGCGGGTCAAGTTCCAGCAGCCGCTGTCCGGGGCTGATGGCCTGGCCCTCGCGTGCGCTCACACGCAGCACCCGCCCCACACCCGGCGCCGCCGCGCGCGTCTGTTCCGGGCTTTCCACGCGGCCGTTCAAGGCGGTCACCGGGCTGAGCGTGGCCGGCTCGACGACGACCGTGCGCACCCGCCAGACCGGCTCCTTGGGCACCACGACCGGCGGCTTCGGCCGCGTCGCCTTGAGCGCGGCGAAACCGGCTATGCCCAGCACCAGCAGCAGCACAGGCAACAATACTTTCTTCTTGTTCATCACGGAGACAGGGCGGGAAAGGACGCGGGATTATCGCGAGCCACCGCGGGGAAGGAAAGGAAAGAACCCGAAGCCAGCCGGACTTCCCAGACGTGCCCCGTCTCGGGAAAATGGCCAGCCGCAATGGTGGGCAGCTGCGTAGGTTGGGCAGCGGCGTAGGCTGGGCAAAGCGAAGCGTGCCCAACATCGCGGCGGTTCGTTGGACAGCGGCGTAGCGGCGTAGCGGCGTAGGTTGGGCAAAGCGAAGCGTGCCCAACATCGCGACGGTTCGTTGGGCACGCTGCGCTTTGCCCAACCTACGGCGGTTACACCATCCGAAATCATAAAAGCTGCCCCACCACTTCCAGCAGCTCCCGCGTCTCG
>JAUXXW010000164.1 GCA_030684775.1 Pseudomonadota bacterium
GTACAGGAAAAGCCCTGGTGGAAGCTCTGGTAAACCCGTAGGTTGGGCAAAGCGAAGCGTGCCCAACATCGCGGCGTTTTGTTGGGCACGCTTCGCTTTGCCCAACCTACATTGCTTTTGCAACCCCAAAGCGCAGGCAGGGATGCCTGCGCTACATGAATGGTCGCCCACGCCCTCACTCTCACTTCCGATGATGCTGAATCCTGGCTAGCGAGCCTGGGGGAGGTGTATTCCGAAGCGCAGCGCGAGGTTCTCCAGCGGGCGCTGGACTGGCTGGCCGACCATGCGGCGGATGCGGTGGTCGATACCGGCGCCGATCTGGCCGGGCACAGCCTGGGCACGGCCGCCATCCTCGCCGGCATGCGTTTCGACGCCGAGACGGTGGCCGCCGCGCTCTTGTGCGGCCTGCCCGATGCCGCGCTGACGCGCGACAAGCTGGCCAAGGCGTTCGGCGCGCATCTGGCCACCCTGGTCGAGGGCGCGGCCAAGCTGATCCGGATGGATCGTCTGCTCACCGAACTCGCGGCTGGATTTGCCACTGAAGGGGGCCAGAGCGAGGCGCTGCGCCAGATGCTGCTGGCGATGACCGATGACATCCGCGTGGTGCTGATCAAGTTGGCCGAGCGTACCCAGGCGCTGCGCGAGTTGGCGAGCCAGGATGAACCGCTGCGCCGCAAGATCGCCGGCGATGTGCGCGAGCTCTACGCGCCGCTCGCCAACCGTCTCGGCGTGTGGCAGCTCAAATGGGAGCTGGAGGATCTCTCCTGCCGCTATCTGGAGCCGGAAACCTACCGCCAGATCGCCCAATCGCTGGACGAGCGCCGCCTCGATCGCGAGTGGTATATCGAACAGGTGATCAAGCAGTTGGGCGAAGCTCTGGAAGCCGACGGCATCAGCGGTTTTACCGTGCACGGCCGCCCCAAACACATTTCCAGCATCCTCGCCAAGATGCGCAAGAAGCGGCTCTCCTTCGCCGAGGTCTACGACGTGCGGGCGCTGCGCGTGCAGGTGCGCGACGTGAAGGACTGCTTTCATGCCCTGGGGCTGGTACACAGCCTCTGGCAACCGATACCGGGCCAGTTCGACGACTACATCTCGCGCCCCAAGGGCAACGGCTACAAGAGCCTGCACACCGCCGTGGTGGGGCCGGAGAACAAGGCGCTGGAAGTGCAGATCCGCACTTTCGACATGCACCAGGAAGCGGAGCTGGGCGTGGCGGCGCACTGGCGCTACAAGGAAGGCGGCAAGTCACAGGGCGACGCCATCCAGGACAAGATCGCCTGGCTGCGGCAGATACTGGCCTGGAAACAGGAGCTGGGCGAGGGCGAGGAACCGGGAGGGGGGCAGGGTGGTGGCCACGAAGAAGGTCACCAGCTCGCGCAACACTTCCGCAACGAACTGTTCCAGGACGAAGTTTTCGTCCTCACTCCGCAAGGCAAGGTGATGGCGCTCACGGCCGGCTCCACGCCGCTCGATTTCGCCTATGCGGTGCACACCGAACTCGGCCATCGCTGTCGCGGCGCCAAGGTGGACGGCACGCTGGTGCCGCTGGATACCGCGTTGAAGACCGGGCAGCGGGTGGAAATCCTCACCGTCAAACAAGGCGGCCCCAGCCGCGACTGGCTCAACCCGCATCTGGGCGTGCTGAAGACCACGCGCGCGCGCAACAAGGTGCGGCAGTGGTTCAAGCAACTGGATCACGGCTCCCATGTGCAGGAAGGGCGCAACCTGCTCGACCGCGAGCTGCACCGGCTCAACCTGGCCAACGTCAACCTCGACAAACTTGCCACCCGCCTCAAGTTTCCCGGCGTGGATGATCTCTGCGCCGCGCTGGGGCGCGGCGACCTGGGCAGCGGCGCGCTCGACCGCGCCCTGCACGACGAATTCATCCCGCCCCCGGAAAAACCGCTGGTTTCCGCCTCCAAGCGCAACAAGTCGGATGTCGGCGGCGTGTTGGTGGAAGGCGAACCCGGCCTGCTCACCCAGATGGCCGGTTGCTGCAAACCGGTGCCGCCCGACCCCATCGCCGGCTACATCACCCAGGGCCACGGCGTCACCATCCATCGCGCCGACTGCCCGATGTTGCGGCACCTGCCGGAAGAGAAACGCGCGCGCTTGTTGGCGGCGGAATGGGGTGGCCAGGAGGGTGGCAAGGACAGTCAGATCTTCGCGGTGGATGTGGAACTCACCGCGCACGACCGCTCCGGCCTGCTGAAAGACGTGGGCGAATTGTTTTCTCAGGAAAAGATCAACGTGGTGCGGGTCAATACGCTCTCCCAGGACGATATGGCGCGTATGGAATTCACCCTGGAAGTGAAAGACATGTCCCAGCTCACCCGTTTCCTCGTCCGCGCCGCGCATTTGCGCGGCGTGCACTCGGCAAGGCGGAAGTAGGTATTTCTCCCCCCTTTTCCAAAGGGGGGCCGGGGGGGATTTCTCCAAGGGTTGTGCATGTGCGAGCGTCCGGAAATCCCCCCCCAGCCCCCCTTTGAAAAAGGGGGGAGGTCACTTGTACTTGCGCACCACCCCCACCACCACCCCGAAGATTTCCAGTGAACCCTTCGGGCGTATCACCGGATAGGCCGGGTTGGCCGGGTGCAGCACATATTCGCCTTTTTCCCGCGCCAGGGTTTTCAGGGTGAATTCGTCGTCCACGATCGCCACGACCAGATCCCCCGGCTGCGCGTCATGGCGTTTTTCCACCACGGCGATGTCGCCCGGATGAATGCCGGCCTCGATCATGGAATCGCCCTTCACCCGCACCAGCACCGTGCGCGAGGGTTGTTCGATGAGAAATTCGTCGATGGTCAGGGTATCGCGCGAACTGTCGTCGGCCGGCTGCGGGAAGCCGGCGCGCACCGAATCCGCCAGGGTGCGCTCGAAAAAGCGGGCACCCGGTTTCAGGCGCTTGTCCGGTGCCGACTCCAGGAAGCCCTCCAGACGCAGCCGCGCCACCAGCGCGGCGACCGAGGATTTCGATTTCAGGCCCAGGCGTTCGCCGATGGCGGCGTAGGACGGCATGACCCGATGGCGGGCGTAGTAATCCTGGAGTTGGGCGAGGTGTTCGGCATCTTGCGACATGGTTTTGGCATCGGAAAAACGGTGCCGCCAAGTTAGAGAACGAACGTTCGTTTGTCAAAGCGTGATTGCACCGCCTTTTGGAAAGGCGGTGGGAAAAGCCGGTGGGCCGGCGCCTTCCGACAAATCCCGGCGCGGCGGCTGCTTGTCCAGTAGACGTAGGTTGGGCAAAGCGAAGCGTGCCCAACATGGCGACGGGTTGTTGGGCACGCTTCGCTTTGCCCACCCTACGCTTCCGCGTGGGCTGATCGGCAGCGCGTAGGGCGGAAAGCCGGCGGGCCGGCGCCTTCCGACAAATCCCGGCGGAAGGCGCGATAAGGCCGCTTTTCCCATTCGGCGGAAGGCGCGATAAGGCTGCTTTTCCGCCCTACGTGGCGGCTATTTGTCCAGCCGT
>JAUXXW010000168.1 GCA_030684775.1 Pseudomonadota bacterium
CAAAGCGACCGCGGCGGTCCATTTTTCGCCGGCTTCTTGCCCCATAGTTCGACTATGCGGCGGCGAATCCGGCAAAAAATGGCCTCGCCGGGGCCGCTTTTCGCTATCGACGACCAAAGTCCGGCAGGCTGCTGGCCGCGAAGAACCCGCCGCTTCGAGCGAACCCGAGTCATCGACCGCCAGGGCGATGCTGGCCAATGACCGCCGCGTACTCATCGAAGGGCAACTCCGCTTGCAGGAGACATTGACGGATGCGAACGGCATGCCGCTGTATTGCGACATCCAGCGCTTCCTGATTCCGCGCGCCGAGGGTGCCCCGCTGGTGGGCGGCGTCATCAGCGACATTTCCGCGCGGGTGCTGGCCGAACAAAACCTGGACAGGCAGGGTGCCCGCTTGGCCGCCTTGTTGAACACCATTCCCGACCTGGTCTGGCTGAAAAACCCGGACGGGGTCTATCTCGCCTGCAACCCCCGCTTCGAGCAGCTCTACGGCGCCCCCGAGGCGGACATCCTCGGCAAGACCGACCACGATTTCGTGTCCGCCGAACTGGCCGATGCCTTCCGCGAGAAGGACCGCGCCGCCATCGCGATCGGCGGCCCCAGCGTCAACGAGGAATGGGTCAGCTTCGCCAGCGACGGCCACCGGGAATTGTTGGAAACCATCAAGACTCCGGTATACGACGACCAGGGTGGTCTGCTGGGCGTGCTGGGAATAGCCCGGAACATCAGCGAGCGCAAACGGGCCGAAGCGGCGCTGCTGGAGAGCGAAACCCGGTTGCGGTTGTTCATCGAACACGCGCCGGCGGCGCTGGCCATGTTCGACCGCGAGATGCGCTACCTGGTGGTCAGCCGCCGCTGGCTGATCGACTATCAACTGGAAGACGGCGACATCCTCGGTCGCTCGCATTACGACATCTTTCCGGAGATTCCGCGGCGCTGGAAAGACATCCATCGCCGCGGCCTGGCCGGCGAGGTGGTTCGGGCCGACGAGGACCGTTTTGAACGTGAAGATGGCGCCACGCAGTGGCTGCGCTGGGAGGTGCGGCCCTGGCATGCGGCCGATGGCGCCGTGGGCGGCATCGTCATTTTTTCGGAGGACATCACGGAACGCAAAGTCGCTGAACAGGCGCTGCGCGACAGTGAGACCCGCTATCGCCCGCTGCTCGAAAAGGCTCCCTTCCCCGCCGTGCTCTCTCGTGTCCGCGACGGCATCCTGCTATACGGCAATCACCGCGCGGAAGTCCAGTATGGAATCAAGCGCGAAGAGGGCATCGGCCAGGCAGCGGACACCTTTTATGAGGACCCGGCGGATCGCGCGCGTTTCGTCGAGGAAATGCGGAAACAGGGCCATGTCGAGGACATGGAAGTGCGGATGCGGAGCATGGACGGGCGCCCGTTCTGGGCGCTGGTTTCCGCGTCAATCGTGGAGTTCGATCACGAACCGGCGATCTTCGCCGCCATCAACGACATCTCCGCGCGGAAAAAAGTGGAGGCCGCGCTTCAGGAGCAGGAAGAATTTTTCCGCCTGATCGCGGAAAGCATGGGCGATCTGGTGGCGGTGCTCGATCTGGAGGGGCGCCGGCTCTACAGCAGCCCCTCCTATCGCGGCTTGTTCGGTGATGTCGATGCCTTGAAGGGGACCGATTCCTTCGCGGAAATTCATCCGGAGGATCGGGATCGGGTTCGCCAGGTGTTCCTTGAAACCGTCGCGAGCGGCCATGGCCAACGCATCACCTTCCGCTTCGTCCTGCCCGACGGTGAAGTGCGCGACATGGAATCGCAGGGCGGGGTGATCCGCGCGGCGGATGGCGCGGTGCAACGGGTGGTCGTGGTTTCCCGCGACATTACCGAACGGCGCCGTCTGGAAAACGAAATTCACCAACTCAATGCCGACCTGGAGGCGCGCGTGCGACAGCGCACGGCGGAGTTGGCCAACGCCAACAAGGAACTGGAAACCTTCACTTATTCCGTCTCCCACGATCTGAAAGCCCCGCTGCGCGGCATCGACGGCTACAGCCGCCTGCTGCTGGAGGACCACTTGGCGCAACTGGATGAGGAGGGGCGTTTGTTCCTCGGCAATGTGCGCCACGGGGTCGAGCAGATGAGCGAGTTGATCGAGGATCTGCTGGCCTACTCCCGCATGGAGCGGCGCGATCTGCACGGCGTGCCGCTGGATCTGGGCCGCCAGGTGGCGGCCGTGCTGGCGGAACAGCGGGAAGCGATCGAGGCGGCGGGTATGCGGGTACAGGTTGATCTGGACGCGCTTGGCGTGGCGGCAAACGACTCGACTCCCCCCTTTATCAAAGGGGGGCGGGGGGGGATTTCTCCAAACGCCGCACCACCGCGGGCAACAGCAAATCCCCCCCGCCCCCCTTTGGGAAAGGAGGGAGTTGGTTTCGCGGTCACCGTTCGCGCCGATCCGGATGGCCTGGCGATGGTGCTGCGCAATCTGATCGACAACGCGCTCAAGTTCAGCCGCGATAGCCGACCGCCGACCCTGAACATCAGTGCAACCCTTACGGAGAAAAGCGTTACGCTCGCCGTCCAGGACAACGGCATCGGCTTCGACATGCAATTCCACGACCGCATTTTCGATATCTTCCAGCGCCTGCAACGGGCCGAGGACTATCCCGGCACCGGGGTCGGCCTGGCCATCGTGCGCAAGGCCGCGCAGCGCATGGGGGGGAGGGTCTGGGCGGAAAGCGCGCCGGGGCGGGGCGCCACCTTCTATCTGGAGTTGCCGCGATGAGGCCGGTCTCCGTGTGGATCGTGGGCAGTCAAGTAGGTTGGGCAAAGCGCAGCGTGCCCAACACCGGCGCCGATGTTGGGCACGCCTTCGGCTTTGCCCAACCTACGAAACTGGAGTTGCCGCGATGATGTCCGATCCCAACAATCGCCCCATCCTGCTGGTGGAAGACAACCCGATGGATGTCGACCTTACCCTGCGCGCCTTCGCCCGCCGCAAGTTCTCCAATCCCATCGAGGTGGCGCGCGACGGCCAGGAGGCGCTGGACTGGATTCCCCGCTGGGAGGCGGGGGCGCCGCTGCCGCTGGTGATCCTGCTGGATTTGAAGTTGCCGAGGGTGGATGGCCTGGAGGTATTGCGCCGCCTGCGTGAAAACCCGATCAGCCACGATCTGCCGGTGGTGGTGCTGACTTCTTCCCGGGAAAGCGAGGATGTGGCGACCGCCTACCGCCACCACGCCAACTCCTACATCGTGAAACCGGTGAACTTCGAGAAGTTCATGGAAGTCGCGGCCCAGATCGAGCTGTACTGGTGCTTGCTGAATCACCCCCCCAGGTAAACCCATGCGCGTCCTCCACGTCGAAGACAACCCGGTCGATGCCGACCTGACGCAACGGCTCCTGGCTCGCCTGGCGCCGGACATCGGCCTTGAGCCCGCGCTCAGCCTGGCGGCGGCGCGGGAATGCCTGCATGACCCTGGCCGCTACGATCTGGCGCTGGTCGATTTGAAGCTGGGCGATGGTTCCGGCCTGGAACTGCTGGCGGAAATCCGCGAACGGGGCTTGCCGCTGGCGGTGGTCATGCTTACCGGTTCCGGCGACCAGGAGGCGGCCATCGCGGCCCTGCAGGCGGGGGCCGATGATTACCTCACCAAGAGCGCCGCCGCGCTGGAACGCCTGCCCGCCACACTGCGCGATGCCTGGAAGCGTTTTCACGAAGCCAGCGCCCGCCGTTCGCATTCCCTGCGCGTGCTCTACGCCGAACACAACGCCGCCGACGTGGATCTGACGCGACGCCACCTGGCGCGCCATGCCCCGCACATCCGTCTGACCGTGGTGCCCGATGCGGTTCAGGCCCTGGCCAGCCTGCCCGCCGATAAGTACACGCCGGCGGCTTATGACGTGGTGTTGCTGGATTACCGCCTGCCCGGCCTCGATGCCCTGGAAGCGGTCAAGACCCTGCGACAGGAAAGAGACCTGGATATTCCCATCGTGATCGTCTCCGGCCAGGGTAGCGAAGACGTGGCGGCGCGAGCCATCCACCTCGGTGTCGACGATTACATTTCCAAACACGTGGGTTATCTGCACGAACTGCCGGCGACCCTGGAAAAAGTGCAGCGCCAGACGGAATTGCTGCGCGAGCGGGTGACTCTGCGGGAAACTTCGCAGCGCCTGGGCTATGTGCTCGCGGCCAGCCCGGTGGTTCTCTATACGTTGCAACTGGCGGGTGATACGGCAACCCCTACCTGGGTCAGTGGCAACATCTCGCGTTTGTTTGGTTATTCGGTCGAACAGGCGCTGCAACCAGGCTGGTGGCGCGGTCATCTGCATCCCGACGACCGCGCCGCGGCCCTGGCCGTCATGGACACACTGGCCGGCACTGGCGGCGAGGTCGTGCACGAATACCGCTTTTTCGACGGCGCCGGCCAGACCCGCTGGCTCCACGACGAACTGCGCCTGACGCGCAAAGAGGACGAGGGCGGAGGTGAAGCGATTGGCGCCTGGCGCGACATCACCGATGCCAAGCTGGCCGAGCAGTTGCGGGAAACCCGGATCGCCGTGCTCGATGGCCTGGTGGCGAACCAGGCGCTGTCCACCGTCCTGTTGGAGATCACCACCCGCCTGGAACGGATACACCCGGAAATGCGGGTGTCCATCCTGATCCGGGAAACCGGTAACGGGCGCCTCTACACCGGCGCGGCGCCCAGTCTGCCGGCTTTCTTCAACACCGCCGTGAATGGCCTGAAACCCGAAGTCGGCCAGGGTTCCTGCGGCACTTCGGCGGCGCTGGGCGAGCCGGTGATCGTGGCGGATATCAGCAGCCATCCCTACTGGGCGCAATACACCCAACTCGCCGAACAGGCCGGTTTGCGCGCGTGCTGGTCGATCCCGTTCAAGGACGAGGCCGGCCAGGTGCTTGGTACTTTCGGGATTTATTACGCGCAACCCCGCACCCCGATCCAGGCCGAACTCGACCTGATCGGCGAATTCGCCCGCATCGCCGGCCTCGCGGTGACACGCGTGCGCGCCGATACCATCCTGCGCCAGGCGGCGGCGGTGTTCGAGAGCACCCGCGAGGGGGTGGTCATCACCGATCTGACGCCGCGCATCCTCACCGTCAACCGCGCTTATTCCCAGATCACCGGTTACGAAGCGGCGGAAGTGGTGGGGCGCAATCCCAGCCTGTTGAAATCGGGACGTCAGGATGAGGCGTTCTATGGGGCGCTTTGGGCCAGCGTCCGGGAGGCGGGGCACTGGCAGGGTGAAATCTGGAATCGGCGGAAGAACGGCGAGGTGTTCCCGCAACTGCTCACCATCAGCACCGTCTACGACGGCGACGGGCTGCCCAGCCACTATGTCGGCGTCATGACCGACATCAGCCAGTTGAAACAGTCCGAGGCGCGGCTGGAGCATCTCGCCCACTACGACCCGCTCACCAATCTGCCCAATCGCCTGCTGTTGCAGTCGCGCCTGGAACACGCGCTGGAACACGCCGAACGGCATCAGCAGCAGATTGCCGTACTGTTCCTCGACCTCGATCGTTTCAAGGACGTCAACGACAGCCTGGGCCACCCGGTCGGCGACGAACTCCTGGAGGCCCTGGCGCGGCGCCTGGGCGAACGCCTGCGCGAAGATGACACGCTGGGCCGCCTGGGCGGCGATGAATTCCTGGTTTTGCTGGAAAACCTGGGCCACCCGGAAGACGCGGCTGGCGTCGCCCATACCCTGCTCCAGTTGCTGGAACAACCCTTCTCTCTGCCCAGCGGCCACGAGGTCTATGTCGGCGCCAGCATCGGCATCAGCCTCTATCCGGACGATGGCTTGAACGTC
The DNA here is from genome assembly GCA_030684775.1 of Pseudomonadota bacterium. GTDB lineage: Bacteria > Pseudomonadota > Gammaproteobacteria > Burkholderiales > Thiobacillaceae > PFJX01. The sequence continues at coordinate 5,797 of JAUXXW010000168.1, forward strand.
ACCGAACTGATCAAGAATGCCGACGTTGCCATGTACCAGTCCAAGGAACAGGGTCGCAATACCGCCAGTTTCTACACGCCCACGCTGACCGTGGCGGCGAACGAGCGCCTGGACATGGAAGCCCGTTTGCGCCGGGCGCTGGCCAAGGGTGAATTCGTGCTGCACTACCAGCCGCAGTTGGATATTCAGAGCGGCGCCTTGATCGGCTGTGAAGCGCTGGTGCGCTGGAACTCGCCCGAGGAGGGCATGATTTCCCCCCTCCGTTTCATTCCTCTGGCGGAAGCAACCGGCCTCATCGTGCCGTTGGGGGAATGGGTGCTGCGCACCGCCTGCGTCCAGGCCAGGGCCTGGCTGGACGCCGGCCTGCCGCCCCTGCTCGTGGCGGTCAACCTGTCTGGCCGCCAGTTGCAGCAGCGCGATATCGTGCCGCGCGTTGCCGCCATTCTGGAAGAAACGGGCTTGCCCGCCGATCACCTGAAACTGGAACTGACCGAAAGCATGATCATGGGGCGCGGCGAACAGGCGGTGGAATTGCTGCATGCCCTCAAGGCGTTGGGCTTGAGCCTGTCGATCGACGACTTCGGCACCGGCTATTCCTCACTCGCCTACCTGAAACGCTTCCCCATCGACGAACTCAAGATCGACCAAAGCTTTGTGCGCGACATCCCGCACGATCCGAACGATATGGAGATCGCCGCCGCCATCATTGCCATGGCGCGCAATCTGAATCTGAAAGTCATGGCGGAGGGGGTGGAAACCCCTGAACAACTGGATTTCCTCAGGCGCCAGGGCTGCCACGCCTATCAGGGCTATCTGTTCAGTCGTCCCGTGCCCGCGGACGAGTTCGTCCAGTTGCTGGGGGCGTAGGTTGCACCCGAGGGCATAAAGGCAAAGCGAAGCGTGCCCAACTATCAAGCGTGGATGTTGGGCACGCTTCGCTTTGCCCAACCTACGCGGCTACGCGGCCTCACCGCAGCTCATGTTGCAACCGCACAATTAGCCGAATAGGGTTTTTCTATCCACGCTAGAATCCACGGCGGGGGAGGAAGCGTTCCTTTTCTTCAGGAGACTTCCAATGTTCAACGACGTGGTTATTGTGGCTGCGGGACGCACCGCTGTAGGTGCTTTCGGCGGCGCGCTGGCGGGGATTCCCGCCAGTGAATTGGGTGCGCGGGTCATCAAGGCCCTGCTCGCCCGCGCCAATCTGCAAGCCGGGCAGATCGACGAGGTAATTCTGGGCCAGGTGCTGCAAGCCGGTGTCGGCCAGAACCCGGCACGACAGGCGGCGCTGGCGGGTGGTTTGCCATATGGCGTTTCCGCGCTGACCATCAACAAGGTTTGCGGCAGTGGCCTGAAAGCGGTGCATCTGGCGGCCCAGGCCGTGCACTGCGGCGATTCCGGCATCGTCATCGCTGGCGGTCAGGAAAACATGAGCTTGTCACCGCACGTGCTGCCGAAATCGCGCGACGGCAAGCGCATGGGCAACTGGGAACTGGTCGACACCATGGTCCAGGATGGCCTCTGGTGCGCCTTCAACAACTGCCACATGGGCATCACCGCCGAAAATATCGCCGAGAAGTATTCGTTCTCCCGCGCCGACCAGGACTTGTTTGCCGCGACCTCGCAGCAACGCACCGAGGCGGCACAGCAGAACGGGCATTTCGACGCGGAAATCATTCCGGTCGAGATTCCGCAACGCAAGGGCGATCCCGTCATCTTCACGCGGGACGAATTTCCCCGTGCCGGGACCACCGCCGAGGGCCTGGGCAAGCTGAAAGCCGCCTTCAAGAAAGACGGCACGGTGACAGCCGGCAACGCTTCCGGCATCAACGACGGCGCCGCCGGCGTCGTGGTGATGTCAGGCGCGATGGCCAGGCAGTTGGGTTTGAAGCCGCTGGCCCGCGTGGTCAGCTTCGGCAGCGCCGGCGTCGATCCGGCGATCATGGGTACCGGCCCGATTCCCGCCGTGCGCAAGTGTCTGGATCGCGCCGGCTGGTCGGCCAAGGATCTGGACATGATCGAGGCCAACGAGGCGTTCGCCGCGCAAGCCATGTCGGTCAACAAGGAACTCGGCTTCGACCCGCTCAAGGTCAACGTCAGCGGCGGCGCCATCTCCATCGGCCATCCGATCGGCGCTTCCGGCGCCCGCATTCTGGTGACGTTGTTGTATGGCATGCAACGCAGCGGCGCCAACAAGGGTCTGGCCACCCTGTGCATCGGTGGCGGCCAGGGTGTGGCGCTGGCGATTGAACGCATTTAAAGGAAATGAACATGAACGGATTGAATGGAAAAACCGCTCTGGTTACCGGTGGCACCGGCGGCATCGGCAGCGCCATCTGCGTGAAACTGGCCCAGGCCGGTTGCAAGGTGGTCTCCACCTATATGGATGAAGCCCAGGCCAACGACTGGAAGGCAAAGATGGCTGCGGCCGGTTTCGACATGGCGCTGGTCAAGTGCGATGTCTCCAACTTCGACGACTGTAAGGCGATGGGCGACAAGCTCAATGCCGATTTCGGCGGTGTCGATGTGCTGGTCAACAACGCCGGCATCACCAAGGACGGCACCTTCCGCAAGATGGGGCCGGAGCAGTGGAATGCCGTGCTGGATGTGAACCTGGTGTCCGTATTCAACGTCACCAAGCAGTTCATCGACGGCATGCTGGGCAAGAACTGGGGCCGCGTCATCAACATCTCCTCGATCAACGGCCAGAAAGGCCAGTTCGGTCAGACCAACTACGCCGCCGCCAAGGCCGGGATGCATGGCTTTACCATGTCCCTGGCGCAGGAAACGGCGAGGAAGGGCATCACCGTCAATTCCATTTCCCCCGGCTACATCGGCACGGAAATGGTGATGGCGATACCCGAAGACGTGCGCAACGGAATCGTTGCGCAAATACCCGTGGGCCGTCTCGGCAAACCGGAAGAAATCGCCGCCTTGGTGAACTTCCTGGCCAGCGAGGACGGTGCTTTCATTACCGGTGCCAACATTGCAGCCAATGGCGGCCAGCACATGTGTTGATGCTTTGAGTTACGCCGACGGTTTGCGCCGTTGACGTGTTCTTTATTCTGGGGGGGAGCCCACATGACCACTGAACGCCTGATTAAGAAGTACCCGAATCGGCGGCTATATGACACCGAAGAGAGCCGCTACATCACGCTGGCCGAGGTGAAGGATCTGGTCATGCATGCGGTGCCCTTCCGTGTGGTCGACTCGCAAAGCGAAACCGACATCACCCGCGCGATCCTGCTGCAAATCATCATGGAACAGGAGTCCAGCGGTAACCCCCTGTTCACCGCCACCATGCTGGAGCGGTTCATCCGCTTCTATGGCGACACCACGCAGGCCGCGTTTACCGCCTTTCTCGAACAAAGCCTTGAACTGTTCATCAAGCAGCAACGCATGTTTACCGAGCAGATGCAGGGCGTCTGGAGCGGGAATCCGATGGATTTCTGGATGAAGCTCGGACAACAGAACATGGGCTTCTGGAAGGACATGGAAGAGGCTCACCGTAAATCGGCACCGCCCGCCGACGACAAACCCAAGGCCTGAAACGGTAGTCAGGCACCACGGGGTGCCGGCAGCCACCCCAATAGACGTAGGTTGGGCAAAGCGAAGCGTGCCCAACATGGCGACGGGTTGTTGGGCAGCAGAGTCGTTGGCGCTTCAGCGCTTACGAATCCGGCGTCCCCCTTGCGGGGGCACGCTTCGCCCAACCTACGTCTCATTCCATGCCAGGTTCTTTTTACCGAGGAGTGTTGACAGCCGAAATGCGTCTGGGTATTGTGCGATGCAACATTGGTGCAGTGCACAAATGGCAAGTTACCCGGTTTGCTCAACCTTCAGGAGAATCACCATGCAAGTCATCGAAATCATCGAAAAAAGCAACGAAACCGTTCTGGAAGCCGTCCGCAAGATCGCTGAACTGAACATGCGCACGTTCGACAAGCTGTTCCAGCAACAAGCTGAAATGGCCGCGTTCTACATGGACGCCAGCGCCCGCGGCATGGAACTCATGACCAAGGCCAAGGGTTACCAGGATCTGATGGCCGGCCAGACCAGCCTCGCCCGCGAACTCGGCGAACGCAACATGGCCGCCGTGCGTACCGGCATGACCGACGTCTATGCCACCAGCAGCGAGTACAGCAACCTGATCCAGGAAGGCGTCAAGCTGGCCCAGGAACAAGTGACCCAGGTTTCCGGCGTCGCCATGAAAGCCGCCGCCTAAGTAATAAAAGCTCGTCCTGCTCCTCCGGCGTCCGTGCGGCCTTTGGCCTATCGGGCGCTTTTTTTGCTCTTCGCGTGGATGCTGACAATGGGGGTGGAAACGCCTGAGCGAGTGGCCTCCCCCTTTTCCAAAGGGGGAATGAGGGGGATTTAGCGACGTTTGCCTGGGCAATCGCCTCAGAAATCCCCCCTAGCCCCCCTTTGGTAAAGGGGGGAACCACCGCGCCAACCGCATCACCAGTTACTGAGACACGAGCCTTGGGAAAGGGGGGGTCTTACTTGTCGGCATCATCAGCATCCGCGAGAAGAGCGATGATTGCGGTCGGATACGCCTGGGAAGGGCGAACTGGCCGACACCGTCTGACGCCTGTGATTTCACGCAACCGGTTGCTGCGTGACTCCTGGCCACGATAATGACAAGCTGCTCCGCCGAGCGCAGGTGTGAAACGCTGCGCTACCGACGAACCAACACCTTATCGAGGCCACCATGTTCGACCAGGAAACCCCGCTTCCTCCCTGCAACTTCGTCATCTTCGGCGCCACCGGCAATCTCGCTTCCAACAAGCTTTTGCCGGCGCTTTACCGCCTGGAACTGGCTGGCAAGCTGCCGGAGGGCCTGAACTTCGTCGCCTTCGCCCGACGTGAATGGGACGACGCGGTCTGGCGGGAGCATGTGAAAACCTTGCTGGTGGACAAAGTCAAAGCCGAAGGCCCCTGTCTGGAGCGCTTCATCAGCCGTTTCGACTATCTGCTCGGTGAATTGAACGACCCCCAGGCCTACCACGACCTCAAGGAGGTGCTGGCGAAGCCCAAACTCGGCGTCTGTTCCAACGTCGTCTTCTACCTGGCGATCAAGCCGAGCGACTTCTCGGCGGTGATCAAGAACCTGGATGGCGTCGGCCTCGCGAAGCCGCGCGGCCTGCACCGCATCGTCGTGGAAAAACCGTTCGGTACCGACATCGAATCGGCGCAGATGCTCAACCAGTTGCTGCACCGCTACTTCGATGAGAGCCAGGTGTTCCGCATCGACCACTACCTGGGCAAGGAGACGGTGCAGAACCTGCTGGTGTTCCGCTTCGCCAACACCCTGATCGAACCCCTGTGGAACCGCAATTACATCGACCACGTGCAGATCACCGTGGCCGAGGATCTTGGCATCGAGAAGCGCGCCGACTACTACGACAAGGCCGGCGCCCTACGCGACATGTTGCAGAACCACCTGATGCAACTGCTTACCCTGGTCGGGATGGAGCCGCCGCCTGCCCTGGAGGCCGACGCCCTGCGCGACGAGAAGGTCAAGGTACTACGCTCCATCCGCCCGATCTCGCGCCGATCCGTGCACGCCCACGCCTTTCGCGCCCAGTACAAGGCCGGCGTGGCGGGTGGCCAGCAGGTGGCGGGTTATCAGCAGGAAACCGGCGTGGAGCCGGATTCCGTCACCGAAACCTTCGCCGCCGCCAAGTTCTACATCGACAACTGGCGCTGGCGCGGCGTGCCGTTCTACCTGCGCACCGGCAAGCGCTTGAAACAGTCCATGTCCATGATCGCGCTCAGGCTGCGCCACCCGCCGCAGCAGTTGTTCCGGGAAACGCCGCTGGAAACCCTGGAACCGAACTGGATCGTGCTCTCCATCCAGCCGGAAGAAAGCATGCACATGGAAATCCACGCCAAGCAGCCCGGCCTGGACATGACCACCCGCGTGGTCAGGCTCAACGCCAGCTTCCGCAACGCCGACGAAAACCCGCTGGATGCCTACGAGGCGCTGCTCTTGGACGTGATCGAAGGCGACCGCACCTTGTTCCTCCGCTTCGACGAAGTGGAATGGGCCTGGCGCGTGGTCGATCCCATCCTCAAATACTGGGCACAGGAACGAGACTTCATCCACACCTACGCCGCCGGCGGCTGGGGCCCCATCGAAGCCAACCGCCTGTTCGACGGTGAGGATACGGAGTGGCGCAACGCGGTGTGAGCGGCCACAAGCAGAAGGCAGGTGATCGTGATGCTGGCATGTGTCGCGCCTCCCCCCTTTCCCAAAGGGGGGCTGGGGGGATTTATTCAACGCACGCAGCCCAGTGACTCTCGAAAATACTTCCCTCCCCATCCTTTACCGTGACGACTGCCTGATCGCCGTCCACAAGCCCACTGGCTTGCTGGTGCATCGCAGCAACCTGGATCGTCACGAAACCCGCTTCGCCCTGCAAATCCTGCGCGACCAGATCGGCCGCATGGTGTGGCCGGTGCATCGGCTCGACAAGGGCACCTCCGGCATCCTCCTGTTCGCCCTCGATCGCGACGTGGGGCGGGCCTTGAGCGGCCAGTTCGAGCGGGGCGAGGTCGAGAAAACCTACCTCGCCGTGGTGCGCGGCCATCCACCGGAAGTGGGCGAGATCGACCACCCGCTGGCGCGCATGGCCGATGAGCACGCCGGCATCAGCGCCGGCCAGCCGGTACAGGCCGCCGTGACCCGTTACCGGCGCCTCGCCACGGTGGAATTGCCCTATCAGGTGGATCGCTACCCCAGCAGCCGCTATGCCTTGCTGGAGCTGAAACCCCTCACGGGCCGCTGGCACCAGTTGCGGCGCCACCTGAAACACATTTCCCACCCCATCATCGGTGACGCCACCCACGGCAAGGGGCGCCACAACCGGCTGTTTCAGGAATTGTTCGATTGCCGGCGATTGTTGCTGGCGGCGACCGAGATGCGCCTGAATCATCCGATCAGCGGCGAGCCGCTGCACCTGGCGGCACCGCCGGCCGAGGACTTTTCCCGGGTATTGCAACGGTTGGGGTGGGGCGAGGCCATGTAGCCCGGATGGAGCTTCGCGGAATCCGGGGTTTTTGGGCACAACCGGCGCATCGGGTTGGGCTTGGGTGCCACGGTTCCCGGATTCCGCTGCGCTGCATCCGGGCTACGGGTGCTGGTTGCGCCAATAAAAAACGCCAGCATGAATGCCGGCGTTACAGAGGGGGATGCGAGGACTTCTGGCTCAGTCCAGCGAAGCCAGATTGGTATGGCGCAGCAGTTCCAGGTTGGCGGCCAGAGGCTGCGCCTGGGCGGCGAATTGCGCCTTGGCGCGTGCGTCCAGGGGATAGGAGGTCGGCAGTTTCAGCGCCAGCGGGTTCTTCTGCACGTTGTTGATGCGGAACTCGTAGTGCAGGTGCGGCCCGGAAGCCAGGCCGGTGGAGCCGACGTAGCCGATCACTTCACCCTGGTTGACCTTGGCGCCGCGTTTGATGCCCTTGCCGAAGCGGGACAGGTGGCCGTAGGCGGTGCTGTAGCTGCCTTGATGCTTGAGTAGAACCAGATTGCCATAACCACCCTGGCGGCCGACGAACTCGACCTTGGCATCGGCCACCGCGCGCACCGGCGCACCGGTGGGAGCGGCGTAGTCGATTCCCTTGTGGGCGCGCCATCTTTGCAGGACGGGGTGGAAACGGGCACCGCTGAAGCCGGATGAGATACGGCTGAAAGGCATGGGTGATTTCAGGAAGGCGCGCTTCAGGCTTTGCCCATCCGGTGTGAAATAGCCTTCACGGCCTTGGGCGTCCTTGAAGTACAGCGCCTGGTAGGACTTGCCCTGGTTGACGAACTCGGCGGCCAGCATGCGGCCGGTTTTTACCAGTTGGCCATCCAGATAGAACGCTTCGTAGACCAGGGAGAAGTGGTCGCCACGGCGCAAATCCTTGTGGAAGTCGATGTCGCCGGAAAGGGCCTCGGCCATTTCGGAGGCGATGCGGTCGGGTACATCGGCGGCATCGGTTGCGCCGAACAGGGAGCTATTGATTTCACCGGAACGCATGATCTGGCGGGCTTCCAGTGCCACCGGAAGTTCGGCGGCCTTGAATTCGCCACCGCTACGCGTCAGCGTGACCAGCTTGTCATCGGAAACCAGATAGCGAAACAACATCAGTTGGCCGCCGGAGGTGACGCGCGCCAGGACGCTGCGGCCGGGGGTCAGACGACCCAATGATTTGCTTTCATGGGCGGCGGCAAGAACCTTGCGGGTTTCTTCGCTGTCGACGCCCAGGCGGGTGAGCAGGCTTTGCAGAGTATCGCCACGGCCGATGCGTTCCTCGCGCCAGAAATCAAAGGTGCCGCTGTCGGTGGCCTGAACCTGGGACAGTTCGACACTTTCCACCACGGTTTCACGCTGAATATGTTCGGTGGGGGTGTTGGGGGCAATGCCGAAGGCGGCAACAACGCCCATGAATGGCAGCGCGGCCAACGTCAAAAACAGGTGCTTGCGGGTAAAAATACGGTTCATTTATGAGATCCCGACACGGCAAAACAGCGGGCAGGGTAACAGGAATACCCTTTTCGGCAAAGCGTTAATCCGCGCAAAAATGCGCTAACACCTTGTGTCTAAAGAAATTCGTGATTAAGCCGATACACAGCTCTGGAACTCGAAAGAGAAGTGACTCATGGCCGAAAAACCCCCACGCACGAGCGATGTGCTCGGCAAGATTCAGGACGAGATGGCGCAGCAACTCAGAAAGAGCGGCGCGCCGGAAGAGGTGCATGCCTTTCTCATGCGGGATTGGTCGCGCCTGTTGGCCGGTATCTATCGGGCCAAGGGCAATCAGCACGGTGACTGGAAGGCCGGTTGGGAAACCGTCAATGCCCTGCTCTGGAGCCTGGTGCCGAAACGAGGTGTGGAGGAGGCGAGCATGTTGCTGCGGGTGCTGCCCACCTTGTTATCCCGCTTGCATGCCGGATGCTCCGGCCTGGGTATGCCGTTGAGCGAGCGTGATGCCCTGTTCGAGCGTCTGGCCATGCTGCATGCGGCCCTGGCGCGGGAGTGGCTGCAAGCGGGATTGGACGGGGAGGGGCCGATCACCCGCCTGCACGCGGAAGACATGAGCAGCCCCGAGGAATCCGATCTCCATGATCTGTCCGCGCCCGAGTTACCCGCTACCAGTCAGGGTGCTTCTCGGCCGAAGTTGCGGCTGGGTGACCGGGTGGTATTCAAGGCTCAAGGTTCGTCGCGTGAACTCGCCCTGACCTGGATCAGCCCGATGGGCGGCATGTATCTGTTCGCCAACGAACAGGGGCTGAATACAGTGACGCTTACCCGCGCTCGTCTGGAAGCGAAGTTTCAGACCGGGGAAGCCAGCCTCCCCCCAGCGCCTTGAACAATTCCGCCGTGGCCGCCAGTTGCGCGCGGTGCGCTTCGATGCGGTTTTGTTCGGCCTGATACAGGTTGCGCTGGGCGTCGAGGACTTCCAGGTAGTTGGAAACCCCGTTTTGATATTTGAAGCCGGCCAGTTCGGCGGCGCGGGACAGCGCCTGCGCGCGCCGGGTTTCCGCCGCGCCGGCTTCGCGCGCCTGACGGTTGGCCACCAGCGCATCGAGCACTTCCTTGAAGGCGACCCGCAGGGTTTGTTCGTAGGCGAGCAGCGCCTGTTCCTGACGCGCGGCATCGCCTTTCAGGGCGGCTTCGGTGCGGCCGGCGTTGTACAGCGTCTGCACCAGGCCGGCGCCGATGCCCCAGATAGTGGCGGGGCCGCTGAACAGGTTGGAAAGCGCCTTGCTTTCCGTGCCCAGATTGGCGGTGAGAGATAGCGAGGGATAGATCGCGGCCTTGGTCGCCAGCACCCGCGCTTCGGCGCCGGCCAGGCGTTGTTCCGCCTGGCGGATGTCGGGGCGGCGGGCGAGCAGGTCGGAGGGCAGACCGCCGGGAATGGCCGGCGGCGCTGTCAGGTTGGCCAGCGGCTTGCCGCGCGCCACCGGGTCATCCGCCAGCGCACGCGGCGAACGGCCGAGCAGCAGGGCCAGCGCGGTTTCCTGCTGCCGCAGTTGCCGGATGAGGCCCGCCTGGGCCGCTTCCAGCGCCGCCAGTTCCGCTTCCGTCTGACGCAATGGCAGTTCCGAGACGATGCCGGCAGCGAAACGAAGCTGGTGCAAATCAACCGCCTCGCGCCGGTTGTTCAGGGTGTCCTGGGTAAGCGCCAGAGCGGCGTCCAGGGCGGCGATCTGGAAATAGGCCTGGGCGACGCTGCTGGCCAGGCTGGTCCGGACCACTTCGCGGGCATATTCCGAGGCCAGCAGGTCGGCGCGAGCGGCGGCGCTGGCCTGGCGGTAGCGGTCCCAGAGATCGACTTCGTAAGCGGCCTGGAGGTTGACCTGGAATTTGTTGTTGACCGGGGAGGGCTGCGGGAAGCTGCCTTTTTCCGTGGCGCGGGTGCGGTCGGCGCTGGTGCCGATTGCCACATTTGGATGCCTGTCGGCGTCGCGCAGCCCCAGGGCGGAACGGGCTTCCTCGATGCGCGCGGCGGCGAGGAGGAGGTCGCTGTTGTGTTGTAGCGCCTCGTTGATCAGGGTGGTGAGGGCGGGGTCGTTGAAGTGGGTCCACCAGTCTGGCAGGCGTTGTTCCTTCTCCCCCGAGGGCGCAGGGGAGACGGCGGGCCACGCTTGCGGCAGGTCGGGGCTGGCCTTGCGCAGGGTCGGAAGCGAGATGCAGCCGCTCAGGCTGGCGATCAGCAGGGCAATCAGTGCCTTATTCATGGTCGTCTCCATGCAGGGCGGCGCCGTGGTAGCGGATGGGGCCGGGGAATAGTTTGCGCACCAGTAAATAGAGCACCGGGACGATGAATACGGCGAGCACCGTGGCGGCGATCATGCCGCCCATGACGCCGGTGCCGATGGCGTGGCGGCTGGCCGCACCCGCTCCACTGGAAATCGCCAGCGGCAGGACGCCGAAGATGAAGGCGATCGAGGTCATGATGATGGGGCGGAATCTGAGGCGGCAGGCCTGCATGACGGCATCCAGCGTGCTCTTGCCCTGAGCCTCCATTTGCCGCGCGAATTCCACGATCAGGATGGCGTTCTTCGCCGAGAGGCCGATGATGGCGATCAGGCCGACCTTGAAATAGACGTCGTTGGGCAGGTCGCGCAGGGTCACCGCCAGCACCGCGCCGAACACGCCTAACGGCACCACCAGCAACACCGCCAGCGGCACCGTCCAGCTTTCATAGAGCGCCGCCAGGCACATGAACACGACGATCAGGGAGAGGGCGAACAACACCGGCGCCTGCGCGCCCGAGAGTTTTTCCTCGAACGAGGTGCCGGACCACTCGAAGCCAATGCCGGGCGGCAGTTTGCCGGCGATTTCCTGCATCGCTTCCATCGCCTCGCCGGTGCTGCGGCCGGGCGCCGGGCCGCCGGCGATCTTCATCGCCGGCACGCCGTTGTAGCGGTCCAGCTTGGGCGAACCGACCACCCAGCGCGGCGTGGCGATTTCCGAGAGCGGCACCATGTTGCCCTTCATGGTGCGCACCCGCAGCGAGAGCAGTCCTTCCGGCGTGGCGCGCGCGTGGGCGTCCAGTTGCATCACCACGCGCAACACACGGCCGTCGCGGATGAAGTCGTTGACGTAGGCCGAGCCCAGCGCCACCGCCAGAGTCTGGTTCAACTCACTCATGTCGATGCCCAGGCTGCTGGCTTTCAGACGGTCGATGTCGAGCAGCAACTGCGTCGCCGGCTCCTTGCCTTCCGGGCGCACACCGGCCAGACGGGCGTCTTGCGAGGCCATGCCCAGCACCAGGTTGCGCGCTTCCAGCAATTTCTCGCGGCCGAGGCCGGAACGGTCCTGCAAGCGGAAGTCGAAGCCACCCACCGCCGCGAGTTCCGGGATCGGCGGTGGATTGAGGGAGAAAATCAGCGCCTGTTTGACACCGAACAAGGCCATGTTGGCGCGCTGCACCACCTTGAGTGCGTGGTCGTCGGGCTTGGTGCGCTCGTCCCAGTCCTTCAGTCGGACAAAGGCGATGGCCGCATCCTGGCCCTTGCCGAAGAAGGAGAAGCCGGCGACGCCGACTACCTTGGCCACTTCCGGCTGTTTCAGGAAATGCTGTTCCAGGTGCGACAACACTGCCACGGTGCGCTCCTGGGTGGCGCCGGCCGGCAGTTGCACGATGGAGATCAGATAGCCTTGATCCTCATCCGGGAGAAAGCCGGTGGGCAGACGCAGGAGCAGGAAGACGGTGATGCCGACCAGGCCCGCGAACACCAGCATCATGCGCAGCGGCCGCTTCACCGAGGCGGTTACGCCCTTCAGATAGCCGCTCGTGGTGCGGTTGAAGAAGCGGGTGAACAGGCCGAAGAAGCCCGTGTTGTGTTCCATCTGCTCGCGGGTCATGCCTTTGAACAGGGTGGCGCACAGGGCCGGGGTCAGGCTGATCGCCAGGAACGCCGAGAACAGCATGGTCATCACCAGGGTCACCGCGAACTGGCGGTAGATGGCGCCCACCGAGCCGGTGAAGAAGGCCATCGGGATGAACACCGCCGACAGCACCACGGTAATGCCGACGATGGCGCCGAATATCTGGCCCATCGCCTTGGAAGTGGCCTCGCGCGCCGGCAGACCCTCCTGGGTCATGATGCGTTCGACGTTCTCCACCACGACGATGGCATCGTCCACCACGATGCCGATCGCCAGCACCATCGCGAACAGGGACAGCACGTTGATCGAATAACCCAGCAGATAGAGGCCGACCAGGGTGCCGACCAGCGATACCGGTACCACCAGGGTGGGGATGATGGCCGCGCGCAGGTTCTGCAGAAACAGCCACATCACCAGGAACACCAGGAAGAAGGCCTCGGCCAGGGTGTAGGCCACTTCGCGGATGGAAATCTCCACGAAACGCGAGGTGTCGTAAGGCACATCCCAGGACACGCCTTGCGGGAAAAATTTGGCCAGTTCCGCCATGCGCGCCTTGACCGCCTTGGCGGTTTCCAGGGCATTGCCGCTGGGCGCCAGTTTGACGCCGATGGCGGCCGTGGGTTTGCCGTTCAGGCGCGCCTGAACGCTGTAATCCTGGGCGCCCAGCTCGATCCGCGCGACATCCTTCAAACGCACGGCGGCGCCGCTGCCCGTGGTGCGCAGCAGGATTTCACCGAACTCGGCCGGGGTTTTCAGGCGGCCCTGGGTAATCACCGTGGCGGTCAGTTGCTGGCCGGGGAGGGCGGGCAGTTGCCCGAGTTCGCCAGTCGCCAATTGCACGTTCTGCGCCTGCACCGCTTGCAAGGCCTCGCCCGGTGTCATGCCGAAGCTGGCCAGTTTCAAGGGGTCCAGCCACAGGCGCATGGCGTATTCGGTGCCGAACAGGTTGGCCTCGCCCACGCCCGGCACGCGGCGCAGGTTCTCCAGGACGTTGGCGGCGGTGAAGCTGCCCAGGTCGATGGCGTTGAGCGACTGATCGGGCGAAAACACGGTCACGAACATCATGTAGTTGCGCCGTGCCTTCGCCACCGTGATGCCCTGGCGCCGCACTTCATCGGGCAGGCGCGCTTCCACCCGCTTGATGCGGTTCTGCGCCTCCACCGAGGCGATGTCGAGATTGACCCCGGTGGCGAAGGTCAGGGTCAGGGTGAGCACGCCGCTGGAATCCGAGTTGGACTCCATATAAAGCAGGTTATCCAGCCCGTTCATCTCCTGTTCGATCAGGCTGGTGACGGCGTCTTCCACCACCTGCGCGCTGGCGCCGGGGTAGACGGCGGTGATGGACAGGGCCGGGGGAGCGACTTCCGGATATTGCGAAACCGGCAGCTTCGGGAACACCAGCGCGCCCGCCAGCAAAATGGAAAGCGCCACAACCCAGGCGAAGATAGGACGGTCGATGAAGAAGCGCGGGAGCATGGGGGTTACTCGGTAGGGTGCGCCGTGCGCACCGAAATCGTGGTGCGCACGGCGCACCCTACGGGAATCGGACGAATCATGGTTTCGCCGCTACCGCTGTCACCGCCATGCCCGGTCGCGCCTTCTGCACGCCGTTGACGATGACCTTCTCGCCGCCCTTGAGTCCTTCGCTGATGATCCAGTCTCCGCCTGCGATGCCACCGGTTTTGACTGGTTGCGCGGCCACCTTGCCGTCGTCGCTGACCAGCAGCACGATCTGGCCTTGCGGCGACACCTGCACCGCGCGTTGCGGCACGACGATGGCGTTCGCGGCCTGGGCCACCGGCAGGCGCACGGTGACGAACTGGCCCGGCAGCAGGGTGCGATCGGGATTGGCGAACTCGGCGCGCAAACCCACCGATCCGGTGGCCGGGTCTACCGCGAGATCGTTGAACAGGAGCTTGCCGGGGTGGGCATATTCGCGGCCGTTTTCCAGCAGCAGTTTTACCGGCGCCTTGCTCGCCACGGCCTGGCCCCGGCGCTGCGCTTCGCGCAGATCGAGGAAGTCGGCGCTCGACTGCGAGAAGTTCACCCAGATCGGGTCGTATTGCTCGATGTTGGCCAATGCGGTGGCTTCGCCCTTGCCCACCAGCGCACCCTCGCTCACCAGGGCACGGCCGATGCGGCCGGAAATAGGCGCGGTGACCTTGGCATAAGAAAGGTCGATTTCGGATCGTGTCACGGCCGCCTTCGCCGCCAGCACCTCGGCATCGGCTTGTAATTTGGCCGCCACGGCCTGATCCAGCTCCTGTTTACTGATCGCCTTGCTGCCCGCAAGCGACTGCATGCGCTCCTGGTTCTGGCCGGTGATCAATGCCTGCGCCTGTGCCTTGGCCAGATTGGCGCCGGCGCTGGCCAGATTGGCCGCGAGACTGCGGTCGTCGATGCGGAACAGCAGCGCGCCGGCCTTGACTTCGCTGCCCTCGCGATAGAGACGACGCTCCAGGATGCCTTCCACGCGCGCCGCAACGATTGCCGTGCGTACCGCCTGCAAGCGACCGGGCGCCTCGATGGTCAACGCCACGCCGCGCGGTGTCGCTATGATGATTTCCACCTCGGGCGGCGGCATGCCGGCCATGCCGCCGGGCGCTGTGGTGGGCTGCGGTTTGCAGGCGGCGAGCGGGATGAGCAGAAGGGCCGGCAACAACCAGGCCGCTGAGGAATGACGCTTCAAGATGGACTCCAACACGAAGAACTTCGGCAAAACGGGGCCAGAAACATTCACCCTGCGTGCAGGCGGCGCCGCTTTCGGGCCGAACCGATGAGCCGAGCGAGGAGTTTCGGCCCGCAAGCGGCGCCGCCTACGGCGCGTTTAAATTGCCGACAAGGGCGGACAACGTGAGCCGTAAACAGATGCCGAGAGTAAACCAATGGCTATAATTCCGCACCGCATCAAAACAGACCCAGGCCCGCCATGTCCGACCTCGCCATCGCCCGTCTCGACGCCGCTTCTCCAGATTTTCGCGCCCGTCTCTCTGAACTTCTGGCGTTCAACGATGCCACCGATAGCGCGGTCAGTAATGCGGTTTCGGAAATTCTCGCCGCCGTGAAAGCACGCGGCGACGCGGCAGTTATCGAATACACCGCGCGCTTCGACCGCCTCGATGTGGCGAACATGGCCGCGCTGGAAATCTCGCAAGACGAACTGCACGCCGCGCTGGGCAAATTACCGTTGCGTCTGGAACAGTCATTGCGCAAGGCCGCCGAGCGGGTGCGCGTGTATCACGAGAAGCAACGCCAGGAATCCTGGACCTATACCGAGGAAGACGGCACGGTGCTGGGCCAGCAGGTCACCGCGCTGGATCGCGTCGGCCTCTATGTGCCGGGCGGCAAGGCGGCTTACCCGTCTTCCGTGCTGATGAACGCCATCCCCGCCAAGGTGGCGGGTGTGAAGGAACTCATCATGGTGGTGCCCACCCCGGATGGCGTGAAGAACGATCTGGTGCTCGCCGCCGCCGCCGTGGCCGGGGTCGACCGGGTGTTCTGTATCGGTGGCGCTCAGGCTGTCGCCGCCCTGGCCTACGGCACCGAGACCATCCCGCAGGTGGACAAGATCGTCGGCCCCGGCAACGCCTATGTGGCCGAAGCCAAGCGCCGCGTATTCGGCATCGTCGGCATCGACATGATCGCCGGCCCCTCGGAAATCCTGGTGATCTGCGATGGCAAGACTGATCCCGACTGGATCGCGATGGACCTGTTCTCGCAGGCCGAACACGACGAACTCGCGCAATCCATCCTGATCAGCCCGGATGCCGCCTATCTCGACGCCGTGCAGGCCAGCGTGAACAAACTGTTGCCGACCATGCCGCGCCAGGAGGTGATTGCCGCCTCCATCGGCAACCGCGCCGGCCTCATCCTCTGCCGCGACCTCGACGAAGCAGCGGAAATCGCTAATTTCATCGCCCCGGAACACCTGGAGCTATCGGTGGAAGACCCCAACGCCATGCTGCCCAAGATTCGCCACGCCGGCGCCATCTTCATGGGCCGCAACACCTGCGAGGCGATAGGCGACTACTGCGCCGGCCCCAACCACGTGCTGCCCACCTCGCGCACCGCGCGCTTCTCCTCTCCCCTGGGCGTTTACGATTTCCAGAAACGCTCCAGCCTGATCCACGTCTCCGCCCAGGGCGCCCACACCCTCGGCGAAATCGCCGCGGCCCTGGCCTACGGTGAAGGTTTGCAAGCGCACGGCCGCTCCGCTGAATATCGGATGGGGCGTTGAAGTAGCGCCGGCATTCGGCGCGGGAAGTAGGCTCGTCCGGCGTAATGGCCGACGTTTCTACGCCCCTCGCAAGGTGGTTGTCATACCGCGGCCAGGCGGTCATTGGATTGCTCCGCGAGGGTTATGCGCGAGTTGAAACCGCTATGTGCCTGGCGGCCCCCCCCTTATCCAAAGGGGGGGCCTTGTTGCGTTTGATGATCTCGGCCATGGGGATGGAGACGACGAGAGTGGCGGATGAGTACTCCCTCGCAATCCGTATGCCAGAGGTAAAACGTTTTTATTTCAGTGAGTTGGTGGTGTGAGTCGTTGTCGCAAAGATGACAAGCGGGGGTAGGGATGGTGACGCTCGACAATCCGGTGGTGCGGTTTTCCGGCGTTTATGCCGCCGAACGACGGTCATCGCGGCTCTTGGGCCAGGAGCCCCGGCAAGGCCGCGATCGCGGGTCCGCGGAGTCGGCTTTTGCTATGCTCGCGTCTTTCCTCTGGCCGGCGGCCCATTTTTCGGAGCAGTACAGATGGCTTCTTTTGCGGAGCAGTTATTAAAAGCCGGCCTGGTCGACAATAAAAAAGTCAAACAGGCCAACCACGACAAGAGCAAGCAGAAGAAGGTCGAGCGCCGGACCGGCACGCAAAGTGTCGATGAAGCACGCCTGGCCGCGCTCGAAATGCAACGCAAGAATGCAGAACGAGCCCGCGAACTCAATGCCCAGCGCGATGCGGCCGCCACCCAAAAGGCGATCGAGGCGCAAATCGCCCAGATGGTGCGGGAGAATCGCCAGAGCAAGGGTACTGGCGACATCGCCTACAACTTCACCCGAGGCAACAAGATCGACCGGCTGTATGTGTCGGCCGCGGTCAAGGCGCATTTAACGGCCGGGCACCTGGTGATCGTCTGCCAGGGCGGCAGCACCGAATTGGTTCCCCGGGTTATCGCCGACAAGATCGCCGAGCGCGATGCCTCGCTCGTCGTTCGGGTAAACAAGACCAGCACCGAGATCGCTGCGGACGACCCATATGCCGCCTTCCAGATTCCGGATGACTTGATGTGGTAGCGCGGGTGAGGGTTAGTACCACGGAAAGCAACACACGACGCCAATTACTGAAATTCGGGCTCATTTTCCCGTTTGCCGCCTGGCTTTCTCCAACCGCCGACGCACAATCGGCTTCACCGACCACAGCGCTCAAGTCGGGCTATGCCGCACGCCTGAAGCGCATCCTCGCCGACGGCCAGTTGCCGTATATCGATATCGAAAGCTCATGTAACCCCACCAAGGTCGACATCGCCTTCGTCGTCCGGAGCATGGATGAGTTGAACATCGGCCTGATGGCGCTTTCGGCCGACCCGACCAAGGGCCAGTTCGCCAAGGGCATCCGTTTTGACAACCTGTCGGAACGATTGCTCGCAGCTTTCCCTGACCGTTTCATACCGGTTGGCAATGGCGGCCAACCTCCTTTCATCACCGAGGCGCCGGACGAGTTCTTTGCCGCCCAGGAAGCCGCCGCTGCAAGGAGCCCGATGTTCCTGCTCGGCGAGTTCGAGATGCGGCATTACCCTTCGCCACGGCAGGTGAAGCGAGGGGAACTGGATCGCGATGTCGATGTCACCATCGATGGTTCAGTCGGGCATCAACTGTTCGCCCTGAGCGAGAAGCTGGGCCTGCCTTTCCAGTTGCACTACGAAGTCGAAGACCGGCTGCTGCCGCCTTTGGAACGGATGCTGGATCAGTACCCCAAGGCAAAGGTCATCTGGTGCCATGCAGGACAGGTGCGTTACATCGAGCGGGCATCGAGCTATTCACCCGCGTATGTGGAGGGCCTGATCAAGCGTTTTCCCAACCTTTGGTTCGACACGGCGTTCGGTGATGCCATGTCTGTCTACCCAGTCAGCAACCAGCGCCATTCCCGGGTGTGGGGCACGTTCGGCACCCTCAGGGATGATTGGAAGGATCTCCTGGTGGCCTACCCGGAACGTTTTCTGTCCGCGCTGGATTTGGGCGGCGACCGCATCGAGCAGATCGCGGACTACGACCGCAAACACCGGGACTTCCTGCGCCGGCTGTCCCAAGAGACCCAACACCAAATTGCCTATCGAACTGCGTGGACCCTGCTGTTTGGGGGTGAGTTTGTTTGACAGTCTACGTAGGCTTAGGCCGAACAAAGACACCCACACCATGAGCCTGGCCGTCTGAAATGGCTCGAAAGCGGCCCCCGATAATTCATTAGATTCTTTCGAATCAAGTGAGAATCAAACAGCTCAGGCTCGCATTCCTGCCGTCACCTGCGCGTGCAAGAACAGCAGTTCGTAGGTTGGGCAAAGCGAAGCGTGCCCAAGTCAAAAGCAAAACCGGGGCAGCGCCGTTCCGCTGCGAGTGAAGTTGCGTGCGAAGCTTAAACCAGCTGGATTATTGTCTTGACGCTGGGGTCCACCATAGTCATCGCCGACATGACGGTGATCAACCCGTTCGACTTTTTCCTGGAGGAATACGCCAAGGACTACCCGTTCGAATACGACCAACAATTGACCAAGGAACTGGTGCCTTATTGCGAGCGGGTCGAATCCGGCCCGCTTCTGCTGGCCTGGCTGAAGGAAGTGGACCACACACCACGCTCCACCCAGGACTTCCTGGTGGACATCAATTAGTAAGTCTGGAAGGCCCTGCAATACAACATCCGCATGGAACCCGGCGTGCAGACCTGCGAGGAAACGCTGGCTCTGGGCCGTGGCTCCTGCGCCATCTCGGCTTTGCCGCCCGCTTCGTTTCCGGCTACCTGGTGCAACTCACCGCCGACCTGAAATCGCTTGACGGCCCTTCCGGCCCGGAAGCCGATTTCACCGATCTGCACGCCTGGGCCGAGGTCTACGTGCCGGGCGCCGGCTGGCTTGGCCTCGACCCCACCTCCGGCCTGTTCGCCGGGGAAAACCATATCCCGCTGGCATGCACGCCGGACCCGGTCAGCGCGGCGCCGGTGACCGGCGCCACGGATGAATGCGAGGTCACCTTCAGCTTCGACAACAGTGTCGTGCGCATCCATGAAGATCCGCGCGTCACCAAGCCCTACCGCGACGACCAGTGGGCCGCCATCGACGCACTGGGACGCGCGGTGGACGCGAAACTGAGCGAAAACGACGTGCGCCTGACCATGGGAGGTGAACCCACCTTCGTTTCCATCGACGACATGGAATCGGCGCAGTGGAACACCGCCGCGTTCGGCGATCACAAACTGGATCGCGCGCGGGATCTGTG
Organism: Pseudomonadota bacterium; assembly: GCA_030684775.1. Classification (GTDB taxonomy): domain Bacteria; phylum Pseudomonadota; class Gammaproteobacteria; order Burkholderiales; family Thiobacillaceae; genus PFJX01. The sequence continues at coordinate 25,665 of JAUXXW010000168.1, forward strand.
GCAGCGCCTGAGCAAGCACTTCGCGCTGGGGATCTTCTGGCGCGGTGACGGCGTGCCGCATCGAATTCCGCTTCCCACGCATCGGCACGGTCAATATCGACGACATCGAAATCGAACTGCGCAGCGCCATCGAACCCTGGCATGTCCTGGGTGAAGAAGTCAGCCATATCGGCACCGCCCGCTTCGTCGATTCCTCGGTGGAACGGGTACAGATCATGGTCACCGGCCTGACCGACAACCGCTATGTGGTCGCCTGCAACGGCCGCCGGGTGCCGCTGAAATCGACCGGCCGCCACGGCGAATACGTGAGCGGCATCCGCTACCGCGCCTGGCAACCGCCCTCCGCGCTGCACCCCACCATCGGCGTGCACAGCCCGCTGGTGATCGACCTGATCGACACCTGGACCGGCAAGGCCATCGGCGGCTGCGCCTATCACGTCAGCCACCCTGGCGGGCGCAGCTACGACACCTTCCCGATCAACGCCTTTGAGGCCGAGTCGCGTCGCGTCAACCGCTACCAGGACTGGAACCACACCCCCGGCCAGGTCGCCGAGCCGCCCGACCTCGCCAGCCTGGCCAGATTCGTCCCCGAAGGCGGTGGCCCGCGCCCGATGGCGCCGCCTCCGGAAGAGCCCACGCTGGAATATCCCTACACCCTGGATCTGCGGCGAAAACCCGAGTGACACCTGAGTAGCGCCGGCATCCTTGCCGGCGTTTTTGGCCTACCAGAAGTGCCCGCCGGCACTACTTGGACGCGTTGCTTCGGTAGTATTCAGCCATGTCTCAGCTTTCCCTGCTTACCCCGTCCTCCGATTACCACCCCCTCCCCAACACCTGGGACGAAATGTGGGACACGCAAACCGGCGTGCGCCCGCACTGGGCGCATCTGGTCGAGGGCATGACCCGGCTGGGTGCGCGCGAGTGGGCGGCGCGCGGACAGCGTATTACCCGGTTGCTGCGCGAGAACGGGGTCACCTATCACGTCTACGGCGATCCACGCGGCGGTAGTCGCACCTGGGAACTCGACCCGATCCCCCTGGTGCTCGACGGCAACGAATGGCTGGCCATCGCCGCCGGCCTGGATCAGCGCGCGCGCCTGCTCGATCTGCTGCTGCGCGATCTCTACGGCGCCCAGACCGTGCTCAAGCGCGGCCTGCTGCCGCCGGAACTGGTTTACGGCCATGCGGGCTATCTGCGCCCGATGCTCGGCGCGTTGCCCTCCGACAAAAGGCAACTGCTGCTCTACGCGGCGGACCTCGCGCGCGGGCCGGATGGCCAGGTCTGGGTGGTGGCGGATCGTACACAAGCGCCTTCCGGCGCCGGATATGCCCTGGAAAACCGCGCGGTCATGGCGCGCACCTTCCCGGAACTCCTGGAAGGCGCCGGCGTGGCCAAACTCACCCACTGGCTGAAAGCGGTGCAGGCGGCGCTGCTCAAACTATCACCGCGCGAACAACCGCACGTGGTGCTGCTCAGCCCCGGCCCCGCCAACGAAACCTATTTCGAACATGCCTACCTGGCCGCCCGCCTCGGCTACACCCTGGCCCAGGGCGACGATCTCACCGTGCGCGACGGGCGGGTCTGGCTGAAGGCGGTATCCGGCCTGAAACCGGTGGATGTAATCCTGCGCCGCCTCGACGAGGAATGGTGCGACCCGCTGGAACTGCGGCAAGACTCGCGCCTGGGCACCGCCGGGCTGATCGAGGCGCTGCGTCGCGGCACGGTGGCGATGGCCAATCCGCCCGGCTCCGGCCTGCTGGAAAATCCCGCGCTCCTGCCCTTCCTGCCCGGCCTGGCGCGGGCACTGCTGGGCGAGGACCTGACCCTGCCCACCGCCGCCACCTGGTGGTGCGGGCAGGAGAAGGAATGCGAATACGTGCTGGCCAACCTGCCACATCTGGTGCTCAAACCCATCGCCCGTGGCCAGACCAGCGAAACCGTGCTGGGCGCGCACCTGGACCGCAGGCAACTGGCCACCTGGCGCGCGCGCATCCGCGCGCGGCCGCATCTCTACGTCGGCCAACAGCCGATGGCGCTGTCCAGCGTTCCGGCGCTACGCGACCACCGTCTGGCGCCGCGACACATGAGCTTGCGCGCCTTCCTGGTCAGCCAGGGGGACGGCTATGTCGCCATGCCCGGCGGCCTCACCCGTTGCGGCGACGGCACCTTGCTGTCCGGCCAGAGTGGCGCCCTCTCGAAAGACACCTGGGTCACCCCGGCGCCGCCCAAGGCGATTCCCTCCAGCGTGCAACTTTGGACCGCACACCCGGCGGAAATGGAAATCCTCACCAGCCGCGCGGCGGACAACCTGTTCTGGGCGGGCCGCTACCTGGAACGCGCGGAAGGGGTGGCGCGCCTGCTGCGCGCGCTGCTCGATGGCCTCTGGGAAGAGGAAACCACGCCCGGCCAGGTGCCGGTATTGACCGCGTTGATGCGCATGATCGGCTACCGGCCCGAAGGCCGTGGCCTGGTCGAACAAGCCGACTTTCCCGCGACGCTGGCGGCCGAGGTACACGACCTGATTACCCACAAGGATCATCCCGGCAACCTCGCCCATACCGTGCGCGCCCTGCTTGGCTGCACCTACAGCACGCGCGAATACTGGTCGGTGGCGATCTGGCGCCTGCTCGACCGCATCGAGCGCGACTGGAGCAAACGCCGCCGTAACCGTGGTCATGAACGCAGCGACCTCTGGCTCGGCCATTTGATCGACACCCTGGCCGGTCTCGCCGGCCTCGCCTCGGAGACCCTGCCGCGCGCGGATGCCTTCCGTTTCTTCGACCTGGGCCGCCGCATCGAACGCGGTCTCATCGCCGGCAATGTGCTCTCCCGCATCCTGGAATCGCGGCTCACCGAGGAAGCCCAGCGCGAAAGTCTGTCCCTGGTGCTGCAAAGCGCGGACAGCCTGGTCACCTTCCGCCGCCGCTACCGGGGCGAACCGTTCCTGGCCGGGGTGCTGGAACTGCTGCTGTGGGACACGGACAGCCCGCGCGCGCTGATCTATCAACTCAACACCGCGCGCCTGCACCTCGGCGAAATCGCCCGCCCACTACAACATTGCGAGGCGCGGCACTTGCTGCACGACGCGGAACAACGCCTGCTCGCCAGCGCCTCCAACATGACCGACCCGGATGTGGGTAACGAACAACGCGCGCTACTGCTGCGCACCCTGAACGAGGTCACCAACACCCTCGGCGCAGCCTCCAGCGCCATCACCCAGACCTGGTTCACCCATGTGCAGGAGCTGCATACCCTGAACGCGGGGGAGGTGCGGGCATGAATAACGGCCTCGTCACCGCGCTTTGCTCCCCCCTGTCCCAAAGGGGCTGTATGCGTTTGATGTCGAAAACACATGGAGCGCTGACTGGGGCGACTTCCCCCTTTTCCAAAGGGGGATTGAGGGGGATTTCGCGACGTATGCCTGGTTGCCAGCCGCAGAAATCCCCCCTGGCCCCCCTTTGATAAAGGGGGGAATCCCGCGATGACCCGTTTCCACATCGAACACCTCACCCGCTACCGCTACGCCCAGAGTGTCGACCTCAACTACGGTGAGGCACGGATGCTGCCGCGCGACACCCCCGGCCAGCGCGTGCTGGAAAGCCACCTGGAACTGCATCCGAGCATCGACGACCGTCAGGAGCGAAACGACGCCTGGGGCAACCGGGTTGTTTGGTTCATGTCACGGCAGCCACACCAGGTCTTGAGCGTGACGGCCCACAGCGTGGTCGAACGCGCGGCACCGCCGCCGGCTCCCGCCTCGCCGCCCTGGGAAATAGTGGCCACGCGGCAGCGCATTCTCTCCGTCGAGGCCGTCGCCGCGCGCGAGTTCTGCCTGGAATCGCCCATGATCGCGCGGCACGCGGAAGCCACCGAGTACGCCCGCGCCAGCTTCCCGCCCGGCCGCCCTCTGCTCGAAAGCGTGGCCGACCTCAGCGCGCGCATCCACGCCGATTTCCAGTACCGACCCAATGCCACCGAGATCGACACGCCGCTTTCCGAAGTGCTCAAGGAACGCCACGGCGTCTGCCAGGATTTCGCCCATCTCGCCCTGGCCGGCCTGCGCGGCCTGGGCTTGGCCGCCCGCTACGTCAGCGGCTACCTGGAAACCACACCACCGGCCGGCATGCCACGGCAACTGGGCGCCGACGCCACCCACGCCTGGATCGGCGTCTGGCTACCCGACCTGGGCTGGTTCGATTTCGACCCCACCAACGGCATCGCCGCCAGCGAGGGCCATCTCACTCTCGCCTGGGGCCGCGACTTCGGCGACGTCACCCCGCTCAAGGGCGTCACCCACGGCGGCGGCACACATACCCTGGAAGTGGCGGTCACCGTGACCCGACTCGCGGGCGAAGGTTGAACCCAGGTTGTCCATTAGCCGTCCAGTCCCGCCTGTTTATAAACGTGTTTGACGAATAATTCGGGCTTTTCCGTCTGCCATTTCTTCAATGCCTGGACGGGAGGTTGCTTCAATCTTTCTGTCGGTTGGAGTCCTTCACTTATGCGCGACAGAACAAGCTCCATGCAAGCTGAAACAGTGCTTTATTGTCCTCGCCTTCCATTTCTATTTCCCCGCTTGAGTGCCAAACAAAGCGAGCTGGTCTGGCCTTTCCGTCAGGATTTTTATTGGCGCTGACATTGCCACACACAACATCCTCTCTTGAGCCCGCATGGCGAACATCGAATCGAACAGTATTGATCTCGAATTTGGCGCCATCCGGGTCAAGGAGGCTGCCTTTTATATCCAGCATGGCTTGGTCTGTCAGCACCTGTTTTGTTGATTCATCCGCTGGTTTTGCCCGCATTTCTATTTCTTGTTGTTGTGGGCGATTGTTTTCTTCATAGGCAAGTGCTTCCTGTGGCTCCAGTTCGGTTTGGTTGGTTGCTTGTTTCGTGGTCGAATTCTTATAGAGAACGTTACCAATAACAAGTGCGGCAACCACGCCGAGAATTAAAAAAACCACAACAATCGCCGATGCTCCGGATGGATACTTGGACATTTTATTTCCTCTTTTTACTTGTCTTCATGCAAATAAAAAACACCCCGCCAATATTGCTGCGCGGCTAAAAAAGAACATAAAACAATAGGTAAAATGCAACGGATTGGAAGCTGCCACGCGATTACCCTACACGAAAGTTTCCTTCCGAACCAGTTCAATCAAGTCGGGCTGTTTGCGCATGAAGGCGGCATGATGTCAATTTCTTTCAAGTGAAACAGGCGCTTGTCGTCCTCGCAATCAAAGAAACAAAGGGCCAGGGTTCCTTGGCGCCAAGCGAAGGCCATCAAGCACACGTTCGGCGCCTGTGAAGGCCAGCCTCGCACGCCGAGGTGGGTTCCCCGGATGAAAACCATTTGCCTCCAGCCATGCCGAACCATCAATACATCCACCTCTCGCGCGTTCACCTCGGCCCTGTTCCGCCACGCCGCCGGGAGCGCGTCCGCCAACGAAGAGCTTGCGCATGGATGTCTTGCCACAGCCAACTCGGCCTGGGAGCCTGTCGGACTTTGGAATCTCCGGCTGCAAACCGGCCGCGCCTATTGCTCCGGCCCGCGCCGGTATGACGGCAACTTCATACTTCACTTGGCCGGAGCAATAGGCCATTCGACGACAAGCTACTTGGGGGTTGCGATCTGTCGGTAAGCCGTGACACTCTCCAGCCCGATCCTCGTTTCTGGAACCCGCCAATTGTTGAACCTCATCCTTTGCTGGCACTTCCACCAGCCCGATTACCGTGATGCCGATGGGCGCTATCAACTGCCCTGGACCTATCTTCATACCGTCAAGGATTACGCCGATATGGCGGCGCATCTGGAAGACGCGCCGAACCTGTGTTGCGTGGTCAATTTCGTGCCCACGCTGGTGGAGCAGATAGACGACTATGCCACGCAGTTTGCTTGTGGCGAGGTGCGCGATCCGCTGCTTGCCCTTCTGATCGAGCCTGATCTGGGTACGTTGAGTCTGGCGGCGCGACGCCAGTTGGTCGCCCAGTGTTTCAAACTCAACCATGCCACCATGCTGGAGCCTTTCCCGGCCTATCAGCGTCTCTACACCTTGTGGAAGACCGTTGAAGAGAGCGGCGAAGCGGGGTTGGCGTACCTTTCCGGCCAATATCTGGCGGATCTTGTGACCTGGTATCACTTGGCCTGGACCGGTGAAACACTGCGCCGCGCGCGTCCCGATCTGCTCGAGTTGATGGAGCGCGGCGAAAGTTTCACGTTGGCGGACCGGCGCGCGGTTTTCGATCTGTACGGCAGTGTCGTCGCCAACCTGCTTCCACGCTATCGGCATCTGGCGGAGCGCGGCCAGATCGAGTTGTCCAGTACGCCGCACAGCCATCCCATCTTGCCGCTTCTGCTCGATTTCAAGGCCGCCCGCGATGCACGCCCAGACTTGCCGTTGCCGGTGTGCTCGGCTTATCCGGACGGGGAGGCGCGCGCGATTGCCCATATGGAGGCCGCCGTGTCCAGCCATCGCGAGCACTTCGGACATCCGCCCGCCGGTTTCTGGCCGGCGGAAGGGGGGGTTTCAGAGGCCACCGTTCGCCTGTTTTCGCAAGCTGGTGTGAAGTGGACGGCGAGCGGCGAGGGGGTGTTGCGGCATAGTCTGGTGAAGGCCGGCCGCAGCCTGGAACACAAGCCGGCGTGGATCACGACGCCTTACCGCCTGCCTGGCAGTGATACGGCCCTGTTTTTCCGTGATGACCATCTCTCCGACCTGATCGGCTTCGAGTACAAGGGCTGGCACGGCGCCGATGCCGTGCGCCATCTGTTGCACGCGCTCGATGAACTGCGCCGCCACGCGCCCGGCCCCAACCCCGTCGTAAGCGTCATCCTGGATGGCGAAAATGCCTGGGAGTATTTCCCCTACAACGGTTTCTATTTCCTCTCCGAACTGTTCGCCGAGTTGTCCGAGCACGGCTCCATCCGTCCAACGACGTTCAGTGAATACCTGGAGATGTACCCGGATTCGCCACAGGAATTGCCGCGACTTGCCGCCGGGAGTTGGGTTTACGGCGACTTCACCACCTGGATGGGCGACCCCGCCAAGAATCGCGGCTGGGACTGGTTGTGCGCGGCCAAGCAGTCTTTCGACGCCGTCGTGGAGATGCTGCCCGAGGATGAGGCGGAAACCGCCGAAGCCCTGCTGAAATCCTGCGAGAGCTCGGACTGGTTCTGGTGGTTTGGTGACTACAACCCGGCGGATGCGGTCGAGAGCTTCGATCTTGTCTACCGGCAGAAGCTCAAACGCCTCTATCAGACCCTGCGAATTCCCGCGCCTGATTACCTGGATGCGCCCTTGTGCCGGGGCGGTGGCGCCAGCGAAGCGGGTGGCGTGATGCGGCGGGGAGGCTGATTCTTTCGGCTCTATGTGTTCGTAGTGGGTAACACGATGCCTACGAGCTCCGTAGCGTGCGCTGTGCGCACGATTTCGTCCCGCAGGGCACGGGTTATCCCATGGGATACGTCAAATCGTGCGCACAGCGCACGCTACCATCGCCGGTATGCAAGGTCGTTCGGATCGGCGCCAGGCCAGCCGTCGTAGGATGCGGTGAGGTACGAACCGCATCCTCTTCGGTGAGTGGAGGCGATGCGCTTCGCTGCGCTCACCACATCCTACGGCCCCGCGCAGGTGTTAGCCGGGTCGCATAGCCGGCCCAGCAGCCAGGCGGGGGAGAGCCAGGTGGCGAGGTCGTCGAATTCACCGCCCGGGCGGTCGGCCGCAGTGGGGGGGTGCATCACAAAACGGGGAGTGGCATCGGTGTTGGCTTGTTCATCGGCGGAGATGGGGGACAGGTTGATTCCACCCACGGCATTGTGGGCGCCGAAGCCGTTGCGGCCGTGCGAGAGGATGACGGCGACGGCGGCCAGTGGTTGAGCGCAGGAACGGTTCCCGCAGACGCTGACCAGGGTGGCGGGGACGGGGTTGTGGACGATTCCGCGAGCGGCATCGGCATAGTCGGGCGAGACGGCATAGCCCAGGCGGTTGCCCCAGGCGTCGGTTTCCGCCACACCGAGGGTATGCCAGGGCAGGCCGCCGACCATGCCGGCGCAACGCCCGTCGGCCAGGCGGTCTTCTTCTCCGTCATTGGCGCCGATGCCGTGGTGTTGGTCCGGACAGGGCAGGTAGGGCTTGCCCGTGCTGTCCCGGTGGCTGAGGGCGTATCCGGCGAGGGCGATGCGGGCGTTTTCCAGAGCGCGCCGGGTGTCGCTGTTCTGGCGTTCGGCGATCTGCTGGCTGAGTGGGGTGAGCATGCCGCCCAGGAGCAGGGTGATGATGAACAGGACGATGGCCAGTTCGACCAGGGTGAAACCCCGGGATTTATTCGCCATTCCAGGTCCACCAGTCCAGGGTGCAGCTTGCCGTTCCTTGTTTGCCGCTGGCATCCGGTTGCAGGGTGCATTTGCTCAGGGTGAAGCGGCCGTGGGCATGCGCGCGCAATTGTTCCTGGAACAGGGCAAGGCGATGCGCGTCGATGGGGACGATTTCAAGAACCATCGCGCTGCTGTACAGCCCCGGGCTGAGGTTTGAGGGCGCGCGTGGCGAGAGGCGCCAGGTTACTTGTTGCAAATCCATCGATACGCGCAATCGAGCCAGACTGCTCAGCCAGTCGAGGCGGTCTTCATCGCCGAAGAAACCGGTGGCATGCAGGCGAGTGTAGGTGGCGGATTGCGCATGGTCCCGCGCTTGCCGCTCCGGGGTCCGGCGCAGGTCGTGCGCGGCCAGGTCGGCGCTCCTTTGGGTGGCGATTTGCCGGGTTTTGCTGGCCATGCGCGCATCGAGCGCCAGGTAGAAGACGCTGCTGCCCAGCAGCAGGGAGGCGGCAAACCAGAGGGTGGGCAGGCGCAGGGGGGCGGGAAGGCGGAGGTTCATGGTATGGCTCGCACCTGTAGCTGGAATCGCGCGGCAATCTGGCCGGTGCCGATGATGCCTTCCTGTTCTTCTTCGGATTTTGTGTTCAGGGGCCAGACGGCCACCGCCACCCGATGCCTGGGTAGCTTTTCTCCGAGTAGCCTGGCAAGCGCGGCGATACTGGCGTGGGCGGCGCGGTAATCTCCGGTGAAGCCGGGAAGATTGCCATCGATGGTCAGGCTGGTTTCCTCGCTATTGTGGGTGTTGTGCCATTCAAGGCGGGTGAGCAGGATGCCGCCCACGCCGCCGGCGGCATCCTGGGCGGCCGTCAGCAGGGCTGCCGGCCGCTGGTCGCGTTGGCGCACGGCGTTCCAGGCTTCGACCGCCGCCAGGCGTCGTTCGAGCTGGTCGGCGCCTCCGCCCGGGGCAAGCAGGTCGCTTTCCCGCGCGCGATCCGTCTTTGCCTGGGTTTCCAGCGCATCGCTTTGTCTGTCCAGACGCCAGCTATCGCCCACCAGCAGCAGCGCGCTGGCCACGGATAAAGTCAGCCAGGCCGCCGCCACGAAAATCAGTCCACGCCGTAGCCAGAAAATGCGGCTGCCGGCGCGCTGTTCGGCGGTCATCAGGTTGGCGCTGGCGGGGGCGCGTGAGAGCAGGCTCAGGTAGAGGGCGTCGGCGGATTCGGCGAGCAGCGCATGGGGGAGCTTGAGCGCTTCCAGCAGGCGGCTGCGATTGATGCTGATGCATTGGAATCCGGCTGCTTCCGGCAGGAAACCGTAGAGTTCGTTGAGGGTGTTGAGCGGGTCGAGCAGGACGACCTTGATCTTCTCGTCGCGTCTGATCAGGCGTTGTCCGACCAGTGCCTGGCGGGTGCGTTCGATTTCTTCGGCATAGCCTTCCAGGGGGTTCTCGTGCTGGCTGCCATCTACCGGGGCCAGACGGGAGAAGCGCAGTTCGCCCCCTTCCAGGTAGGTGAGGCGCAGGCCGCCGGTTTGTTCGGAAACCAGCAGCAGACAGGGGTCTTCCAGTTGGAAGCGGCGCACCAGATTGGCGCTGAGGGCCGGTAGCAGCCAGATGCCGGCCAGCGGTGTGCCGCGCAGATGCATGATGTCCAACCAGGGGCGGACTTGCTCCGGGTTGGTGAGGCCCATGATGAGATAGCGGTCGCCGCGTGTCGGGGCGTTGCGTTCGCGTCCCTGGCGCAGGGCGGCGCGGTAGGGTGACTGATGGACCACCTGGCGCAGGCGCCGGCCGGTCATTTCTGTTCGGTCGTGATTCCAGGCGCGCGGCAGGATTTCGCCGCGATACAGCTCATCGACACTATCCACGGCGATGGCCACGGGGACGTCCGGGTGTGCCATGAGCAGGGCGTTGAATGCCTCCCAGCCTTCTTCCTCGCTGGGCAGGTATTGCACCTCGGAGAGCTGCCCGTTGCGTTGCAGGGCGCAGCTGGCGCCGGCGGCGGAGAGATAGAGCAGGAGGCGGCGGCTGAACAGATTCATAGGTGCCCCCTTGCGCTACGTGGATCGCTCATAACGGCAGATCCAATGGCCTGGAAGCAATGCGACCGTACTTGATGCGGTTCGCTGCGCTCTGATGAAGCCCCTACTCTTCGGTAACCACATCCTACGAGCCATCCATTCGTTTCATGATGTTTGTCTACCAGGATCATAGCGGCAGTTCCCCGATGATCTGATAGACCGGCAGGAATACCGCCAGCAACAACACGGCGAGCAGCAGGCCGAGGAGTGCCGCCAGGCTGGGTTCCAGCAGTTTGAGCGCGCGCGTGATGGTTTCGCGCGCATCGCGCTGGTAGAACCAGGCGACGTTTTCCAGCGCTTCCGGCAGGGCGCCGTTGGTTTCGCCGGTGAGTACCATGCGCAGTACCAGGGGCGGCATCAGGTCCTGGCGCCGCAGACTGTCGCTGACACCACCGCCGGCGGCGATCTGCTGCGCGGCCAGGTTGATCTTGTGGGCGATAACGCGGTTCCCGGCGCTTTCGGCGCCGGCGCTGAGCGCTTCGAGCAAACCGACTCCGGATTGCAGCAGCAGCGCGAGGAGGCTGGAAACCCGCGCCAGGGCGTGTTTTTTCAGGGCGGGGCCGATGCTCGGCAGGCGCAGGAGAATGCCATCCATGCGTTCCGCCAGATGGCTGGAATGGCGTGCCGCCACCTGGATGGCGATGCCGACGGCCACCAGCAGCGGGATCAGCCAGGGCAGATGTTGCCGCGCCAGTTCCGAGAGGCCGACCAGCAACTGGGTGGCAAAGGGCATCGGCAGGTTCAGGCTGGTGACCAGGGTGGCCAGGCGTGGTGTCAGGTAGAACAGCATGACGCCGCCTGCCGCCAACACGGCGAGTGCGGTGATGCTGGGGTAGATGAGCAGGCGGGTGAGTTCGGCCTGAAGCTCATCTTGTTGTTTCAGGCTGTGCTCCAGACGCGCGAACACGGTTTCGATCTGATCGCTTTTCTCGGCGGCGCGCACCAGCGCGATGAATATCCGGTCGAATACGTCGGGATGCGCGGCGAGTGCCTCGGACAGCAATTTTCCGCCTTCGAGGTCATCCACCACCATGATCAGCAGATCGCGGAAACGGGTGTTTTCCGCGCCGGCCACCAGATCCTTGAGGCCGTCCAGGAGCGAGGCGTTGGTGCGGGCGATCTGCTGGATGTGAAAACAAAAGCTGATCAGGTCGCGCCGGGTGATGCGCTGGCTGGACAGAAGCAGGCCACGCGGCCGCGCCGGCCGCGCCCGAATCAGCATCAGGCCCATGCGGCGCAAGCGCAGGTCGAGGTCGATGTCGTTGGCGGCGGTGAGTTCGCCGGAGGCGCGATGGCCGGCGGCATCGGCGGCGCGGTAGCGGAAACGGGGCATGGTCTTCTAGCGCCGCGTCAGGTCGACGACCCGGCGGATTTCGGCGAGGGAAGTGTCGCCCGAGCGTACCCGGTCCAGGCCATCTTCGGCCAGGCTGCGCCAGCCGCGTTCACTGGCCAGCGCGGCGAGTTCGCGCGGGGTGGCTTCCCGCAGGACGGCCTCGTCCAGGATTTCATCCATGAGCAGGCTTTCCATCAGCGGGAAACGTCCCTTGTAGCCTTTGTTGGCGCATTGCGTACAGCCGACCGGGCGGTAGATGCGTTCGGGAACGGACTCGCCCAGGGCTTCCCGTTCATCGGCATCGGGGGCGTGGCTTTCCTTGCAGTGTGGGCAGAGGCGACGCACCAGGCGCTGCGCGACGATGGCGACGATGTTGCCGGCCAGAATGGCGGGGCGGATGCCCATGTCGACCAGGCGGGGAAAGACGCCGAGAACGGAGTTGGTGTGCAGGGTGGTCAGCACCAGGTGGCCGGTCATGGCGGCGCGGAAGGCCATTTCCGCGGCCTCCCGATCACGCACTTCGCCGACCAGAATGATGTCCGGGTCTTGCCGCATGATGGCGCGCACGCCGCCGGCGAAGTCGACCTTGGACAGTTCTGTGATGGACGTCTGGCGGATGACCGGCAACGGATATTCCACCGGGTCTTCCAGGGTCATGATGTTGACCTCTTCCCGGTTCAGGTGCGAGAGCAGGGAGTAGAGCGTGGTGGTTTTTCCGGAACCGGTGGGGCCGGTGACGATGAGCAGCCCTTCCGGGCGGGCGATGGCTTTTTGCAGGCGTGCCAGGGTGTTGGCCGGCAGGCCCATCGCCTCCAGGGCAATGATGGACTTTTCCCGATCCAGCACGCGCAGGACGATGTTTTCGCCATGCAGCGTGGGCAGGCTGGAGACGCGGAAATCGATGCCGCGGCCATACAGGGTGAGCGACAGGCGGCCGTCCTGCGGCGCGCGCGATTCGGCGATGTTGAGTCCGGAGATGACCTTGAGGCGCACGGCGATGGCCGGCCAGTATTTGCGGTGCAGGCTGCGCATCGGTTCCAGCACGCCGTCGATACGGTAGCGCACGCGGAGAAAGGCGGCTTCCGGCTCGAAATGCACGTCCGATGCACCGCGCTTGACCGCGTCGGCGAGGAGCGCGTTGACCAGGCGCACCACCGGATGGGTGTATTCCCCTCCCACTTGCAGGCTGCTCCAGTCCACCTCGCCGGTCTCGATTTCAGCCAGGATGCCGTCGACGGAAAGATCGAAACCGTAGAACTTGTCGAGGTGTTCGAGAATCTGCGCTTCCGATGCCAGCACCGGGCGAATGTCGTAGCGGCCTTCCAGAAGGGCGCGCACCTGGTCCTGAGCGACCAGATTGAACAGATCCGGTACCGCGACGGTGAGGATGTGGGCGTCGAAATCCACCGCCAGCGGCAGGATGCGGTGGCGTCGGGCAAGGTGTTCGGGCAGCAGGGCGATGGCTTCCGGATCGGCGACCGCCTGCGACAGTTCGATGCTGGCCTCGCCGGCGTTGTGCGCCAGTACGTCGCGCAGCATGGCCTCGCTGATGAAACCCAGGCTGATGAGCTGGCGCCCCAGGGGCATGCCGCTGACCGCGTGCTCGGTCAGCGCGATCTTGAGCTGGTCATGGCTGATGACGCCTTGGGCGGTCAGCCATTCACCTATCTTGGGGGGCTCGGGGAAGTGGGGCTTGGGTGTGAGTAGCGCCGGCGCCTCGCCGGCGAGGCGCCGGCGCTACAGAGATTCATTCGTTCTGATACGTCTGCATGCGGCTGTACAGCGTGGTGCGGTTCACACCCAGCAGTTTGGCGGCTTGCGAGAGGTTGCCGTGGGTCATGCCCAGGGCGGCTTCGACATAGCTTTGTTCCCACTGTTTCATGATCTGGTCGAGGTTGAAGTTGTGCATGCTGCGCAGGTGCGACTTGGCGTAGTCCTGCAGGGCATGGGCGTCCGTCGGCAGGGGAATGCCGCCGGAGGTGACGACGTCGAGGTCGAACTCGCCTTCCAGTTCGCGCGCGTTGACGGCGCGGCCGGCGTACTTGGTGGTGAGGCGGATGACGATGTTGCGCAATTCGCGCACGTTTCCGGGGAAGTGGTAGTCCTCCCACAGCCGTTGCGCATCGGTCGTGAGGTTGAAGGTCGCGGCGCCGACTTCACGGGCGAAGTGGGAACGGAAGTGTTCCAGCAATGCCAGTTTGTCTTCGCTCTGGTCACGCAACGGCGGTACATGTACGGAAAACACGGAAAGGCGGTGGTAGAGGTCGCCGCGGAATCGGCCTTCGCGCACTTCGCGGCGCAGGTCGCGGTTGGTGGCGGTGACGATGCGGGCGTTGGAGAAGCGGCTGTTGGTTTCGCCGACCCGCTGGAATTCGCCGTTTTCCAGCACGCGCAGCAGCTTGGCTTGCAGTTCCAGCGGCAATTCACCGATTTCGTCGAGAAACAGGGTGCCTTCGCGGGCGTCTTCGAAATAGCCGGAATGGGCCTGAGTGGCGCCGGTGAACGCCCCCTTGGCATAGCCGAACAGGGTGGGTTCGACCAGCGTGGGCGAAATGGCCGCGCAGTTGAGGGCCAGGTAGGGCTTGTCGCGGCGCTTCGACCACCGGTGCAGGCTTACCGCGACCAGTTCCTTGCCGCTGCCTGATTCACCTTCGATCAGCACAGGGAAGGGCGCATCGGCATAGAGCTTGATCTGGTTGCGCAGTTTGTCGACGGCGAAACTGCTGCCGATGATGGTGCCCGCCTCCGCAACCGGCGCGGCGACGCTTTCTTCCTCCACATCCTGATCGAAACGCAGGGCGGAGAGCAGCGCGGCCTTGATCCGTTCCGGCTCCGCCGGCTTGCCGATGAAGTCGATGGCGCCGAGGGCGCGGGCATGGCGGGCGTTGGCTTCGTCGTTCTGGCCGGACAGCACCAGAATCTTTATTTTCTTGGAATGATTGAGCAGGTCGGTGATGAGGGCGAAACCTTCGTCCGGCTTGTGCTGCGTTGGCGGCAGGCCCAGATCCACCAGGGCCAGCGGGGGCGGCGAGGGCAGTTGGGTGAGCAGGCTCTTGACCTGCTGCCGCGACTCGGCGACGTAGACTTCGAAGTCATGCGAGAGCACGAAGTGCAGGGTATCGGTAATCAGTGGGTCGTCATCGACGATGAGCAACCCGGGTTTGCTCTCAGTGGGTGTTTTCAACCTTGTCTCTCCAGTTTTTCCGCCGCCAGGCAGGCTTGTCAGACCGTGGTATAGGTGGCCATCAGCCAACCATCACCCTTGTCGCGCGCCGATTCCAGGCGGATATAGCGCTCTTTGCCTCGTAGCAGCATCCGATAGACCCGCCCGTGCGCGTAGCGCGCGGGCTCCAGGATGATGAGGCTGGCGTCTACCAGTTCGGGAAAGATCAGACCTATGCCGGGGGCGGCATTGCCATAGCTGCCGTCTTCGACCGCATAGCTGAGGTCGTGTGTCTGTTGCTGCTCCAGTTGCACCAGTTGGGCGCTGCTGCCGAAGGTCTGCAAACCTACCTTGCGCTGGTTGTTCTCCAGCCGGGTCAGGCGGCGAATGATCGCGAGGTGCCAGATGTCGCCCGGGTCCATGCGCAAGGCAAGAAGTTTTCCGACCTTGACCCACTCGCTATCCTCACCGTGCAAGATGATGCCCAGCCCGGTATCGCTGCGGTCATGCAGAGGCCAGCGTTCCAGCGGAATCTCACGGGGTTCTTCGCTGCGCTGCTGATAGGCCGTCTTGGTGCGTTCGGTCACGAAGCCATAGAGCTTGATGTCGAGTATTTCTTCCGGTGTGAGCGTTTGCCGTGAGGCCTGGCCGCTGGCGACTTCGCTCTCGCTACGCATGCGATTGCAGATGTTGGACAGGTCTCGTAGTACTTCCCAGCGTCCCTGCGCGGGTTGCCGCGGGCTGGCGCGCCGCTCCCGTTCGCTGTTGGGAGACCATTCGTTGGCGACATATTCCAGCAGGTCGTAGCCGTCGGGAAGTCGAAACTCCTCGCCCAGGCCGAGCGTGACGGGCGCGGCGCCGGATTTGAGCGCGCGTTCGATCTGGCGCAGGTGTTCCAGCACTTTGTCGGCGGCGAGGTAGCGAAAGGTGGGTTCGCCGGTGCCGGATCGGATATGCCGCAGTCCCTGCCCCTTGCTGGTGTCGACCAGGTAGAAATGGCGCTCGGCATCGTAGTTGGTATCCAGCGTGGTTTGCTCGGACCAGTTGTCCAGCCAGTGGTCCACCATCTCGATCTGCCTGGGGGTGAGGCTGCCCGCGCCAAGTGGCGACAGCAACAGCGCCTGCACATATTCCTCGGTACAACTGGAGGGGCTGGTGTCACCCGGATAGAGCTTGAAACGATTGTTCTGGAAGCCGTCGAATTCGCTGATGCGATACAGGTTGTGAAACCTGAGCCAGAGCTTCTCTTCGACCTTCTCGTAGCGGAAATAGCGCCACTTGAAGATGTCGGCAAAGCCGCGCACAGCGCGCGCGGTGATGGTGGGCACGGCGGCCTGGATCTTGCTGCCGCCGGGATTGGCGACGAAGTCCATCAGGAAGGCGTGATAGCCACGCGTGATTTCCCAGTAGAAGGCGTGGATCGCGGTCCACAGGCGCGATTCGATGACCTTGGACATGCGCGGGTTGCGCAGGTATTGGCCGCACAGGGAAAACTGCATGTCGCGGGCGTGTTCGTCCAGATGCATGAGCACCTGCAGGCGTTCCTTGGACATGCCCAGGCCGGCATGGTTGAACTGGATCAGGCTTTGGACCACCTGCTCCTGAGCGGAATAAATGTCGCCCGCCGGCAGTTCCTGCATCCAGCGCGAGACCGTTTTCAGGTCGCTTAGGGGATCCTCGTCGTCTTTCTTGCGCTTGAAGAACCCGAACATGTCCCGTCCTTAGTTAACGTGAAACAACAGCCCGCCGTAGGAGCGGCTTTAGCCGCGACGCGCCGTGAGGCGCAAAGGGCAAACGCTCGCCAAGACCACACCGTTTTGCCTTTGCGGGCTGCCGCCCGCATCGCGGCTGAAGCCGCTCCTACGGCGGATTTCATTTTCCGGGGCGGCCATCCGACCATGCCCGTTAGTTAAGTTTGCCCCGCACCCAGGCGGCGACGCTTTGCAACGCGACCGGCAGTTTGTCCGGCTCGCTGCCGCCCGCTTGCGCCAGATCCGGCTTGCCGCCGCCTTTGCCGCCCACCTGGCCCGCCACGAAATTCACCAGTTCACCGGCTTTTACCTTGCCGTGGGCGTCTGCTGTCACCGCCGCGATCAGGGCGACCTTGCCGTCCACCGCGCTGCCCAGCACCACAGCGCAAGACTTCAGCTTGTCACGCAACTTATCGGCGAGTTCGCGCAAAGCTTTAGCGTCGGCGCCTTCGATCACGGCGGCCAGCACCTTGATACCGGCAATTTCGACCGCCTGGGCGGCAAGATCGTCGCCCTGGCTCGCGGCCATTTTCGATTTGTAGCGTGCCAGTTCTTTTTCCAGCACTCTCACCTGATCCTGGATCTGCGCCAGGCGCGCGGTGATTTCCTGGGGTTGCGCGCGGAACATGTCCGCGACATGACGCAGGGTGGCTTCCTGTTCCTGGGCATAAGCCAGGGCGCCAGGACCGGTGACCGCTTCGATACGGCGCACGCCGGCGGCTACGCCCCCTTCGGCGACCACCTTGAACAAGCCGATGTCGCCGGTACGCGTGACGTGGGTGCCACCGCACAACTCGGTGGAAAACTCGCCCATGCCGACGACGCGTACTTCGTCGCCGTATTTCTCGCCGAACAGCGCCATGGCGCCGGCCTTGATCGCTTCCTCGTGTTTCATCAAACGGGTTTCGACGCGGTTGTTGCGGCGGATTTCGGCGTTGACCCGTTCCTCGATCTGGCGGATTTCCTCGGCCGTCACCGGCTGCGGATGGGCGAAGTCGAAGCGGGTGCGTTCCGCGTTCACCAGCGAGCCCTTCTGGGAGACATGCGTGCCGAGCACAGCGCGTAGCGCGGCGTGCATCAGGTGGGTGGCCGAGTGGTTGTAGGCGGCGCGCTGGCGTGCCTCGCTGTTCACCTGGGCATTGATGGTTTCGCCCACGGTCAGCTTGCCGGTGCCCAGACGTCCCTTGTGGCCGAACACTTCGGCCTGGATTTTCAGGGTGTCATCCACCACGAAACTGCCGTGGCCACTGGCGATTTCTCCGATGTCGCCGGCCTGACCGCCGGATTCCGCATAGAAGGGGGTGCGGTCGAGCACGATCACGGCCTCGTCACCGGCAGTGATTTCGTTGACCTGGCTGCCGTCCTTGTAGAGGGCGACGATATGGGCTTCCTGTTGCAGGTTGTCGTAGCCGACGAATTCGGTCTTCTCGCCGGTGAATTCCAGCCCTTTGCCCATGCTGAACTTGGAAGCGGAGCGGGCGCGCTCACGCTGTTGCTGCATGGCGGCCTGGAAACCGGCGAAATCAACGGTGATGCCGCGTTCACGGGCGATGTCGGCGGTGAGGTCGAGCGGGAAGCCGAAGGTGTCATAAAGCTTGAACACGGTTTCGCCGTCCAGCATCTTGTCTTCGGAGGCCATCGCCACTTCCAGCACGCCCATGCCGTTTTCCAGGGTCTCGGCAAAGCGCTCTTCTTCCTGCTTCAGCACGCCGGCGATACGTTCCTGCTCCGCGACCAGTTCCGGATAGGCCTCACCCATGACGGCGGCGAGGTCGGCCACCAGCTTGTGGAAGAACGGCGTTTTGCAGCCGAGCTTGTAGCCGTGGCGGATGGCGCGGCGGATAACCCGGCGCAGCACATAACCGCGCCCTTCGTTGCCGGGAATGACGCCATCGACGATCAGGAAAGAACAGGCGCGGATGTGGTCGGCGATGACCTTGAGGGAGTTGTTGTCCAGGTCGGTCGCGCCGGTTTCGCGCGCGGCGGCCTTGATCAACGCCTGGAACAAGTCGATTTCATAATTGGAATGCACGCCTTGCATGACGGCGGCGATGCGTTCCAGGCCCATGCCGGTGTCCACCGAGGGCTTCGGCAGCGGGTGCATGACCCCTTCTTCGTCCCGGTTGTACTGCATGAACACCAGATTCCAGATTTCGATGTAGCGATCACCATCTTCCTCGGGCGTGCCGGGCGGGCCGCCGGCCACGTCCGGGCCGTGGTCGTAGAAGATTTCCGTGCAGGGGCCGCAGGGGCCGGTGTCGCCCATCGCCCAGAAATTATCGGATTGGTATTTCTGGCCGCCTTTGTCGCCAATGCGGGTGATGCGGTCGCGCGGGACGCCGATTTCGTCGGCCCAGATGGCATAGGCCTCGTCGTCATCCTGATACACCGTCACCCAGAGTTTTTCCTTGGGGAGCGCCATGGCCTGGGTCAGGAACTCCCAGGCGAAGCGGATCGCGTCGTGCTTGAAATAGTCGCCGAAGCTGAAGTTGCCCAGCATTTCGAAGAACGTGTGGTGGCGGGCGGTATAGCCCACGTTCTCCAGGTCGTTGTGCTTGCCACCGGCGCGCACGCAGCGCTGCGAGGAAGCGGCACGGACATAGGGGCGCGATTCACGGCCCAGGAATACGTCCTTGAACTGCACCATGCCCGCGTTGGTGAACAACAGGGTGGGGTCGTTGCCGGGAATGAGCTGGCTGGAGGCGACCGGGGTGTGCCCTTTCGATGCAAAAAAATCGAGAAACTGGCGGCGGATTTCGCTGCTCTTCATGGCTTGTGCTTATGGAATTAGGAAGTTGCCGGATTGTAGCGACGAATACCGGCGCGGGGGAGGGCGCCAACCCGCATTTTCGGGCTTTCCCGGGGATGGAGGCGCTTGCCGCCTCGCTGATTATCAGCCCTCTACGGAGGGGAAATTACGCCGGTAACGCATCCGCCGGGTTGGGGAAACGCACGGTGTAATGCCGCGGCGACAGTTGTGAGCGAATTTCGACGCGGCGCCCCAGCAGGCTGAGGAACTGATGCCGGGTGTAGAGATGCAGATTGATGGGAATGCCGGTGCTGCCGTCTTCGAGATGAAGCAACGGACGGTGCCCGGTACTTTCGAATAGCCAGGCGTACATGATGGGATTCCCGAAGTAGATGTGCCTGGTTACATGCATATCTTGTGCCATGTCGTGAGGGCGCTGCCACGGGGAGGCATGGCGCGGCGCTTGTGTTCGCATCGTGCGATACCCGACACGCGTGCCGAAGTGCCGACAGTGTTCAGCGGCGGCGAAACACCAGATCCCACACCCCATGCCCCAGGCGCAGGCCACGCTGCTCGAATTTGGTGAGCGGCCGGTATTCGGGGCGCGGCGCGAAATCGTCGGTCGTGTTGGCCAGTTGCGGTTCGGCGGAAAGCACTTCCAGCATCTGCCGCGCGTAGTCCTCCCAGTCGGTGGCTAGATGCAGGTAGCCACCCGGCCTGAGTTTGCGCGCCAGCAAAGCGACGAAAGCGGGCTGGATCAGACGGCGTTTGTGGTGGCGTTTCTTGTGCCAGGGGTCGGGGAAGAAGATGTGGATGCCGTCGAGCGAGGCCTCCGCGAGCATGTGGTTGAACACTTCCACGGCGTCGTGCTGGACGATGCGCAGATTCTCCAGGCCGAGTTCTTCGATGCGCTTGAGCAAGGCGCCGACGCCGGGCTGGTGAACTTCAAGGCCGAGATAATCGGTTTCCCGTTGTGCCTCGGCGATGGCAGCCGTGGCGTGGCCCATGCCGAAGCCGATTTCCACGACTTTGGGTGATTGCCGGCCGAAAACGGTATCCAGATTGAGCAGCTTGCTCTGGTAGGGCAGCAGGAAGCGCGGCCCCAGTTCCGCCAGGGCGCGAGCCTGGCCGCTGCCCATGCGACCGGCGCGCAGGACGAAGGAGCGAATAGCGCGCTGGTGCGGTAGTTCGGACATCGCTTCGGCTCAGGTGCCGATGATGCCCGCAGTGGGCGACGAGGGACTGGCCTGGTAGACCTTCTTCGCCATGCGCCCGGCCAGATAGGCTTCGCGTCCCGCTTCCACCGCTTTCTTCATGGCCGAGGCCATCAGAATCGGATTTTTCGCACCCGCGATGGCGGTGTTCATCAGCACCGCGTCACAGCCCAGTTCCATGGCGATGGCCGCATCGGAAGCCGTGCCGACGCCAGCATCGACGATCACCGGCACTGTCAGGCGGTCGATGATGATCTGCAGGTTCCAGGGATTGAGAATGCCCATGCCGGAGCCGATCAATGAGGCCAGCGGCATCACCGCCACGCAACCGATGTCTTCCAGTTGCCGGGCGATGATCGGGTCATCGCTGGTGTAGACCATGACCTTGAAACCGTCCTTGACCAGCACTTCGGCGGCCTTGAGCGTCTCGACCACGTTGGGGTAGAGGCTTTGCGGGTCGCCCAGCACTTCCAGTTTCACCAGGTCATGGCCGTCCAGCAGTTCGCGCGCCAGGCGCAGCGTGCGGATGGCGTCATCCGCCGTATAGCAGCCGGCGGTGTTCGGCAGATAGGTGAATTGGCTGGGCGGCAAGGCGTCCAGCAGACTGGGCTGATTGGGGTCCTGGCCGATGTTGGTGCGGCGGATGGCGACGGTGACGATCTCGGCGCCGGAGGCGTCGATGGCCGCGCGGGTCTGCGCGAAATCCTGATATTTGCCGGTACCGACCAGCAGGCGGGACGCATAGCTGCGGCCAGCGATAACGAGCGTATCCATGGGTATGTGCGAAGGTTGTTGCAAATGAAGGGGGAGAGGGCTTGGTGGCAACTCAGTGGCAACTCAACCGCCACCGACCGCGACCACGATTTCCAGTTGGTCACCATCGGTTAGGGGCGTTGCCGCGTGTTGGCTTTTCGGCACGATTTCGCCGTTTTTTTCCACCGCGATGCGTTTGCCGACCAAGTCGAGCGCTTCCAGTAATTCGGCTAGCTGCATGGCGGCGGGGAACTGGCGTGGCTGGCCGTTGATATGAAGTGTGATCACTTTGAGATGCCAGCTAAATCAAGTAAATTCCGGGCCGCGAGTTTACATCGCGGGTGTAGTTCAATGGTAGAACGGCAGCTTCCCAAGCTGCATACGTGGGTTCGATTCCCATCACCCGCTCCAGCGCGTTTCCCTTTTTCTCCCCTTTTCTCTGGTTCCCATGCCTTCCATCGAAGACGCCCTTGAAGTCATCAAGCGCGGCTGCGACGAGCTTTTGGTCGAAGCCGAACTGATCGAGAAACTAAAAACCGGCCGCCCTCTGCGGGTGAAAGCCGGTTTCGATCCCACCGCGCCCGATCTGCATCTGGGCCATGCCGTGCTGCTCAACAAGTTGCGCCAACTACAGGATCTGGGCCACCAGGCTGTTTTCCTGATCGGCGACTTCACCGGCATGATCGGCGATCCCACCGGCAAGAACGCCACTCGGCCACCGCTTACTCCCGAACAGATCGAACTGAACGCGCGTACCTATCAGGCGCAGGTGTTCAAGATTCTCGACCCGGAAAAAACCGAGGTGGAGTTCAACTCCCGTTGGATGGGGGCCATGAGCGCGGCCGACATGATCAAGCTGGCCGCCAAGCACACCGTGGCGCGGATGCTGGAACGCGACGATTTTTCCAAGCGCTATGCCTCGGGCCAGCCCATCGCCATCCATGAATTTCTCTATCCCTTGATCCAGGGCTACGACTCCGTCGCCCTCAAGGCCGACCTGGAACTGGGTGGTACGGATCAGAAATTCAACCTGCTCATGGGGCGCGAGCTGCAACGCCATTATGGGGTTCCCTCCCAGTGCATCCTGACCATGCCCCTGCTGGAGGGGCTGGATGGCGTCAACAAGATGTCCAAGTCGCTGGGTAATTACATCGGCATCGACGAGCCGCCGAACGAACAGTTCGGCAAGCTCATGTCGGTATCGGACACCCTGATGTGGCGCTACATCGAGTTGCTGTCATTCGAGCCATTGAGCGTGATCCGGCAGTGGAAGCGGGAAGTGGACGAGGGGCGTAATCCGCGCGACATCAAGGTGATGTTTGCCCAGGAGATCATCACCCGCTTCCACAATCGTCTGGCGGCGGAAGCCGCGTTGGCCGACTTCGAGGCCCGTTTCCGGCAGGGCGCCTTGCCGGATGATCTGGCCGAAGTCACGCTGGATGTTCCGGAAGGCGGGCTGCCTCTGGTTCAGGCACTCAAACTGGCCGGTCTGGTGCCGAGCACCTCTGAAGCCATGCGCGCCATCGCCGGCGGCGGCGTGAAGCTGGACGGCGAGAAAGTGTCCGACAAGGGGCTGCTGCTGAACAAAGGCACCTCTGTGGTCGCCCAGATCGGCAAGCGCCGCTATGCGCGTATTCATCTGCGTTGACGGATGAATGGGAGGCTGTGAAACAGCGTGCAACATTTTCCGGCTTTCCGGGGAGAAGCAGGGCGCATCCAATCCGCGCCTGCTGCGGCACCCGGAGGCGCATGTACGACAGACCAAGCGCGTTCAGGGTTTGCGCCGGGTTCGGCGTGATACCATGCGCCCCGTCCAGCGCGGGGAACGGGAACTTGATGAAAGCGAACAGAAATGGAAAAAGCCGGCGTTGTCGTGAAGACAAGCCGGCTTTTTGTTTGACTTGGTGCCCAGGAGAGGACTCGAACCTCCACGCCCTTGCGAGCGCTAGGACCTGAACCTAGTGCGTCTACCAATTCCGCCACCTGGGCCAAGAAGCCGCGCATTCTACTGACCATTAAATTTATGTCAACGAAAAAAACACCTACCCAAACCGTAAAAAATCCTCCCGCGAAAGCTGTGCAATCCAGGGCAAAAAAGCCCGGTTCCGCGCACGTCGACGCCCCTCCCGCCAAGTCGACCACTCCGTCGCCAACCAAACCCCCGCGTCGCGGCCAGAAGGCCTTGCGCTGGCAAGATCCGTTCCTGGAGCGCGAACGCGCCAAATACGGCCATGCCATGCCGAGCCGGGAATTCATCCTGCAACTGGTCGTCGAGGCTCCCGGGCCGGTGGATACCGACGAACTCGCCATGCGCCTGGGGCTGGAAGCCGACGAGATGGATGCCTTCATGATTCGCTTGCGCGCCATGCAGCGCGATGCGCAGGTCATGATCAACCGTCGTGGCGCGCTCTGCCTGCCGGAGAAGATCGAGGTGAAGAGCGGCCGTGTCGACGGCCATGCCGACGGTTTCGGCTTCTTCATCCCGGATGACAAGTCGGGCGACATGTTCCTGCATGAGAAAGAGATGCGCGGCCTGCTCCACGGCGATCGCGTGATGGTGCGCGAACACGGCCTGGACCGGCGTGGGCGCAAGGAAGGCAAGGTGGTGGAAATCCTGGAGCGGGCCAATACCAATCTGGTTGGGCGGCTCTACCGGGAACGCGGTTATCAGTGGGTGGTGGCGGAGAACAAGCGCATCAGCCAGGACATCCTGGTACCCGACCATCAGGATTTGGGCGCTTCCAACGGCAATGTGGTGATGGTGGAAATCGTCGACCAGCCGACCAAACACGCGCCGCCGGTGGGCAAGGTCATTCAGGTGCTGGGCAACTATGCCGATCCCGGCATGGAAATCGAGATCGCCCTGCGCAAACACGATCTGCCCAACGCGTTCTCCGACGACGTGGTGGCGCAGGCGAAGAAATTGCCCAAGGGCGTGACGAAAAAGGATCTGGCGTCCGAGGGGCGTGAAGACATCCGCAAACTGCCGCTGGTGACCATCGATGGCGAGGATGCCCGCGACTTCGACGATGCCGTGTATTGCCAGCCGGAAGGGCGTGGTTTCCGCCTCTGGGTGGCGATCGCCGATGTCTCCCACTACGTGCAGCCGGGTTCGCCGCTGGATGTGTCGGCGCTGGAGCGCGGCACCTCGGTGTATTTCCCGCGCCGCGTGATTCCCATGCTGCCGGAGGAGCTCTCCAACGGCCTGTGCTCGCTCAATCCCGAGGTGGATCGCCTGTGCATGGTGTGCGAGATGGAGATTTCCAGCTTCGGCAACATCAAGAAGCACCGTTTCTACCCGGCGGTGATGCACTCCAAGGCGCGCCTGACCTACAACCAGGTCTGGGACTGGCTTGAAGCCGGCGAGGCGCCCGAAGACAAGACCTGGGCGCTGCCGCATCTGCAAAACCTCTACAAGTTGTTCAAGGTGTTGTTGAAGGCGCGTGGCAAGCGTGGCGCCATCGACTTCGAGACGGTGGAAACCAAGATGCTGTTCGACGAACACGACAAGATCGAACGCATCGTCGCCACCACCCGCAACGACGCGCACCGGCTGATCGAGGAATGCATGCTGGCGGCCAACGTCTGCGCCTCGGACTACCTGCAGAAGCGCAAACACCCGGCGCTGTACCGGGTGCACGAAGGCCCGACGCCGGAGAAGTTGAAGGCGTTGCAGGCATTCCTCGCCGAATTCGGTTTCTTCATCACCGGTGGCGACGATCCGCACGCCAAGGACTACGCGGAGTTGTTACTCAAGTTGAAGGGCCGTCCCGACGAGCAGTTGCTGCAAACCGTGCTGCTGCGTTCACTGCGCCAGGCCGTCTACAGCCCGGAGAACGCCGGCCATTTCGGCCTGGCTTATGAGGCCTACACCCACTTCACGTCGCCGATCCGCCGTTATCCCGACTTGCTGGTGCACCGCGCGATCAAGGCCTGCCTGAAAGGTGAGGTTTACAACCCGGGCAAATGGGAAGACATCGGCGCCCAATGCTCGAAGAACGAGCGTCGCGCTGACGATGCCACCCGTGACGTGGTGGCTTGGCTGAAGTGCTACTACATGCAGGACAAGGTCGGCGAGGAGTTCGACGGCGTCATTTCCGCCGCCGTCAGTTTCGGTATGTTCGTGGCCTTGAACGAAGTGTTCGTGGAAGGCCTGGTGCACGTCACCGAACTGGGCCAGGACTACTTCCACTTCGATGCCGCTCGCCACCAGATGCTGGGCGAGCGCACCGGTAAACGCTACCGCCTGGGTGACAAGGTGCGTGTGAAAGTTGCGCGCGTCGATCTGGAAACTACCCGCATCGACTTCTCTCTGGTGGACAATGCCGCCCCCGCCGCGAGCAAAGCGGCTCCCCCGAAGAAAGCCCGAAAGAAATGAGCCAAAGAGTCCTGATCCACGGTTTCCATGCCGTCACCGCGCGTCTGCGTCACCACCCGGAAAGCATCCAGGTCATCTATATGGATGAAAGCCGGCGCGACCGCCGCGCCAAGGATCTGGCCAAGGCCGCGGAGGACAAGAACGTGCGCGTGGTCATGGCCAACGGCGCCCGCGTCGACGAGATGGCGCGTGGCAAGTCGCAAGGCGTGGTTGCTCAGGCCAGCCAGATCGAACTCGCTAAAGACCTCGACGAGGTGCTGGACGATCTCAGCGAGCCGGCCCTGTTGATGGTGCTCGACGGGGTCACCGATCCACACAATCTGGGTGCCTGTCTGCGTAGCGCCGATGCCTTCGGCGTGCATGCCGTGCTGGCGCCCAAGGATCGTTCCGCCGGCCTCTCCGCGGTGGCGATGAAGGCGGCCAGCGGCGCGGCGGATTCGATTCCCTACCTGACCGTCACCAACCTGGCGCGCACCCTGCGCGACCTGAAAGAACGCAACATTCTCATCATCGGCACCGACGACGAAGCGCCCGCCAGCCTGATGGACGCCGATTTCACCAGCGCCGCCGCGCTGGTGCTGGGCGCGGAAGGCGCCGGTATGCGCCGCCTGACGCGGGAGCATTGCGACGTGCTGGTCAGCATCCCCATGTTCGGCCAGGTGGAAAGCCTCAACGTCTCGGTTTCCGCCGGGGTGTGCCTGTACGAAGCGCGCCGGCAAAGGACGCTGGCGGGCAAGTAAGCAATGTAGGTCGGGTTAGCGGCTTTATCGCGTAACCCGACATGGCAATCGTCGGGTTACGGCGCAAAAAGCCGCGCCTAACCCGACCTACCGATGAAATCGTATGAACCAGAAAGAAGCCTGGAACCTCCTCAACAACGCCGAACTGCTGCACGGTGCCACTGAAATCGAACTGGCGCTCGACCATCTCGCCGCCCGCATCAGCGATGCCCTCGCCGACACCTTTCCGGTCGCCCTGTGCGTCATGGGCGGCGGCGTGGTGTTCGCCGGCAAGCTGTTGCCGCGCCTGGGCTTTCCCCTGGAGTTCGATTATCTGCACGCCACCCGCTACCGCAGCGGCACGCGCGGCGGTGAAATCGAATGGGCGGTGCTGCCGCGCATGGATTTGAGCGGTCGCACCGTGCTGGTCATGGATGACATCCTCGACGAAGGCCATACCCTCGCCGCCGCCAAACAGCGCCTGCTGGAACTGGGCGCCGCCGAGGTCAAGATCGCCGTGCTGGCGGACAAGGATCTCGGCCGCGAAAAACCCATCAGCGCCGATTTCGTCGGCCTGTCACTCCCGGATCGCTACGTCTTCGGCATGGGCATGGATGCCTACGGACTCTGGCGCAATCTGCCGGGAATCTATGCGATGAAGGAAACGGCATGAATCCCGCCCACCAGCGCATTGTCGACGAGGT
This sequence comes from Pseudomonadota bacterium, assembly GCA_030684775.1. Classification (GTDB taxonomy): domain Bacteria; phylum Pseudomonadota; class Gammaproteobacteria; order Burkholderiales; family Thiobacillaceae; genus PFJX01. The sequence goes on from JAUXXW010000168.1 coordinate 52,822, forward strand.
CACCACGGCACTGCCGGGGGTCGAGGCCGTCTATCTCTTCGGTAGCGCGGACACGCCCGAGCAAAGGGCGGATAGCGACATCGATCTCGCTTTCCTCTCCCGGCAGCCGGTGGATGCAGTGCGGCGCTGGACGTTCGCCCAGCAACTCGCGAGCCGCCTGGGCCGAGATGTCGATCTGGTCGATCTGCGTGAAGCCAGCGCGGTCATGCGCGCTCAGGTGGTGGCGCATGGACGGCGGCTTTATTGCGCCAACGAGTCGGCCTGCGAACGCTACGAGGACTACGTATTCGCGGCCTATGCGCGGCTCAACGAGTCGCGCCGCGACATCCTCGAACAGATCGCGCGCGCGGGGCGCATTCATGGTGGATGACGTTCTGCTCAACAAGGCCGCGGCCATCGAGCGTTGTCTGCGCCGTATCCGCGAGGAATATGTCGGCCATGAAACGGCGCTGGAGGTTGATTTCACGCGCCAGGACGCCATCGTCCTGAATCTGTTGCGCGCCTGCGAGGCCGCGATCGACATGGCCATGCATGCCGTGCGTCGACGCGGCCTCGGTCTGCCGCAGGACAGCCGCGACGCTTTCGCCCTGCTGGGCCGGGCCGGCCTTCTCCCCGACGCCTTGATGGCACGCATGCAGGCGATGGTGGGGTTTCGCAACATCGCCGTGCATGATTACCAGAGCCTGAGCCTGCCCGTGTTGCGCGCGATCCTGAACAGCCATCTCGACGATTTCCAGAATTTTTCGACAGCCCTATTGGGCTCGATGAACGCCTCCGAAAGGAACTGACCATGCTCGCCATCATCGGCGGAACCGGGCTGACCAAACTGCCCGGTCTTTCCATCACCCATCGACAAGTCATCCGCACCCCCTACGGCGAACCGTCCGGGCCGCTCACTTTCGGCGATCTCGACGGCCACCCCGTGGTGTTCCTGGCGCGCCACGGCTACGGCCACACCATTCCGCCGCATCTGGTGAACTACCGCGCCAACATCTGGGCCCTGCATGCGCAGAAAGTCAGCCATGTGGTCTCCGTCGCCACCGTCGGCGGCATCCATGGCGACCTCGCGCCTGGCTGCCTGGCGGTACCGGATCAGATCATCGACTACACCCACGGCCGCGAAACCACCTTTGCCGATTACGGCGACAAGCCGGTCACTCACCTGGATTTCACCTGGCCTTATTGCCCGGAAATGCGGCAACGCTGCATTACCGGCCTGGAGAAGGCGGGTGAGGGCTTCATGGATGGCGGCGTCTATGCCAGCGTGCAGGGGCCGCGTCTGGAAACCAAGGCTGAGATAGACCGCCTGGCCAGGGATGGCGCCGACATGGTGGGCATGACCGGCATGCCGGAAGCCTATCTGGCGCGTGAAATCGGCCTCTGTTACGCGGCGGTCGCGGTCTCCGTGAACTGGGCCGCTGGTCGCGGCGACAGTGCCGAGGAGATTTCGCCGGAGGTGATCGAATCCACGCTGAATGACGTCATGGGCCGCTTGCACGGCGTCCTGAAAAACCTCGCCTGCATGAGCTACGGCGATGAAGCTCTGCCCGGCAATGGCGGTGTTTGTTCGGCCTGAGATGGCGACACGCGGCCGCCCCTGTAGCGCCGGCATCCAGCCGGCGGGGGTTAAGACGCCGGCAAGGATGCCGGCGCTACAGCGCTGACATGCCTAGCCGCGACATCCTGCGTATGGGCGATGCGCGCCTGCTGCAAGTGGCCGAGCGGGTGGAAGCCTTTGATACCCCGGAACTGCATGCCCTGGTCGCCGACCTCACCGACACCATGCACGCCAACGATGGCGCCGGCCTGGCCGCGCCGCAGATCGGGGTGAATCTGCAAGTGGTGGTATTCGGCGTGGAGAGCAACCCGCGTTATCCCGATGCCGAAGCGGTGCCGTTCACGGTGTTGATCAACCCGATTCTGAGGGCCATGTCGGAGGAAATGGAGGAGGGCTGGGAGGGCTGTCTGTCGGTGCCTGGCCTGCGTGGCAAGGTGCCGCGCCATCTGCGTCTGCATTACACCGGCTTCGATCAATACGGCCAGCGTATCGAGCGCGAAGTGGCCGGTTTCCATGCGCGGGTAGTGCAACATGAAACCGACCATCTCTGGGGGATTCTCTATCCCCGGCGGATACGCGACCTGCGCAACTTCGGCTTCAGCGACGTGCTGTCGCCTGTTGCCGGCTGAGTAAATCCGCCTAAATCTGGTGGAATTGCCGAAGCGCGGAAGGCAATAGGAAGGGGATGCCGCGCTGCCGGCCGACCCGAAAGCCGCTCACTCGGGCGAGCTCAACCGAGGTTTCCACGATGATGGATCAGGGGTTGATTTGACGACATGGGGGGAAAGTGCCCTATTACCCCGCTGAAAGTTAAACTGCGCGCGCCGCCAGTCCTGGTTTGATTCGATGCCGTCGAAGCCGAGTCAACCCAGGACTGGTGGCCCGCGACTGGGGCACAAGCCGATTCCCGCTGCGCCGGCATCCCCGCCGATCATCCACACGTCACCACCTGAAAATCCCATGCAAATAGAAAGCCATAGCGCCGAAAGCTTCATCGCCGGCAAGGATGCCTCGCTGGAATCCTCCATACAGTCCATGCAGGCCAAACTGGCGGCCTTGGGTTTTCATATCGAGGAACGCTCCTGGCTGAACCCGGTGGCCAACGCCTGGTCGGTACATATTCGCGATCGCGATTGCCCGTTACTGTTCACCAACGGCAAGGGCGCCTCCGAGAAGGCCGCCCGGGCGAGTGCCCTGGGCGAGTTTTTCGAGCGTCTCGGCTGCAATTACTTCTGGTCGCATTACTACCTGGGCAGCACGCTGGCACAGCGCGCCTATGTCCACTATCCGCAAGAAAAATGGTTTCCCATGCCGGAAGGCGATACCTGGCCGGAAGGTTTGCTGGACGTGGATCTGCGCGCTTTCTACAACCCGGATGACGAAGTGCCCGCGAGTGCCCTGGTGGACCGCAATTCCGGCAACGCGGCGCGCGGCATCTGCGCCTTGCCCTACCAGCGCCAGCGCGACGGCGCCACGCTGTGGTTCCCGGTCAATCTGATCGGCAATCTGTATGTCAGCAACGGCATGTCGGCTGGCAATACGGCGGCCGAGGCGCGAGTGCAGGCACTGTCCGAAATCTTCGAGCGGCATGTCAAATTCCGCATCATCGGCGAGGGCTTGTGCCTGCCCGATGTGCCGGAAGCGGTGATCGCCCGTTACCCGAAAATCGAAGCCGGCATCCGCGATCTGCGCGCCGCCGGCTTCGGCATCCTGGTCAAGGACGCCTCACTGGGTGGCCAATATCCGGTGATGAACGTGACCCTGCTGAATCCGCATGACCAGGGCTGCTTCTCCAGTTTCGGCGCGCATCCGCGCTTCGAGGTTGCGCTGGAACGCGCGCTCACCGAACTCCTGCAGGGCCGCGCGCTGGATGCGCTGGGCGATTTCCCGGAACCAGGCTTCGACCTCGACGAAATCGCCGACGCGCAGAACCTTGAAATCCATTTCGTCGATTCCAGCGGCATCATCAGTTGGGAGTTTCTCCGCGCGACGCCGGACTTCGACTTCGTGGACTGGGATTTCGGTGGCGGGGTTGGCAAAGCGACTGAGCAGGAATTCAACTGGTTATGCGAGGCCATTCATGCCGATGAACGCGATATCTACATCGCCGATTTCGATCATCTTGGCGTCTACGCCTGCCGCATCCTGGTGCCGGGCATGTCCGAAATCTATCCGCTCGATGACCTGGAATGGAACAACAACAGCGTCGGCAACCAATTGCACCAGGCCATCCTGCATCTGCCGCAACTCGAAGACGGAGAAATCCGTGATTTGCTCGATGCACTGAACGAACTTGGCCTCGACGAGCAGCGTCCGGTCGCCGCGTTGATCGGTCTGGCCGCCGATGCCGGCTCACTCTGGCAAGACCTGCGCGTGGGCGAGTTGAAAGCGCTGCTGGCCATCGCCATCCAGGATGCCGACGCCACCCGCGAAGGCTGCCAGTGGGTACGCCATTTCGAGCAACTCGCGCCCGCGCGCAGGCAGGTTTATCGCTGCATCGAAACGCTCCTGGAAATGGCAAATGCCGATACTTTGAACGCAAATGATTATGGCGACAGCCTGCTGAGTTTGTATGGCGCCGACACCCTTGCCACCGCCCAGGCCATGCTGCGCGGCGAACGTCGCTTCTTCGGCCTGCAAGCCCCCGGCCTGGATCTGGCGGGTTGCGCCATGCACCAGCGTTTATTGGCGGCTTATCGCAAGCTGGTGTTCAACGAAGTCGCGGTTTCGGCCACACGGTAACCGCTCAATAACTCACGGCAGAACATAGGTTGGTTAGGCGCGTCTTTTGCGCCGTAACCCAACGGCAACGGCGCCATGTCGGGTTCCCCCATGCGGGGACGATGACGCCGACATGAAGACGTCGGCCCAACCTACGCCCTGTTGATGAAGTCAGCGAGCTGCCAGGAGCGTAGGTTGGGCGTCGCTGCGCGTGCCCAACAACCCGTCGCAATGTTGGGCATGCTCCACTTTGCCCAACCTACGACTTCCGCGCGCCTTTCGGCCCGGGCCGGTGTTTACCTGACGACTTTCAGAAAGGCTTCGACATAGATTCTGGTTTGCGCGGCCCATTTGTCGCATTCCGCCGCATCCCCGGTTTTGGCGGCGCTTTCGAGCAGGCGGGCACTGGCTTCGCCACGACACGCGGAGAAGGTGGCGAGGACGCCTTTCAGGGTTTGTGCCGCGCGGGTGAGGCGTGGCCAATCGGAGGTTCGCAGGGCGGTGTCGATTTCGTCCAGGTAGTTGGCGGCATCGGCGAGGAACAGGTCGATCAGCATGGCGAGCAGTTCTTCGTCATCGGCGATGCGTGAGAGCGCGTCGGCGCGGTCGTAGATCGGCAGTTCTTCGGTTTGTCGGGCGGGGGGGCTGATCGCGGCCTCCATGGCGGCTCTCAGCTCACCGAGGGCAATGTGTTTGGTCAGATAGGCGTTGAGGCCGAGTTCCTTGCAGCGGGTGGCATCGCCGCGCAGTCCGGCGGAGGTGAGCATGAGCAGGCTGGTGTCGGCGTGATGGGGGCTGTCGCGCACCGCCTGGGCGACCGCGAATCCGTCCATGCCGGGCATGCGGGCATCGAGCAGGATGAGCCGGTAAGGGGCGCGCCGGCCACGGCCTTGCTCGATCTTGAGCAAGGCCTCGGTGCCGTCGCGGGCCAGGTCGAAGCGGACATGCAGGCGCTTGAGCATGAGCCTCATGACACGCAGGTTGGTGGGGTGGTCATCCACCGCGAGGATGCGTGCCTTCTGGAGAAGCGCTTCCTGATGGGCGATTTCTTCCGGTACCGCGGCGGCTTGCAGCCAGATATGGAAGATGAAACGGGAGCCATGGCTATCGTGTTTCAATCCGCGCCCGGCCGGGAGGCCGGGCGATGCCGGGGATACGGCCGTTGGTGCGCTCCACGGCTTCGGTTTCAATCCGCGCCCGGCCGGGAGGCCGGGCGATGCCTGCGCTAGCCGCTCCCTGGAGCGTGGGAGCGGAAGGTTTCAATCCGCGCCCGGCCGGGAGGCCGGGCGCTGCGAGCCGTGCACCCAGGCGCCATAAGCGCGGTAGGAGTTTCAATCCGCGCCCGGCCGGGAGGCCGGGCGATGCGGTGCGGTTTTCCTCGTTATGATCGGCATCAAAGTCTGGTTTCAATCCGCGCCCGGCCGGGAGGCCGGGCGATGCCTCAATCCGGACGGGTCTACCAGTCAGGAACGCGCGTTTCAATCCGCGCCCGGCCGGGAGGCCGGGCGATGCCAAAAGCGTGGACACCCTGGCCGCAGCCTGCATCGGTTTCAATCCGCGCCCGGCCGGGAGGCCGGGCGATGCGCTTGCTCTTACCGTCGCCGCACAGCGATTCGCAGGCTTTCAATCCGCGCCCGGCCGGGAGGCCGGGCGATGCCCACCTGGCGGGCGACGCCGAGCATGGCATCTTCGTTTCAATCCGCGCCCGGCCGGGAGGCCGGGCGATGCGAAGTTGGGCCAGATCACCATCATTTCGCGCTGGCCGTTTCAATCCGCGCCCGGCCGGGAGGCCGGGCGATGCCTAAGTAGGCTACTTTTACACCCAGTAACCACAAGGTTTCAATCCGCGCCCGGCCGGGAGGCCGGGCGATGCAGACAAGAGCGCGCGGCGGCCGTCCGGCAGCCAATCGTTTCAATCCGCGCCCGGCCGGGAGGCCGGGCGATGCGGGAAGGCGCGCATCGAACTTGACGACGACCAACTGGTTTCAATCCGCGCCCGGCCGGGAGGCCGGGCGATGCCTCCAGAAATCGGTAGCGACTTCAGCGACCCATTTGTTTCAATCCGCGCCCGGCCGGGAGGCCGGGCGATGCGCGGCTTCCGTCTACACGCTGGACCCGCTGATCTACGTTTCAATCCGCGCCCGGCCGGGAGGACGGGCGATGCCTAACGCGGGCGAGTTGGTCAAGGGTCGCAACGCGTTTCAATCCGCGCCCGGCCGGGAGGCCGGGCGATGCGGGCGGACGCCCAGGGCTGCGCGGCGAACGGGGCGTTTCAATCCGCGCCCGGCCGGGAGGCCGGGCGATGCATCTATC
>JAUXXW010000171.1 GCA_030684775.1 Pseudomonadota bacterium
ACATGGCGACGGGTTGTTGGGCACGCTGCGCTTTGCCCAACCTACGTCACTGTGTCCCCCCCTTTATCAAAGGGGGGCTAGGGGGATTTGGCGACGCTTGCACCTGCGCAAACCCCTTTGATCCTAAATCCAGCAGGCGACGGGTTGTTGGGCACGCTGCGCTTTGCCCAACCTACGTCACTGTGTCCCCCCCTTTATCAAAGGGGGGCTAGGGGGGATTTCTGAGACGGCTGCTCAGGCAAACGTTGCTAAATCCCTGATAAAGCCCCTACCCTTCGGTACCTCATTCCCCCTTTGGAAAAGGGGGAGGCCACTCCCTCGGGCGCTTTCTGTCGCATCACCAGTTAACGCGAAAAGAGCCTTTATCAAAGGGGGGAGCTACTGCCCGGCCGGCAGGGGAGAGGGGGATTCGCTATCATGGCGGCCCTTTTTGCCCGCAGTGCCCAGGAGTTTGTCTTGTCCGACCCCGCTGATACCCCTCCGGAAGCCACCACCGATGCCAAGGCCGGCGATGGCGACATCGCCCGCCAGGTGAAGCGCCGCCGCACTTTCGCCATCATTTCCCACCCCGACGCCGGCAAGACCACGCTGACGGAAAAACTCCTCCTGTTCGGAGGCGCCATCCAGATGGCCGGCACGGTGAAGGCGCGCAAGAGCGGTCGCCACGCCACTTCCGACTGGCTGGAAGTGGAGAAACAGCGGGGTATTTCCGTGGCCAGTTCGGTGATGCAGTTCGGCTATGGCGACTGTGTCATCAACCTGCTCGACACCCCCGGCCACCAGGATTTCTCGGAAGACACCTACCGCGTGCTCACCGCCGTCGACGCCGCCGTGATGGTGGTGGACGCGGCCAAGGGCGTCGAGGCGCAGACCATCAAGCTGCTGGAAGTCTGTCGCCTGCGCAATACGCCGATCATCACCTTCATCACCAAGATGGACCGCGAGGTGCGCGATCCGCTGGAGGTGCTGGACGAGATCGAATCGGTGTTGAAAATCCACTGCGCGCCGGTGACCTGGCCGATCGGCATGGGCAAGCGCTTCATCGGCGTCTACCACTTGCTGAAGGACGAGGTGATGCGCTTTACCCCCGGCGAGGAACGCGCCGACGGGGAAGTGGAAATTCTGCGCGGCGCCGAGATCGACAAGCTGCGCGCTTCCTGCCCGCAGGAGTTCGATCAGATGCGCGACGAGACCGAATTGGTGCAGGGCGCCGGCGCCAGCTTCCATCTCGAAGATTTTCTCAAGGGCAAGCAGAGCCCGGTGTTCTTCGGTTCCGGTATCAACAACTTCGGCGTGCGCGAAATCCTGCAGGCGCTGATCGACTGGGCACCGCCGCCGCAGCCGCGCGAGGCGGTCGATGGCAAAGGCGAAAGCCGCATGGTGGCGCCTGACGAGGCGAATTTCACCGGCTTCGTGTTCAAGATCCAGGCCAACATGGACCCCAACCACCGCGACCGCATCGCCTTCTTCCGCGTCTGTTCCGGCGAATACACGCCGGGCATGAAGGTGAAGCACCGCCGCACCGGCAAGGAAATGAAGATCGCCAACGCCGTGGTGTTCATGGCCAACGAACGCTCGCGCATGGACGACGCCTTTGCCGGCGACATCATCGGCATCCACAACCACGGCCAGTTGCAGATCGGCGACGTGCTCACCGAAAGTGAAATGCTCACCTACAAGGGCATTCCCTACTTCGCCCCCGACCTGTTCAGCCGCGCGCGGCTGCGCGACCCGCTCAAGTCGAAGCAGCTCAACAAGGGCCTGCGCGAACTGGGCGAGGAGGGTGCCATCCAGGTGTTCGCGCCGCTGGTGGACAGCAACCTGCTGCTCGGCGCCGTCGGTCAACTGCAATTCGAAGTGGTGGAACACCGGCTGAAAGCGGAATACGGCGTCGACGCCACCTTTGAACGCGCCGGCATCCACACCGCCCGCTGGGTCACCTGCGACAACGCAGCCCACCTCGCCGAGTTCGTCAAAGCGCAACAACAGCGCCTGGCCCGCGACGTCGACGACAACCTGGTCTACCTCGCCGACAACCGCGTCAACCTCAGCCTGGCAATGGAACGCTGGCCCCGAGTGAAATTCCACGACACGCGGGAACACGGGCAGACGTTGTCGTCGTAGCCGTAGGTTGGGCAAAGCGAAGCGTGCCCAACATGGCGCGGGTTGTTGGGCACGCTGCGCTTTGCCCAACCTACGTTGGTAGCCAGCGTTTCGGGTCGATGCCCCAGGTGGCGTAGTTGTTGGGCACGCTGCGCTTTGCCCAACCTACGTGGGTAGCCAGCGCTTCGGGTCGATGCCCCAGGTGGTGTAGTTGTTGGGCACGCTGCGCTTTGCCCAACCTACGTCGGCTACGTTGGTAGCCAGCGCTTCGGGTCGATGCCCCAGGTGGCGTAGTTGTTGGGCACGCTGCGCTTTGCCCAACCTACGTCGGCTACGTGGGTAGCCAGCGCTTCGGGTCTATGCCCCAGGTGGCGTAGTCCTCGTGGCCGGTGATGCGGTCCTGGCAGCCGCTCCAGGAGAGGTCGACGATTTCCGGTTTCAGGTAACGATGATGTTGCGCGTGGAAGATCATGTTCACGCGCGGTTTCATCATGTTGTCGGCGTTCTGTTCCATGACCACGCCGAGGCGGCCGCTTTCCATGCGCACCAGCGAGCCGGTGGGGTAGATGCCCAGGCTCTTCACATAGGCCTTCACCAGCGCCGGGTCGAAGTGGTAGCTGCTCCATTCCAGCAGGCGGCCGAGGGCGGCGCTGGGGGGCATGCCCTTGTGGTAGACGCGATCCGAGGTGATGGCGTCATAGACATCGACGATGGCGCCCATGCGCCCATACAGGGAAATCTGGTCGCCCTTGAGTTGGTTGGGGTAGCCGCTGCCGTCGAAGCGCTCGTGGTGCTGGCCGGCCACGTCCAGCGCGATCTGGCTGATGCCCGGCGTGTTCTGCAAGATGATGATGCTCTGCACCACATGCGACTTCATCTTGGTGAATTCGGCGTCGGTGAGCTTGGCCGGTTTGTTCAGGATTTCATCCGGCACGCGGGCCTTGCCCACGTCGTGCAGCAGGCCGCCGATGGCCAATTCCTTGATGAGCGGCCGTTCCAGTTTGAGGCCGCGACCGAAGGAAACCAGCAGGGCGCAGACCGAAACCGAATGCTGGAAGGTGTAGTTGTCGTGGTCTTTCAGCCGCGCCAGGGGCAATAGCGCGTCCTGGTTGCGAAAGATGGAATCCACCATGTGCTCCACCAGGGGTTCCACTTGTTCCATTTCGATTTGTTTGCCCAGGCGGATGTCCCGGACGATGTTGCGCACGATGCGGTTGGCGTCGTGGTGCAGGCGTTTTGCCCGTTCGATCTCCGCGCCCAGCGGCACCGGCAGGACTTCCGTCGGCCGCTCCATGGCGATGTCGACCAGACGCACGTCGAGGTCGTGGCGAACTTCTTCTTCGGTGATGGCATCGGCCACGTCCTGACCCTGGCTGGTGTCGATGTACACCTCGTGGATGCCGAGTGCCTCGATCTCCCGTACCCGCTTTTCATCCAGCACCGAGAAACTATTGGTGACGAAAGGGTGGTCGAGCCAGGAGCAGTTGACGTCGTGGATATACATACCCGGCCGCAACTGGGCGACCGGGATTTTCTTGATGCCGGCGGGCGTGCTCATGAAATTTGCCTAGTGAAACGTGGCTATGTATCGGCAGCCGCCGTGCGGACTTGAGGCCGCTTAAGGCATATTACTTCTGGAAGTGCGTAGTCGCTTTTTCAAAGGCTTCGCGCATGGACGCCCAGGCCGCATCGGCACCGGATTTCATGTCTTTCCACGCTTCGCCGCTGCTGGCCTGAACTTCCTGGAGCTTGGTCATGGCTTCTTCGCGATGCTTGCGTAGAGCTTCGAGCTGCATTTCATATTCGATCTGCATATCGGTCTTGGCTACTTTGGCCTTGGCTTCCCACTTTGCGAGGTCGGCGTTCCACTTGTCGAGGTTCTGTTTCAGGGATTCGATGTAATCGTTGCGGGTGCTCATGTGTCTCTCCTGTGGATCGTTGGGTAGGCGATACGGAATACCGCATCGCTGCTTCAGCTTACGCAAAATTCACGGGTATTTCGATCATCTACTTACGAGTAATCGCGCGGCTCAGCGCATCGGCCAGGGCGCCGCCTGTTTTTTCCGGCTGTTTGGCGAGGTTCTTTGCCCGCGCGGGGGACATGCCGGGGGCCGGCCGGGCCGGTTTCACCTCGTCCTTCATCCGCATGGTGAGGGCGATGCGTTTGCGCGGGATGTCCACCTCCAGCACCTTGACCTTGACGATGTCGCCGGCCTTGACCACGTCGCGCGGGTCTTTCACGAACTTTTCCGCCAGCGCCGAGATATGCACCAGGCCATCCTGATGCACGCCGATGTCGACGAAGGCACCGAAGTTGGTGACATTGGTGACCACGCCTTCCAGTTGCATGCCGGGTTTCAGGTCTTTCAGGTCATTCACGCCTTCCTGGAAAGTGGCCGCCTTGAATGCCGGGCGCGGGTCTCGGCCGGGTTTTTCCAGTTCTTTCAGGATGTCGCGCACGGTGGGCAGGCCGAAGCGTTCGTCCACATATTTGCCGGCATCCAGGCGTTTCAGGATATCCACATTGCCGATCATGCTTCGCATGTCCAGCTTCAGGTCGGACAGGATGCGCATCACCACCGAGTAGGCCTCCGGGTGGACGGAAGAGGCGTCAAGCGGGTTGTCGCCGCCCGGCACGCGCAGGAAGCCGGCGGCCAGTTCGAAGGTTTTCGGGCCGAGGCGCGATACCTGTTTCAGCGCCTCGCGGTTGGCGAAGGGGCCGTGTGCATCGCGGTGCAGGACGATCTGGTTGGCCAGCGTGGTGTTCAGCCCGGAGACACGGGTGAGTAGGGCGGCGGAAGCGGTATTCACATCGACGCCGACCGCGTTCACGCAGTCCTCCACCACGGCTTCCAGCGCCTGGCCCAGCTTGGCCTGGCCGAGGTCGTGCTGGTACTGGCCGACGCCGATCGCCTTCGGCTCGATCTTCACCAGTTCGGCGAGCGGGTCTTGCAGACGGCGGGCGATAGAGACGGCACCGCGCAGGCTCACATCCATGTCCGGGAATTCGCGCGCGGCCAGTTCCGAGGCGGAATACACCGAGGCGCCGGCTTCGCTCACCGTGACCTTGATGAGGTTCAGATCCGGCTGCAAACGCGAGAGTTGGGAAATGAGATCGGCCGCCAGCTTGTCGGTCTCGCGGCTGGCGGTGCCATTACCGATGCTGATGAGTTCCGCGCCGTGTTTGTCCGCCAGTTTCGCGAGGGTGGCGAGCGCGCCGTTCCAGTCGTTGCGTGGTTCATGCGGGTAGATGACGGCGGTATCCAGCACCTTGCCGGTGCGGTCCACCACCGCCACTTTTACGCCGGTGCGGATGCCGGGGTCGAGGCCGATCACCGCCTTCGGCCCGGCGGGGGCGGCCAGCAACAGGTCTTTCAGATTGCTGGCGAAGACGCGGATGGCTTCCTGTTCGGCGCGCTCGAACAGCGCGTTCATCAAATCCAGTTCCAGATGCAGGGACAGCTTCACTTTCCAGGCCCAGCGCACGGTATCCATCATCCACTTGTCGCCAGGACGGCCTTTGTCAGACAGGCGGAAGTGGGTGGCGATGTGGCCTTCGCACGGGCTTTTGCCATCACTCCCCCCTTTTGCAAAGGGGGGCTGGGTACCGAAGGGTAGGGGCTTCATCAGGGGATTTGCGCTTTGTGCGGGCGTTGTAGAAATCCCCCCTGACCCCCCTTTGGAAAAGGGGGGGATGGTCTCGATTTCCTCAGGCAACTTGATTGCCAGCCCCAACACCCCTTCATTGCGCCCGCGGAACATCGCCAGCGCGCGGTGTGAGGGCATCGCTTTCCAGGGTTCATCGAACTCGAACCAGTCGCGGAATTTCTGGCCTTCGGCTTCCTTGCCGGCGATCAGGCGCGAGACCACGCGGCCGTTATCCCGCAAATGGGCGCGCAGTTTCTCGATCAGGGCGGCATCTTCGGCGAACTGTTCCATGAGGATCTGGCGGGTACCGTCCAGCGCCGCTTTCACGTCGGCCACGCCTTTCTCGGGGTCGACGAAAGCGGCGGCCTCGGCTTCCGGTAACAACATCGGGTCGCCCAGCAGCTTTTCCGCCAACGGCCCGAGTCCGGCTTCGCGGGCGATCTGCGCCTTGGTGCGGCGCTTCTGCTTGTAGGGCAGATAAAGGTCTTCCAGGCGCTGCTTGGTTTCGGCGCTGGCGATGTCGGCCTGCAATTCCGGGGTCAGCTTGCCCTGTTCCTGGATGCTGGCGATCACCGCCGCGCGGCGTTCTTCCAGTTCGCGCAGATAGCCCAACCGCTCTTCCAGATGGCGCAGATGGGTATCGTCGAGGCCGCCGGTCACTTCCTTGCGGTAGCGCGCGACGAAGGGCACCGTGGCGCCCTCGTCGAGCAGCGCCACGGCGGCGGCAACCTGGTTGGCATGGACGTTGAGTTCCTGGGCGATGCGGATTTCGATGGACGGCAGCATGAGGTTCCAAGACGGCAAGAAAAGGTGCGGCAGGATGGGGAAAAACCCCGGACCCGGCAAGACTAGACTTTCGAGCTTTCGCGGACGCGGTCCGCTCCTACGGCACTTCCAGCACGTAACCCATGCCGCGCACGGTGCGGATCAGTTTGGGCTCGAAGCTGTCGTCCACCTTGGCGCGCAGGCGGCGCACGGCGACTTCGACGACGTTGGTGTCGCTGTCGAAATTCATGTCCCACACCTGGGCGGCGATCAGGGTGCGCGGCAGCACTTCGCCCGGGCGCCGGGCGAACAGTTCGAGCAAGGCGAATTCCTTGGCGGTGAGGTCGATGCGCTGGCCGGCGCGGCTGACGCGGCGGCGCAGAAAATCGATCTCCAGATCGGCGAGTTGCAGCGACGTGGCTTCCGGCGCGGCGCGGCCACGACGCAGCAGGGTGCGCACTCGCGCCAGCAGTTCCGCGAAAGCGAAGGGTTTCACCAGATAGTCGTCGGCGCCCAGTTCCAGCCCCTTGACCCGGTCGTCCACCTGATCGCGCGCGGTGAGGAACAGCACCGGCATGCCGTGGCCCGCGCGGCGCAAGGCTTCCAGCACCTGCCAGCCGTTCAGCCCCGGCAACATCACGTCGAGGATGATCAGGTCGTAGTCGCCGGCGAGCGCCAGATGCAGGCCGTCATTCCCGTCGCGCGCCAGATCGGTATTCAGCCCGGCCTCGCTGAGGCCTTGCCGGAGATAGTCGCCGGTCTTGGGCTCGTCTTCGACAATCAAAATTTTCATCCGGGGTTTCCTGGTTTCTGGCGGGCCGTCATTTTGCCGCGTTCGCGCGGCCGGAGATATTTTCCGGCCTGGCCCCTTCGTTGTGAGCCTGGAATGGGCGAGATACCGGAGGTGGACGCATTCCCACGGTTCCCGCAGGGGGCGTCTTGTGCTCAAATCCGCCCCTTTCCCCGCACCAGTATGGCGCGCGGCGACCGAGGCGAGCTTTCGGCCCCCGCGGCAAGCCAAACGACATGAAAATTTCCGTCAGTGAATTGATCGTCAGGTATCTGGAGCGTCTTGGCGTCGAACATATCTTCGGCATGCCGGGCGCCCATGTCCTGCCGATCTACGATCATCTGCATGGCTCGCGGGTTCACAGTGTGCTGGTCAAGCACGAACAGGGCGCGGCCTTCATGGCCGGCGGCTATGCCAGGGTTTCCCACAAGATTGCGGCGTGCATCGCCACAGCCGGCCCCGGCGCCACCAACCTGGTGACCGGCATCGCCAACGCCTACGCCGAACGCCTGCCGGTGCTGGTGATTACCGGCGAAACCTCCACTTACATTTTCGGCAAGGGCGGCCTGCAGGAGAGTTCCGGCGAAGGCGGGGCGATCGACCAGGGCAGCCTGTTCCGCAGCATTACCCGTTATCACAAGCTCATCGAACGCACCGATTACCTCGGCCAGGTGCTCAATCAGGCCACTCGCGCCTTGTTCTCGCGCGATCCCGGCCCGGTGCTGCTGTCCATTCCCTACAACGTGCAGAAGGAGCTGGTCGATGCGAGCGTGCTCGACCACATCCATATTCCGCGTCATGTTGAACCGGTTCCAGCCCAGTCCGGGCCGGTGGCGGAACTGGCGCAGTTGATCGAAGCGGCCAGCGATCCGGTCATCGTCGCCGGCTATGGCGCCATCAAGGCCGGCGCGCGCGGCGACGTGGCGCGCCTGAGCAAGGCGCTGGGCATTCCGGTGGCCTCCAGCCTCAAGGCCAAGGGCGTGGTGAGCGAAGGCTCGCGGCTCTCGCTCGGTTGTCTGGGCGTCACCTCGAATGGCGACGCCTACCGCTACATCGTCGAACATGCCGACCTGGTGATCTTTCTCGGGGCCGGCTTCAACGAGCGCACCAGCTACCTGTGGGACAGCAAATTGCTGGCCGGCAAGAAAGTGGCGCAGGTGGACCGCGATGCCGCGCAATTGAACAAGGTATTCAAGGCGGATGTGGCGATCCACGGCGACATCCGCGAGGTGCTGACGGAACTGCTGGCGCTGCTGGAGTCGGACGCGGCCAGCCATGGGCTTGCCCGTGTGTTGGCAAATTCGCGCTTGGAGAAACTGGCCGCGCATCGCCAGGACGCCGCCTCACCGCCGAGCGATGAAGAAACCCGCCGACGCGCGCAATTCCGCCTCATGGAGGCGTTCTTTGCCGGGCTGGCCGCGCGCTTTCCCGAGGACGCGATGATCTTCGACGACAACATCGTGTTCGCGCAGAGCTATTTCGACGTTTCCCACGCCAACCACTATTTTCCGAATTCCGGCATTTCCTCGCTGGGCCACGCGATTCCGGCGGCCATCGGCGCCCAATTTTTCGCCAGGAACGGCCCGACCTTCGCCATCCTCGGTGATGGCGGCTTCCAGATGTGCTGCATGGAACTCATGACGGCGGTGAACTACAAGATTCCGCTCAATGTGGTGGTCATCAACAACGCCAGCATGGGCCTGATCCGCAAGAACCAGTTTCAGTTGTATGGCGAGCGTTACATCGACTGCGACTTCGTCAATCCGGATTTCCAGTTACTGGCCCAGTCCTTCGGCATCAAGCACCGCAAGATCGAATGTGAGGCCGACCTCGACGACCTGTTCGCCCACGCGGACCTGGAGGATTCGATCAACCTCATCGAAATCATGCTGGACAAGAATGCCTTCCCAACCTACCTGTCCGCCCGCTGACCTCGAAGCCTGGATAGCGGATCAACGCGGCGCCATCGCCGAACTGGAAAGCGCGCTCTGGGACGGCGGACTGAATGAAGCGCTGCTGAAGCCCTATCAGGCCGCATTCCGCGAGCTGGAACAACTCATCGCCGCCCAAGGCGAAGACCCTCGCCACCACTTCGTCATCGCCATCCCGGTGGCGGATAGCCCGCTGCACCTGAAGGATTGCCTCGACAGCCTGCTGGAACTCTGCCGCGCCTACGGCTACGGTGGCCAGGTCAATGGCCGCTGGCGCAAGGTTGCCGTGCTGCTGGCCGACGATTCCAGTGATGCCGCGTGCATAGCGCAACACCGGGAAATCGCCCGTGAATTCGACCAGGCTGGCCTCACCACCCACTATTTCGGCCTGGAAGAACAGCTCGCGCTGATGGATAGGCTGGAGAACCCCCCTTTTTCAAAGGGGGGCAGGGGGGATTTTTTGACGTCCGCGCTAGTGCAACCCTCGGAGAAATCCCCCCCAACCCCCCTTTGGGAAAGGGGGGAGCAAGACCCGCCCGCGCTCACCACCATCGTCGGCGTCCACCGCCGCGAGGCTTACGGCCACAAGGGCCAGGCGATGATGCGCAACATCGCCTACCTGAAGCTGGCCGAGATGTTCGCGGGTGACGAAGCCGTGCTGTTCTACACCATCGACGCCGACCAGGAATTCAAGGTGAAAGTCGCCACGGCGGAGGGTGGCAAGGAGGTCTGCGCGGTCAACTTTCTTCATCGTCTCGATGAAATCTTCAGCCAGACCGACGCGCAAATCCTGACCGGAAAAGTGGTCGGCGACCCGCCCGTCTCGCCAGCGGTGATGGCCGGCAATTTCATGGAAGACGTGATCGGCTTCCTGCGCGAAATGGCCGCCGGAGAACCCGGCCAGGCCTACCGGCAACCCGGTGCCACCGGCGGGGGCGACGCCGCCTATCACGACATGGCCGACCTGTTCGGCTTCCAGCAAGCCGGCGACGCCTATCGCTATCGCTGTCCCCGCAAGGGGGACGCCGGATTCGTAAGCGCTAAAGCGCCAACGACTCCGCAGTCCCTGCCAGACGCACCCGACAACGCGGCCTGCTTCTCGGCGTTCTCGCAGCGCCTGAACAGCTTCTTCCACGGTGAACACCCCACCCGCATCACCTGGTTTCAATACCAGGACGCGCTGGCCAGCGTGCAGCCGGCGCGCACCATCTACACCGGCAACTACGTGTTCCGGCCCGAGGCGCTGGGCTGGTTCATCCCCTACGCGCCGCTGCGCCTGCGCATGTCCGGCCCCACCATGGGCCGCCTGCTCAAGGCCGAGATGGGCGAGCGTTTCGTCTCCGCCAACCTGCCGATGCTGCACAAGCGCACGGTGGAAGCGACCGGCTCCTCCGAATTCCGTCCCGGCATCGTCTCCGAACAGACGCGGGTCGACCTCTGCGGCGAATTCGAGCGGCAGTTCCACGGCGACGTCATGCTGTTTTCCATGCAGCGTTTGACTGATCTGGGCTACCCGGCGCGGCCACTGCCGACAAGCGTGGTCGCGGAAACCCTGGAAAGCGTGCGCGGCGAAATGCGCGAGAAATACCGGGTGAAGCAGCAGACCATTCTGGAACGGCTGGGTCTGCTGACCTCGCTGCTCGAAGCACCGGCCAACTGGTGGAATCGGGCGGAAGACCTGACCGCCGCCCTGGCCAACTTCCGCGCCTTCATCCGCAACATCGCACACAACTTCGGCACAACCTCGCCCTGTTACGCCCGCATCGACGCACCCGGCAACTGGGAAAGCTGGCGCGACCGGCAGATCGCCGCGATCCAGGGCTTCCACCGTGACCGGCAAGCCTGGAACGAAGCGTTGGCACAACTGTAGCGCCGACGCCTCGCCGGCTTCGTACCTCTAATTAGACGAACGAAGCCGGCGAGAAGCCACAACAGACTGCTCTTAAGAAACTCCACGCAACCTGTTGATTTCGTAGGGTGGATAAGCGATAGCGCATCCACCAATGGCAGCGGTGATGGTGGATGCGCTATCGC
>JAUXXW010000187.1 GCA_030684775.1 Pseudomonadota bacterium
ACGGCGGTGTCGGACACCCCCCGATGGCGGGCGTAAGCGCGAATCGAGAGACCCATGGAATCCAGCAAAAAATTGATGGTTTTGTTCGAGATAAAGCTTGGCTTGTCTCTGGCACAGCGCGTTCATGACTACACCATCAACCACGTCCACGGAGACGAACATGACCACGCAAACCCCCGAAAAACTTCAGGAACTCGTCGACGAACTACGCGAGATCCAGGTGCAGATGCTCGAGTCCCTCGATCAAGCCAAGGCCCTGATCAAGCAAAGCGGTCAGGAGATGACCCTGCAGCGGGCCGAGTCCTACTGGCTCGCCCACGCCCGGATCGCCCTGACCAACGACCACGCTTACCTGGGTGGCTCGATGTGCTCGATGGAAGACACCATCGCGGAAATAGAAGCCGCCACGAAGGAGGAGGACGGCGAGGACTGATTGAGAAGAGGAAGCCCGGCGAAATGCTTGGCTTCCCGCTTGAACAGCGCGTTCATCCCATCACCATCAACGACGTCACAAGGACACGACCATGACCCAGATCGACACCATTTACGCCCTGATCGCCCAAAAGCACCTGCACATCGACACCCTGGAAACCTGCCATTCGGATCGCCTCGATTTCCACGACGTGGCGGTCTGGAGTGTCCGCGACGCACTGGAAGCCGCGTTCAAAGCGGGGGCGGAATTCGGCATGAACGTGTCTCGCCCCTCCGAGCAGGAAATTGCCAGCGCCGACTGAATACAGATCGAAGTCCAAGCGAAACGCTTGGCTTCACCTCGGAACAGCGCGTTCATGAACTCACCATCAACCACCCCGAAGGAGCAGCAAATGACCACCCTCCAACTCACCGCCACCCAGCACGCCGTCCTGGCCCACGCCATCCACCACACTGATGGCAAGATCGATTGGTTTCCGGAGAACATCAACGGCGGCGTGCGCAAGAAAGTCATCGCCGGGTTGTTCAACCGCGCACTGATCACCCCCAACGGCACGGACTGGTTCGTCGCCGCAGAGGGCTACGCCGCCCTGGGCTGCACGCGCCCAGCGCCCATCACGCCGGAAGCGGGCGATGCCGACGCCAACAACGCCGAGGCAGCGCAATACGGCGCCAGCCAGGTTTTACTGGACGAGATCGGTGGTGAAGACCCGACCGACGCTGAAATCGAAGCCAGCCACGAGGTCGATCCCGAGATCGAAGCGGCTGTGGCCGCCATCGAAGCCAAGGCGCACGCCGAAGCGAAGCCACCCCGCACACGCGACAACAGCAAGCAGGCCACCGTGATCCAGATGCTTCAACGCCCCGAGGGGGCAACGATTCCCCAGATCATGGCCGCCACCGGGTGGCAGGCGCACACCGTGCGCGGCACCTTTGCCGGAGCCTTCAAGAAGAAGCTGGGCATGAACCTGATTTCCGAGAAGGTCCAGGGCGGCGAGCGGGTTTACCACGTCGCCTGATGGCACAAGCAACCGCAGGTCAATCCATCCCTAATCAATAGGAATTGCCCATGAAAAATTTTCCCTACCCAGACAACACGCCCACCCAGTTTTCGGGTGCTAAATCATTTGTTGAGCAGCACGGCAACGAAGTTTGGATAGACCTGTGCGACTCGGTGCCGGTCGGCAAGTGGTTCAATGTGCGCGACACCGCCGGAGAGCTTGAATCGCTCAAGATGTACGTCAAGCCCGAACGGTATCTTCGCGCCGTGCTCAAAGCGCTGGTCTGCGATTACAACAATCGCGCTGACGACTACGAACACCGGCCGCCGGTGGAGGCGCGGGGCAGTCGCATGGGCTACGCCCGCGTTTGAACCTGGACATCGCCATGCTCAAGCTCATCAGCATTCTGGAAAGCCTCAAGGCGCAACCGCGCCTGCTCAATGACGAGGAAAACCTTTACCTCGACCAACTCGGCGACGAGGTGCGCCGGGCGGGAAGTGACGCCGCCCGCTGGCGCATCCTCGAGCGCGAAGGATTGTGCCGTCTTGAAGGCTTCGATTTCAGCGAGGACGTCATCGCCAAACTGACCGAAGTGCGTCGGGCGGCGATGAACTGAATAGCTTGGCTTCTCAATCGGACAGCGCGTTCATGGGGGCGTCATCAACGCACCCAGGAGCCACCAGATGGACTTCCACCTTTACAAAGCCACGCGCGCCGACGGCACGGTCTACTTCTTCCACCACCGCAGCATGGAGGAGGCCAAGGCCTTCGCCAGCGATGCGGTCAATGTCATCGATTGCCACAGCCCGGAGGATGCGCAATGAATAGCATCGACCTCCTGGGGCAGAAACTCGGCACCGCCGCCCTGACCACCCTGGTGCGCCTGTGCCCGGAGATCGAGACCGCCAGCCCGGCGCAACAGGAGGCCGCGTGTGCCGCGATGCGCGCCAAGGCCAAGGAAGCCGTCGACCAACTCCTGGCAGACGCGGAAAACGCGCCCGGAGTCACGCACGCCGCCTTTGCCTGCGCGGCACTGACCCTCGCCAACGAAGGGGTCAGAGTGCTGCGGGGCGGCTGATTCGAAACACGAGAAAGCGGGTGAATGCGCTTGGCTTCTCAATCGCGTAGCGCGTTCATCCCGACATCACCCGGCCCCACAACAGGAGCACCCCATGAGCATCACCCTGCAGATCGACCGCCAGCAAGATATGAACCTCAACTACAACAACCGCAACGCCGCCCTCGTCCTGGGTCTGTTGAACATCGATGTCGAAGCCGGCTATGGTCGCATCGCACTGGCGGAAATTCCCAATGCCCGCCGCGCCATCCTCGTGGCACTCAATGGCGCGACCCCATTGCCTAGCGTCGACCAGGAAGTGGAATTTGCAACCAGCGTGGTCAATCAGGGCGGCATGCCGACCATCCACCGGTCACTGCGTTACCTCGACCCCGGCATCGACCAGGAAGGCGTTGAGCGACGCCTGCGCGAGGTGGCCACCTTGCTGGCCCGTGCGAGCGAGATGCAATCCGATATTTCCTGGTACTGAATTTCAATCAAATGAAGCTTGGCTTTCCTGGCACACAGCGCGTTCATCCGGATGTCGATTGACATCCCAAACACAACCGGAGAACAGCCATGAGCACCATGACCATCACCATCGAACGCACCCCTCGCACCCTGAACTTCGGCGGCACCGCCATCGAGGTCGAGGAGTTGGGCGTCCGACTGCCCTTTGCCCGCAAACCGGTCGACCTCAGCGAGGTGGGCGGCAACGGGCAGACCAAGGTTTACATCACCGAGACCAAGGAATTGACCCCGGCCGAGTTCGATGAGTTTGCCCGCAGTCTGCTGGTCTCGCGCGATTGGCTGCGCGGCAAAGGCGGTGGCATTGGCGACGGCTCCCTCTGCGTGGAGGTCACCGCACCGGGCCGCCCCTACCTTTACGTCAACCCCGAGGGCAGCGATTACGCCCGCTACGTGGCACGCCTTGGTTGATCGAGAAAGATTGAAAATGAAGCCAGAATTGCTTGGCTTCTCAATCGCACAGCGCGTTCATACGGGTGTCGCAACCAACACCCCGCAGGAGAAAACGATGACCACCACCAACACCACCCCCGCCACCCAGAACGACGCCTGGGGCTTTTTTGGCACCATGAACGAACACGCCGACGCCGCCTGGCCGATCGCGATGCGCGCGGTTGCCGAGGCCACCGGACAGTCGCTGGAAACGGTCCGAATCTTTATGGACAGCCGGTACGGACGCCATTTCGCGGACAGCGTCCTCGACCAGATGCACCACGGCGCGAATCTGGATGCGGCCATCGCCGCCGCCACGCAAGAGTGGATGGGCTGGACGATCGGGCGCATCACCAGCAAGGAATACGGGATCCCACGCGGACTGCCT
>JAUXXW010000206.1 GCA_030684775.1 Pseudomonadota bacterium
GAAGCGTAGGTTGGGCAAAGCGAATCGTGCCCAACATGGCGACAGGTTGTTGGGCACGCTTCGCTTTGCCCAACCTACAGGTTTGCGTCAGCGCTATCGTGAGTTACTGAGCCGTTATCCAACGGCTTGCTATCTCCCTGATTTGTAAATAGAATGCCGCCCCTTCCGAGCCCGCTTGAAATCTCTCGCGGGCTCTGTCGTTTTCATCCACCCGCCTTGCCCTACCTCGGACGCACGAGGAGGGCCGAAGACCAAAAGGAGTTTCAATGCGCCACTACGAAATCGTATTCATCGTCCATCCCGACCAGAGCGAGCAAGTGCCCGCCATGGTCGAGCGATACAAGACCCTCATCGCCTCCAAGGGCGGCCAGATTCACCGCATGGAAGACTGGGGTCGCCGCCAACTGGCCTACACCATCCAGAAGATGCACAAGGCCCATTACCTGCTCATGAACATCGAGATCGACCAGGAAACCCTGGACGAGCTGGAGCACGGCTTCCGCTTCAACGACGCCATCCTGCGCCACCTGACCATCGTGCGCGATGACGCCGTGACCGCTGCTTCGCCGATGATGAAGGAAGAGAAGGCCCGCAACCTGCTGGCCCCTCAGTCCGCTCAGCCGCAGTTGGACAACCCGGCCCCGGCCCCGGCCCCGGCTACTGAGGCCGCAGCCTGAGCACGCAACTGAGCACAGAAGACAGCAACCGATTCGAGTTGACGGTGCGCCTGGCCGCTAGTGACGGCCTGCGCTACACCCCATCCGGCTTGCCCACCCTCCGCTTGCGCGCAGCCCACGGCTCGCAGCAACAGGAAGGCGGACGGTGCCGAGCAGTAGAGATAGAAACCGAGGTCGTCGCGTTCGGCGACACGGCGCAGAGCCTGGCCCGATTGCCGATAGGCGAACAGATCAGACTCTTCGGCTTTCTCGACCGCAAGGGTGTGAAGTACCCGACGCTCGAATTGCATGTGACCGAATTTGTGCACATCACCGAATTTGAATTGTTCAGCCCGCAGAGCGGGCCAGATTGAGGAGTTGAAAATGGCGTTCATCAAGCGCAAACCCCGTCCCAAGAACCCGAATGGCGCGGCCCTGTTCCGCCGCCGTAAATTCTGCCGTTTCACCGCCGAAGGCGTGAAAGAGGTGGACTACAAGGATATCGACGTGCTCAAGGATTTCATCAATGAGAACGGCAAGATCATCCCGGCGCGCATCACCGGCACCAAAGCCAAGTTTCAGCGTCAGCTTTCCACCGCCATCAAGCGTTCACGCTTCCTGGCGCTGATGCCGTACACCGATCAACACAACGACTGAGCCCAGGAGACAAAGACATGGAAATCATCCTGATGGACAAAGTGACCAACCTGGGCAACCTGGGTGATGTGGTCAGCGTCAAAAACGGTTATGCGCGTAACTACCTGATTCCTCAGGGCATGGCCAAGCGCGCCAACAAGATCAACGTCGCCGCCTTTGCCGAGCGCAAGGCCGAACTGGAAAAGCTGTCCGCTGAAAAGCTGGTCGCCGCCCAGGCTCGTGCCGAAACACTGGCCGGCTACACCGTGCAGATCAGCCAGAAGGCCGGCATCGACGGCCGCCTGTTCGGCTCTGTGACCAACAGCGACATCGCCGATGCGCTGACCGCACAGGGTTTCCCCGTTGCGCGCGGCGAAGTGCGTCTGCCGGATGGCCCGTTCAAGACGGTGGGTGACTACCCCATCTCCTTGGCGTTGCACACCGATGTCTCGGTGGAAATCACCGTCGCGGTGCTGGGCGCGCAGTAAGCATCAAGCTGAAATAAAAAAGGCCGCGTGAGCGGCCTTTTTTATTGGCTCTGTTCGCGAATTCTGAGGATGAGAATGGAAACGCCTGAGCAAGTGCCTTCCCCCTTTCCCAAAGGGGGACCGAGGGGGATTTCTCCAAGGGTGGCGCATGTGCGGGCGTCGGCAAATCCCCCCTAGCCCCCCTTTGGGAAAGGGGGGGAATCTCGCATGTCGGCGTCATCAGCATTCGCGAGAAGAACCTTTTATTTCCCGGAGTGGCGGGTGAATCGGCCCGCCTACGACGGGCAGACCGCGACCATCTCGATCCCGCTATCCGCGTAGAGATCGGCCAACGCCACGGTTAGATCGACAGAAGCAAATTGGACGGATTCTCCCGCCTCATAAACCTCCTGCACCCAGCCGGCCGGGGTGCGCCGGTAGACCTCCACCCAGGCCTTGTTCTGGTCGATCAACACATATTCCTCCAGGCTTTCCAGGCGGCGGTAGGACAGTAGTTTCTCGCGCCGATCCACCGGCTCGGTGGAATCCGACAACACTTCCAGCACCAGCTTCGGCGCCTCGACGTAATCTTTCGCCGCCTCCGGGCCGAGATCGGCGGTATCGCAGGTGACCACCACATCGGGGTAGTAATAGGCGGAATCCGCTTTCACCCTCACTTTCATGTCCGCTATCCATGCCCGGCAGGGTGCGCCGCGCAAGTGCTGGCGTAAGGCGATGAAGGCATTGCCCGCCAGGGTGCCGTGCACCTTCGACGCGCCGGCCATGGCGAACACTTCGCCGGCGACATATTCGTGCCTGACCGGCGCCGCGCGTTCGGCGGCCAGGTAGTCGGTTTCGCTGTAATACTCGATGAAAGCGGGTTGCATGGTGTCTGCCTCCGGGAAACGGTCGTCAGATTATGGCATGGCCTGGAGAGGCCCCCGTAGCCCCCGTAGGTTGGGCAAAGCGAAGCGTGCCCAACGAACCGCCGCGATGTTGGGCAGCGGAGTCGTTGGCGCTTCAGCGCTTACGAATCCGGCGTCCCCCTTGCGGGGGCACGCTTCGCTTTGCCCAACCTACGCACTTGTTCCACCACAGCTCAAATAGGCTGAATCGCCCCGCGCAATTACAATGCCGCCTCTTTTGAGAAACGCATCCATGTCCGACTTCGACCCCGAACTCACCGCCCTGAAACTGCCGCCGCATTCGGTCGAGGCGGAGCAGTCCGTGCTGGGCGGGCTGTTGCTGGAGAACCAGGCCTGGGAACGGGTGGCGGATCTGGTCAACGAGCAGGATTTCTACCGCGCCGACCATCGCCACATCTGGAAACAGATCGTCCGCCTGATCGACGACAACAAACCGGCCGACGTGGTGACTGTGGCCGAGTCGCTGGAATCGCACAACAAACTGGACGAGGTCGGTGGCCTCGCCTACCTGGCCGCGCTGGCGCAGAACACCCCGTCCGCCGCCAACATCCGCCGCTATGCCGAGATCGTGCGGGAACGCTCGGTGTTGCGAAAACTGGTGGAAGTGGGCGGCGAGATCGCCACCTCCGCGTTCAATCCGAACGGCCGTTCCGCCACCGAAATCCTCGACGAGGCGGAGAAGAAGGTCTTCGACATCAAGGAAGCCGGCGCCAAATCCACCCAGGGCTTCCTGGCGCTGCAACCCTTGCTGAAGGAAGTCGTCACCCGCATCGACGAACTGTACAACCGCGACAACCCCAGCGAAGTCACCGGTGTCGCCACCGGCTACAGCGATCTCGACACCAAGACTTCCGGCCTGCAACCAGGCGACCTGATCATCGTCGCCGGCCGCCCGAGTATGGGAAAAACGGCGTTCAGCCTGAACATCGCGGAAAACGTGGCGCTGGACTCCAACCTGCCGGTGGCCGTGTTCAGTATGGAAATGGGCGCGGCGCAACTGGTGATGCGGATGCTCGGTTCGGTCGGCCGCCTCGATCAGCACAAGCTGCGCACCGGCCGCATCACCGACGACGACTGGCCGCGCCTGACCCACGCCCTGGGTAGCCTCAACGAAGCCAAGATATTCATCGACGAATCGCCCGGCCTCACCGCGATGGAAGTGCGCGCTCGCGCCCGCCGTCTGGCGCGGCAGTGCGAGGGGGGGCAACTCGGGCTGATCGTGCTCGACTACCTGCAACTGATGTCCGGCAACGGCCAGGGTGAAAACCGCGCCACGGAAATCTCCGAGATTTCGCGTTCGCTGAAGAGCCTGGCCAAGGAACTGCATGTGCCGGTGATCGCCCTGTCGCAGCTCAACCGCTCCCTGGAACAGCGCCCCAACAAACGCCCGGTGATGTCGGACCTGCGCGAATCCGGCGCCATCGAACAGGACGCCGACGTGATCCTGTTCATCTACCGCGACGAGGTCTACAACCCGGACACCCCGGACAAGGGCTCGGCGGAAATCATCATCGGCAAGCAACGTAACGGCCCCATCGGCATGGTGCGATTGACCTTCCTGGGCGAATACACGAGATTCGAGAACTTCGCGGGGGGCATGTAGCGCCGGCTTCCAGCCGGCTGCCGGCAGGGATGCCGGCGCTACATTAAGAACATGTCCCGCCCGCTCATCGCCCGCATCGACCTCGCCGCCCTCGCCCACAACCTGGGTGTTGCGAAGGCCGCCGCGCCACATTCCAGGGTGCTCGCGGCGATCAAGGCCAACGGCTACGGCCACGGCCTCACCCGAGTGGCTCGGGCCTTGCGCGCGGCGGATGGCTTCGCCGTGCTTTCCGTGGAGGAAGCCGCGCAACTGCGCGGCGAGGGCTACACCCACCCCATCGTCCTGCTGGAAGGCTTCTTCCATCCCGATGAATTGCCCGAAATCGCCCACCTGCGCCTGCGCCCGGTGATCCACCGCGAGGATCAGGTGGCGACCCTGGCGCGCACGCATCTCGAACATCGCATCGACGTCCTGCTCAAGATCGACACCGGCATGCACCGCCTCGGCCTGCGCCCCGCCCGCGTCGCGGAAGTGCTCGCCACCCTGCGCGCCACGCCGCAAGTCGGTGGCATCACCCTGATGACCCACTTCGCCTGCGCCGATGATCCGGCTATCGGCGTGGCGGCGCAGTTGGCGGTGTTTCGCGAAGCCGCCGGTGACGGCAAACTGCCCATCACCCTCGCCAACTCCGCCGCCCTCCTGCGCTACCCGGAAACCCACGGCGACTGGGTGCGGCCCGGCATCATGCTTTACGGCGTATCACCCTTCGCCAACCAGACCGGCGCCGATCTCGGCTTGCTGCCGGTGATGACCCTGGAATCCCGCCTCATCGCCGTGCAACGCATTCGCAAAGGCGAAGCGGTCGGCTACGGCGCCACCTTCGTCGCCGAACGTGACATGAGCATCGGCACCGTCGCCTGCGGCTATGCCGACGGCTACCCGCGCCATGCCGGCACCGGCACGCCGATCCTGGTCGAAGGCCAGCTCACCCGCACCCTGGGCCGGGTCTCGATGGACATGCTGAGCGTGGATCTCGGCCCCGTGCCCAACGCCCATGTCGGCAGCCCGGTCACCCTCTGGGGCGCCAACCTGCCGGCGGAGCATGTCGCCGCGAGCGCCGGCACCATCGCCTACGAACTGCTCACCGCCCTCGCCCCGCGCGTGCGGGTGGAAGAAACTTGACGAATACCGCCCGCGTAGCTCGTAGGTTGGGCAAAGCGCAGCGTGCCCAACATGACGACTGTGTAACGATTGAAGTCGTAAGTGACCTACTGGAAACCCGCCATGTCCGACATCCTGGAAAAAATCCTCGCCACCAAGCGCGAAGAAATTGCCGCAGCCAAACAAAGCGAACCGCTCGAAGTGGTGCGCGAAGCCGCCGAATGGGCGCCGCCCGCGCGCAATTTCACCGCTGCCCTGCGCGCGAAGATCGCCGCCGGCCACCCCGCCGTCATCGCCGAAATCAAGAAAGCCAGCCCAAGCAAAGGGGTGATTCGCGCCGACTTCCACCCCGCCGAAATCGCCGCCAGCTATGAAAAGGGCGGCGCCGCCTGCCTGTCCGTGCTCACCGACCGGCAATATTTCCAGGGCGCCCCGGACTATCTGAAAGCCGCGCGCGACGCCTGCGCCCTGCCAGTACTGCGCAAAGACTTCATGATTGACCCCTACCAGGTCTACGAGGCCCGCGCCATGAGTGCCGACTGCATCCTGCTGATCGTTGGGGCTTTTACCCCCCCCTTTCCCAAAGGGGGGCGGGGGGGGATTTCTCAAATGCAGGAACTGGAATCCCTCGCCCACGGCCTCGGCATGGCCGTACTGGTTGAAAGCCACGACGGCGAGGAACTGGAAGCCGCGCTGGAACTGAAGACCCCGCTGATCGGCATCAACAACCGCAATCTGCGTACCTTTGAAACCCGCCTGGAAACCACCATCGACCTGATGGAACACATCCCCGCCGACCGCATCGTCATCACCGAAAGCGGCATCCTCACCCCCGCCGGGGTGGCCCTGATGCGCGCACACGAAGTCAACACCTTCCTGGTCGGCGAAGCCTTCATGAAAGCGCCCGACCCCGGCGCGGAACTGGCACGGCTGTTCGCCGGCTGAATCAGCAAGTAGGGCGGAAAAGCGGCTTCATCGCGCCTTCCGCCAGGATTTGTCGGAAGGCGCCGACCTACCGCGCTGGCTAACGGCCATGCTCGGATGTCCACCCCCCAAAAAAACCCGCCGTAGGAGCGGACCGTGTCCGCGATGCGCCGGTAGGCGCAAAGGCGAGACGTGTGGTCTTGGCGAGCGCCAGCCCTTTGCGCCTACCGGCGCATCGCGGCTAAAGCCGCTCCCACGGCATGGCGCTTGTTTCACGCTAACATCGCCTCGCCACCATTTATCTGGAAATCGTCATGAGCCTTGCCGCCGCAAAACCGCTCTGCTCCCCCGAGGATTACCTCCACCTGGAATAAACCGGCGAACTCAAACATGAATATGTGGATGGCGAGATCTACGCCATGTCCGGCGCCAGTGATCGTCATATCAAAATCGCGCTCAATGCCGCATTCCAGCTACGAGCCGCGACACGGGGTAGTTCTTGTGGTGTCTACGTCTCGGACATGAAATTGAAAATCGGCCCGCAGAACAGTTTTTACTACCCCGATGTCATGCTGGTATGCGAGAACGATGACGAGCACCCCCACTACAAGACCGCCCCCTGCGTCGTGGTCGAAGTTCTCTCCCCCAGCACCGCCGTCATCGACCGCCGCGAGAAGCTGATGGCCTACCGCAAACTTCCCAGCCTCACCGCCTACCTTCTGGTGGAATCCGACCGCCGCCACGTCGAATACTTCCTGCGCGGCGACGATGGGACATGGCGCTCGGGCACGCCGGGGGAAAACGACATGCTCAACCTCGACTGCGCCGGCCACCCGATTTCCCTCTGTCTGGACGACCTCTACGAGTACCTCGCGCTGTAGGGCGGAAAAGCGGCTTCATCGCGCCTTCCGCCAGGATTTGTCGGAAGGCGCCGGCAAGAAGTCCGCAAGGGATACCGTCCCGGTCGCTATCGGCGCCCGGGACATAACGCCGGCTTTTCCGACCTACCACGCTAGCGTCAAAGGCGGGAGCCCCTAAAAACGGGGAGCCCCGCCCGGACGCTTGAAAAAGCCCGGTACGATGGGTTGAGCGATAGCAAAACCCATCATGCGACGCTGCCTACCGATACCGCGCGGGATACGAAACCCGGCTGTATTCTCTCGGTTAACCGAACCAAGGAGACACCTCTATGAACAAAGCCCTGTTTATCCATGCCGAATGGGATGACGAAGCCCTTGTCTGGGTCGCAACCAGCGACGATGTACCCGGTCTCGCCACCGAATCGGAAACGGTGGAGGCACTGATCGCCAAGCTGGAAGTGCTCATCCCGGAGTTGCTCGAAGCCAACGACAGCTTCACTGGCACAGACGTTCCCTTCGAGCTGCTCACACGCCGGTTCCAGCAAGTAGGGCGGAAAAGCGGCTTCATCGCGCCTTCCGCCAGGATTTGTCGGAAGGCGCCGGCAAGAAGTCCGCAAGGGATACCGTCCCGGTCGCTATCGGCGCCCGGGACATAACGCCGGCTTTTCCGACCTACCGCGCTACATGGCTACGAGTGATCTTCGTCG
>JAUXXW010000215.1 GCA_030684775.1 Pseudomonadota bacterium
ATGCTCTGGCTGGCGGTCGTGGGGCTGCTCTGGCTGGGAAGTCTGTAGGGCGTGGCTGGCGGTAGTGGCGTAGGTTGGGCAAAGCGAAGCGTGCCCAACACCACGACGGTTCGTTGGGCACGCTGCGCTTTTCCCAACCTACGGTGCCATGCCGTGAAATTGCGAATTGCTACATCTAGTGGGTGTGTGTGACAACCCGATATGCACGGATTGAACCTCGGTTTAGCTCACGGCCCATGAAGCCTTACGCGGAATCCTGCGAACAGAATCGCGACCCGATTCTGGCCGTCCTGCGGGAGGCCTTCGCCGAACGGCGGCGGGTATTGGAAATCGCCAGCGGCACCGGCCAGCACGCGGTGTATTTCGGCCAGGCGCTGCCGCATCTGACCTGGCAGACCAGCGAGTTGCCGGAGAACCATGCCGGCATCCAGGCCTGGCTGGATGAAGCGCGACTGGCCAACGTCCTGGCGCCGCTGCCCATCGACGTGAACGCGGCGCAATGGCCGGTCGAATCGGTCGATGCCATTTTCAACGCCAACACCGTGCACATCGTCGCCTGGCCGGCGGTGGAGCGGCTGTTTGCCGGCATCGGGCGGGTGCTGGAAGCGGGCGGCATCGTCTGTATTTATGGGCCGTTCAATTACGGTGGCCAGTTCACTTCCGAGAGCAACGCGCGTTTCGATGTCTGGCTGAAGTCGCGCGACCCGAACAGCGGTGTGCGTGATTTCGAGGCCATCGACCGCCTCGCCCAGACCCATGGCCTGAGCCTGCTCCAGGATGTGGCCATGCCCAGCAACAACCGCACGCTGATCTGGCGGCGCGGGCTTTGACCATCCAGTCGTTCGCCGGGCCGCCCCAGGAACGACTTGGCCCCGAGCGTAGCCGCTGCCGCTGAAGCGGCAACCCGTTCAAACAGACGTAGGGTGCCGCTCTGAAGCGAACGGCCGCCCCGTCGCGGCGACCTGGAATGGATTTTGGCGAAATCCGGCGTATTGCTTAAGGTGTGACATGGAGCTACACAACAAGCATGGATCCCGCTCGTGGATCGCTCGCCCCCCGCCATGAAAAAACCCAATCCCCCCTCATCCGAGCCCGGCATCGAGCTCTCCTCGCTCACCAAGGCTGAACTGGTCGCCCGGCTTGAGGCGCTGCCCTGCGCGCCGAGGCACACTCTGGAAACCTGCCCGGCGCAGAGCCTGCTCCTGGAATTGCGCACCCAGCATGTCGAACTGGAAACCCAGAACCAGGAGTTGCGCGAATCGCAACAGCGCATCGAGGAGGCGCGCGACCGCTATTCCGACCTCTACGACTTCGCCCCGGTGGGCTATGTGACCCTGGACGGACAGGGATGTATGCGGGAAATCAATCTCACCGGCGCGGCCATGTTGGGGCGAGAGCGCGAGGAGGTCATCGGCAAGCCGCTGATTCTCTGGTTGCGGGAAGAAAGCCACGATGTGTTCTACCTGCACCTGCGCCGTGTCCGCGCCGGCGAGGATCGTGTGGTGGACGAGGTGGCACTGCGCGGTGGCGACACGCCGCGCCATATCAGCATGGTCAGCGCCGCCATCGGAGAGGGCCGGGAGGAGGGGCATGCCTGCCGCACGGCGCTGGTGGACATCACCCGCCTCAAGAAAAAGGAACTGGAACTGACCCATTCACGCCAACAACTGCGCGAATTGTCCGCGCACCTTGATCTGGTCAGAGAAGGTGAGCGCCGGCATATCGCGCGTGAAATCCACGACGAACTGGGACAAAAGCTCATGACACTGCGTTTCGCGGTCGCCATGTTGGGCACGGGGCCGGATACACCCGTCCAGGGGCTGCCGCAAATCAAGGCTTCGCTGCTGCGGCAGATCGACGACACGATCGAGGCGGTGCGCGCCATCGCCTCGGATCTGCGGCCGGCGGTGCTCGATCTTGGCCTGGCGGCGGCCATCGAGTGGCAAGTACAGGATTTCCGTCGTCGCACGGGGATCGCATGCACGCTGAAGATGAGCGAGGAGGAGATCGCGTTGGACGATGAGCGCGCCACCGCGATTTTCCGCATCGTCCAGGAGTCGCTGACGAATATCGCCCGCCACGCCGACGCCGGCAAAGCCACGCTGAAAATGGCCAGGAGCGGCGGTCGACTGCTGATCGAGATCGCCGACGATGGCATCGGGCTATCCGCCGCCGCCCTGAATAAACCACGTTCCTTCGGAATCGCCGGCATGCGGGAACGCCTGCTGCCGCTGGATGGAACCCTGGAAATAAGCAGTCGGCCCGGGCGCGGGACTAAGCTGAAAGTCTCCATCCCGCTACCAGGGGAATGAAGATGTCGATACGCATCCTGATTACCGACGACCATGCCATCGTGCGAGAGGGGTTGAGCAGGATTCTCGGCGCCATGGCGAATATCGAAGTGGCCGGCGAAGCGGCGGATGGCGCCGAGGCATTGCTGAAGATCGCGTCCCTCGATCCGGATGTCGTGCTCATGGACATCTCCATGCCCGGCATGAGCGGCGTTGACCTGATCGGCCGGGTCCACGCCGAACGTCCCTGGCTGCCCGTATTGGTGCTTTCCATGCACAAGGAGGAGCAATTCGCGGTACGCGCATTCAAGGTCGGCGCGGCGGGCTATCTCACCAAGGACTGCGCCCCGGAAGAATTGGAGCAGGCGATCCGCAGGGTTGCGGCGGGTGGCAAATACATCTCATCGGAAGTGGCGGACGCCCTGGCCAATGCCATCCTTCCTTCCCGCGTGGGCGCTCCCCACGAACGCCTGTCCAACCGGGAATTCCAGGTATTTCGCATGCTGGTATCCGGGCAATCCATCAACGAAATCGCACAAGAACTTTCCCTCAGCGCCAACACGATCAGCACCCACAAACACCGCCTCATGAACAAACTCGGCACGGAGAACAGCGCCAGCCTGGTGCGCTACGCGCTCACGCACCAGATCATCCAGTAGGAGTTCGCCCGCCAGAACAAGCCGGAAAAGCGTGGCTCCCTTGTAGTGAAAGCACTACCCAAGAATCAAGTTACCGCGACTGCCGTTACCCGCACATTTTGCATATCCTCAAAAAGCCTGATTCGCAACAAAATGGATTCCCCGAAGGGAATACCTCACAGAAAAAGGAGACCGGCATGGCGAACGACCCACCCGGAACGACATCGCGGGAACCGACAACCACAGCAGCCACCATCGGGCGGGAGGAAATGACACGAACGATGCTGGCGTTTCTGGCCTGGCTTGAGCAAACCAAGGAGTTGCGGCTGTGTCAGGCATTCAAGCCGCAGTACGACTGGTACATGCCTGCCTATTCCGACAAGGGGGAGCTGGCGCGCGAGTTCCTCCACAACAGGAAAGCGGCCGATTGCGACAAACCGAACCTGGAGCCTCCGGCATGACCCACACGAATTCGGAGTCGGAAATCGAGGTCGGCATTGCCCAGGCCGACAACGACGAGCAACTGATGATGGTGGTGAGCAGCGCGTCGAAGTGCGACGTCCACAAACTCACCCTGGCGCAGGCGCGTGAGCTCTCGCTGGAACTCATCAAGCAGACCTATCGGGCCGAATTGAGAAGCCGCCTGAGCGAGCCGGAAACCCGTGCTACCCGCCGCTGTGCATCCGCGGCTTCGACATCAGTGACGTAGGTTGGGCAAAGCGAAGTGTGCCCAACATCTCGGCGGCTCCTTGGGCAGCGACGCCCAACGGCGCTACCCAGCCCGACCGAATACAACAACCAACGGGAGTCCGATGGACAAGTGGCGCAGTGACGTAGGTTGGGCAAAGCTGCGCGTGCCCAACATCGCGGCGGTTCCTTGGGCGGAGACGCCCGACGGTGCTACCCGTACCGGCCGAATACAACAAGCAACAGGAGGAGCCAGATGAACAAGCCCCCAAACAGGCAGGACTCGCTTCGTTCCCACGCCGAGGCACGGGTGGGCGGCACGCCGACGGCCACACCCATGCGCCCCGCCGAGGAATTGCTGCATGAAATCCAGGTAAACCAGATCGAACTGGAGATGCAGAACGAGGAGTTGCGCCGCGCCCAGTCCACGCTTGAGGAGTCCCGTGATCGCTATGTGGATCTGTATGAATTCTCCCCGGTGGGCCATTTCACCCTCAGCGACACGGGCCTGATCACCGAGGCGAACCTCACCGGCGCCGCGTTGCTGGGGGAAGAACGCAAACGGCTGCTGCATCGCCGTTTCGCGCGCTTCGTCACGCAGGAAGACAGGGACGTCTGGCAGCGAAAAACCCTCCTTGTCCTGATGCAAGGCGGGGAGCGGCATTTTGAGCTGGCGCTCCAGCGCGTGGACGGTTCCCGCTTCCACGCCGGCATCGACTGCCTGCTCCGGACGACCGGCGGCAAGTTGCCCATCATCCGCATCGCGCTGACCGACATCAGCGAGCGCAAGCATGCCGAGGAAGAGCAGCGCATCGCCGCGGTCGCCTTCGAATCTCCGGCGGGCATGCTGGTGACCGATGCCGAAGGCACCGTTCTGCGGGTCAACCTGGCTTTTACCCGGATGACCGGCTACGGCGCGGAGGAAGCGGTGGGCAAACCGCTGGCGCTGCTCAAATCCGAGCACCACGATGAATCGTTCTATCAAAATCTCCTGGCCACCCTGAAAAGGGAAAAACACTGGCAGGGTGAGATATGGAATCGCCGCAAGAACGGCAAGATCTACGCCGAGTGGATGACCCTCTCCGCGGTTGCCTCGCCCGAGGGGATGGCCACGCATTACGTCGGCACCATTTCCGACATCACCCAGAATGTCGAGGCGGAGGCCGAGATTCACCGCCTGGCCTATTACGACCCGCTCACCCGACTGCCCAACCGCCGTCTGTTGCTTGACCGGCTCCGGCAGGCGCTGGCCGCCGGCCGCCGCAGCGGGCGCCGTGGCGCGCTGCTGTATCTCGACCTGGACGATTTCAAGAAGCTCAACGACACCCATGGCCACGATGTCGGCGACCTGCTGCTGGTCGAGGTGACGCGGCGCCTGCACGAGGCTGTCCGCGAGGGCGATACGATCTCGCGGCAGGGCGGCGACGAGTTCGTGGTGATGCTGGAGAACCTGGGCGCGGAGGACGATGAGGCGGCCATTCAGGCCGAATTGGTGGGCGAGAAAGTGCGCGCGGCCCTGGCCCTGCCCTACGACCTCGATGGCCACGAGTTTCACGGCACGAGCAGCCTCGGCATCGCCTTGTTCCACGGCCATGACGAGTCGGTCGAGACGCTGCTCAAGCAGGCCGACATCGCCCTGTACCAGGCCAAGGGCACCGGACGCAACTGTGTGCGCTTCTTCGACCCGGCCATGCAATCCGCACTGAACGAGCGTGGCGCGCTGGAGGCCGATCTACGCCAGGCCGTGAGTCACGGGCAGTTGCAACTGTATTACCAGGCACAGATCGACCGCGCGCGCCGCGTCATCGGCGTCGAGGCCTTGCTGCGTTGGCGGCACCCGCAACGTGGACTGGTTGCGCCGGATGTGTTCATTCCCCTGGCCGAGGATACCGGCCTGATTCTGCCTATCGGCCACTGGGTGCTGAACACCGCCTGCGCCCAGATCAAGGCCTGGTCCGGGCACGCCGGCACCCGCGACCTGCGTCTGGCGATCAACATCAGCGCGCGGCAATTCCGCCAGCCTGGGTTTGTCGACGAAGTACGGCAAGTGCTGGCCGAAACCGGCGCGGACCCGAGTCGCCTGAAGTTCGAACTGACCGAACGTCTGGTCTTCGGCAACGTGGCCGATACCATCGCCAAGATGGAGGCATTCAAAGAGATGGGCATCGGCTTCTCGATGGACGACTTCGGCGCGGGTTATTCCTCCTTGTCCAACCTCAAGCGCCTGCCTCTGGAGCAACTGAAAATCGACCGCTCCTTCGTCAACGATCTGATAAGTGGCGGCAACGACGCCGCCATCGTCCAGACCATCATCGCGATGGGAGAGACGCTGGGCCTGAAAGTGATCGCGGAAGGCGTCGAGACGGAGGCGCAGCTCGAATGCCTCGATCAGTATCGCTGCGCCACTTTCCAGGGCTACGTCTTCAGCCGGCCGGTGCCGTTGGCGGAGTTCGAGAAACTGCTTGAGCAGAGCGCAGCCGCGCCCATGTAGCCGCCCGAACCACTACCCGTCGTGGCTGTCGGCGAGTCCGTGGCCGCTGATCGGCCGGCATCAAGCCAGCGTGACTTCACTGGACAGGTAAACATCCTGAATGGCATTGAGCAATTCCACGCCTTCCGCCATCGGCCGCTGGAAGGCCTTGCGCCCGGAGATCATGCCCATGCCGCCCGCCCGCTTGTTGATCACCGCCGTGCGCACCGCCTGCGCCAGATCATTCTCGCCCGAGGCGCCGCCGGAATTGATCATGCCGGCACGGCCCATGAAGCAGTTGGCCACCTGGTAACGCACCAGATCGATGGGGTGGTCCGAAGTCAGCTCGGAATAGACCTTGGGGTGGGTCTTGCCGAAGTTGATGGCGGTATAGCCGCCGTTGTTGGTGGCCTGCTTCTGTTTGACGATGTCCGCCTCGATGGTGGCCGCCAGGTGGTTGGCCTGGCCGGTGAGATCGGCGGACGCGTGATAATCGACGCCATCCTTCTTGAAGCCGGCATTGCGCAGATAAGCCCACAGGAAGGTGACCATACCCAGGCGATGCGCCTCCGCGAAGGCCTCGGAGACCTCGATAATCTGGCGCCGCGATTCCGGCGAACCGTAATACACCGTCGCCCCCACCGCCACCGCGCCCAGGTCGAACGCCTTCCGCACGCCGGTGAACAGGGTCTGATCATGCGGCGTCGGGTAAGTCAGTATCTCGTTGTGGTTCAGTTTCACCAGGAAGGGGATCTTGTGGGCGTACTTGCGCGAAACCGAGCCCAGCACACCCAGGGTGGACGCCACCGCGTTGCAGCCGCCCGCGATGGCCAGCTTGACGATGTTCTCGGGATCGAAATAAGCCGGATTGGGCGCGAAGGAAGCGCCGCCCGAATGCTCCACCCCCTGATCCACCGGCAGGATGGAGAGATACCCCGTCCCCGCCAGTCGCCCGGTGTTGAATATCTGCTGGAAATTGCGCAGCGTGCCCGGCGTGCGGTCGCTCCCCGCCACCACCCGGTCGATGAAATCCGGCCCTGGCAGATGCAGGGCCGACTTCGGGAAAGTGTTGCAGGTATGGTTGAGAAGGGTGTCCGCCTCGCTGCCGAGAAGTGCCTGGAAATTGGTCATGTCGCCTCCTGAATGCTGCCGTAAACGTCACATGCCTATCGGACAGGAAATGGCCGACAGGCCGCCAAGTGTTTCTCTTTATAGCAAGGCGGTGCGAATCATCCGAAAAACGGCAAGCGTAGCGCCGTAGGTTGGGCAAAGCGAAGCGTGCCCAACATCGCGGCGGTTCGTTGGGCACGCTTCGCTTTGCCCAACCTAC
>JAUXXW010000219.1 GCA_030684775.1 Pseudomonadota bacterium
TTGCAGTCGGACACTATCGAAAGGCCGCGCTCTCGCCTCCCGCATGGGAAGGTCGCCAGGAAGGACCCGTCGAATACCTGCCGACCATCTGACACTCAAAAAATGACCACCCGAAGGTGGTCAGAAAAACCTTCCATTGCGGAAGGTCAGGGAGCTTGTGCGTCTGGTCGACGATAGCGAAATCCTACGGGAAAACCGCCCGAAATGTTGCAGCTGGCGAAAGCCGCTTCGACCCGCATCCATCCTCGGAATCTCCTATTGACCTGCGATTCCCGGCAAATTGCCGCAACTCCCCTCATAGAGTCGGTGCACTCGCGAAACGTCCAGCTCGAAGTGGGATGTGTTGATTCAGGTTGTCGGCGACGACCCGCAATGCCCGCTGCCAGCGCCGCCACGCTGTGGTGCGATCGCAGCCGAAGCGCCGGCAGACATCCTTCCACTCGTACTCCTTGGCTCGCATCCAGATAAGGTGGCGCTGCTCCTCTTCCAGCCACTGCACCCAGCGCATGGCCTCCAGCATCCGCTCGATGGCCTCGGGGCTGGGCGGCATGGGCCGCAGTTCGATGTCCTCGCCGGACATGGCCTCCCACTCCTGGCGGGCGAACAGCGGCCAGACGGTGAAGTAGCCCTGCACCCGCACGCGAGGCAGTCGCCGGCTGGTGTGCACCGCCTCTTGGAAGCGGGCTGCCACGTCCTCGATGGTCCACTCAGCCATGGCGGCCTCCCTTCCTCGAATCGCCGTAAAGACGTTCGCCGATGCGCCGGATGAACTCGCGTTCGACGAAGTCCAGGCGATCATCGGTCTCGGCCACCACCAGGATGTGCTGGCCGCGCCAGCCGTCCCGCTTCACGGCTTCCAGGTCAGTGGACTCGGGCAGGTGCCGGGCCAGGGGGCTGCGGT
Source organism: Pseudomonadota bacterium (assembly GCA_030684775.1). Taxonomy (GTDB): domain Bacteria; phylum Pseudomonadota; class Gammaproteobacteria; order Burkholderiales; family Thiobacillaceae; genus PFJX01. The sequence continues at coordinate 902 of JAUXXW010000219.1, forward strand.
AGCGTGGTTCCGGGATCTTCATGCGCCCACCTCCTGGGTCTCGATGGCGAAATGGAGTAGCGCCAGGGCATCCGCCTCGTTGTCGTCAACCGGGGTATGACCACGCGCCGTGGCTGCCGCGATCATGTCGGCCTTGCCGGCGTTGCCCTTGCCCGTGGCGTGCTTCTTGATCGTGCCCACCGGCACGCCTTGGTAGGGGATGTCGTGGTGCTCGCACCAAGTGGTGAGCGTGGCCATAAAGCCGCCGTAGGCGTGGGCGGCATCGACGCCCGCGTGCCGACGCACCTCCTCGAAGTAGACGGCGTCGATGCCGTCGCCGCTGTGCTTGATCTCGGTGAGCCACTTACGGAAGCGCAGATAGCGCATGCCGCCGCCTTCGAAGCGCTGCGGCTTGAAGTCCTCGGTGTCGCTGATGATCTGGCCGTCCTTGAGGCGGATGGCCCAGCCGGTGTGGGTGCCCAGATCCAGGGCAAGGATGGCGGTGTTCATTGTCCAACCTCCATCTGGCCACCCAGACCAGACCGCCCTCCACGTAGGAGAGAGGGAGTCTGTACTCCCTCTCCTACGTAGTAGGAGGGGGTCCGCATGCAAACATATGGAACAAGGTAAATCGTTGATTCATCGGTAAATACAGAAGATTGCGGAAGCTCGCCGCAAACATCCGCATGCAAACTTCCAGAACACGGAAAATCCTTGTAAATCAATGACATTTGTTTGCAGTCAGTTTGCAGTTTGCGGAAGTTTGCGGGACTTTCCGCAATCATCCTGAGCAGGGATTTCATCAGGCAACGCATGTGTTTTCCTCCTCCTGGTAGATCCAGATTTCGGGGTTTTCGACAGGGAGTGGCGCCCCGGTCTGGGGGCACTTGTAGTGGGTGGGCAAGACCCGGATCGACTCGGTTAACATTTCGCCCGTGGCCTCATCCGGCGGGCCGATGGCGCGGTTGAACACCATGCCCTCGACGCAAAGATAGCCGTTCCTGCTGCGACCGACCGAGGGCAGGCCATAGGGCTGGTGGTCGCGGAAGTATTTGATGTAGCCCTTGCTCGCCAGCACGGCCAAGCGCTCGTTGATGGTGCGGGAAGCGCCCAGCCCTGCCTGGCTCTCGAAGGTCTCGGCGAACTGGTTGGCCGTGTAGCAGCGGCCCTGGCCTGCCTCATCGAACAGGATCTGAAGGATCACGTCATGCTTGCGCCGCCGCTCCGCATCCAGGCGCTCACCGTAGTCCTTCATCACCAGGCGGTCACTGTCGTCGACCTCGCGCCAGACGCCCTGGATCTTGTCGACGTGCTTGAGTGGGATGCCCGCCCCGTTGCGCAGCTCGAAGATGAGTTGCCGAGTCGTCCGGGACTCATCGGGGCGGTACAGGATCATCCCGCTGCTGTAATAGCCGCGCAGGCTGCCTGCGCCCGCAAGCGCCTGGAACGGATCTTCCTCGAACTGCTTCTTGGCGAGCTTCCGGGTGTGGTGGACCAGGATCACGCCGGCATCCGGGTTCACCGCCTGGCGTAGTCGTTCCACCCGCTGCGACAGGAAGTACAGCATGGCACCGTTGTCGTTCTCGCCACCGGCGTCGCCGCCGTCGAACACGTTGCGTATGGGATCGATGGCGATGATGTCGGGCGGCTCGCCGCCGAAGGCACGCTGGATAGCGGGGATCACCTGCGCCAGGCCTGCGTCGTCGAGGATCAAGCGCAGCTGCGGTGTGGCGACGAAATTCACCCGTGCATCCAGTACCCGATGCGAGGGCAGCCGGATGCCTTTTACCCGCTCGCGCAGGTAGTAGTACTGCACCTCGGCCTGCAGATAGAAGACACGCAGGGGGCGCGCTGGATGCATGCCGAGGAAATCTGCTCCCGCTGCCATGTGGGTCAGCCAGGCGAGCAGGAAATCGCTCTTGCCGACCTTGGGCGCGCCGCCGAACACCAGCAGGCTGGCCGGAGGCAGCACACGAGGCGCAATGAGGTCCAAGGGCATCGGCGAATCGTCGTCAAGCATCGCCCCTAGGCTGAAGGTGGGCAGCAGAACCGGGGCCGCCTTGATCACCCGCCGCTCGCCTTCGCGCAGGAAGCCCGCGACGTCGAACCCCTGCTCGAAGGCATCGGCCGCATCCCAGCCGATGGGCTGATCGGCCGGCGGCACCAGGATGGCGACCGAGGCTGCGCCCGCCGCCACGCTTGCCCGTGCGGCGGCTTCGGCGTAATCCCAGCCCGGAGGATCACGATCCGGCCAGATCACCACGTCCTTGCCGGACAAGGGTGACCAGTCGGTCTTGTCGATGGGCGCCCGCGCGCCGTTCATCGCCGTGGTCGCAGTGATGCCCTGGCGGATCAGCGCATCTGCGCACTTCTCGCCTTCTGCCAGGATGACGGTTTCGGCCTGGGCGACGTCTGGCAGGTTGTAGAGTGGTCGGGGGTCGGGGGCGCGGCACATCCGGGCGCGCACGTCCCAGGGGCGGAACTCCTTGCGGCCCGGTTCCGGATCGTAGCGATAGACGCAGGCGATCAGTTCTCCGGTGGGGCTCAGGTAGTCCCACTTGGCGGTATGGGGGCCGAGTTCGTCCCTGGGCGCCTCTGTGCGTGCAGGCGTCGGCTGGGCCAGGGACTGACCTGCCAACCGGGCAGCGGCCTCCATCACCGCGCCGAAGTCGCGCCGGCTGTCCAGTCCGTGGCAGAGTCCGATGAGCTCGAACACATCACCGCCCTGACCCGTGGCGTGGTCGAGCCACAGCCCCGCCTTGTCGCCGTCGAGCGCCACCTCCAGGCTGTCACCCGGATCGCCGTGGAGGTTGCCCACAACGAATTTGTGGCCGCGCATCTTTCCTGCTGGAAACAGCGCATGTAACACGGAAGGCAGCCGGGCGAGCAGTTCGGCGCGCAGGATTTCGCGTTGTGCGGTCAGGTCGACCCGGATGCCAGTGATCGGCGGCACCTCGTTGAAATCAAGCACACGCAGCCTCCCGCAGAGCCTGGGCACGAGGCTGGCTGCGACTGGATTTGGCTGACTTTATGGGCTTCCAGAGCGCATCCTCGTTCACCAGATAGCCGGCCTTGGCCGCCACCTCCCGCACGAAATCGAGATCGATGCCGATCAGGTCGCACCAGAAGGCGAGGCCCGAACCGCTTACCAGGAAGCGTCGTGCACGGTGGCGCTGGCTGTCGTCGCGGCCGATGGCATCGCCAATGGCCTGGGCGATCATCGCCACCCAAAGTTTCGTTTCCGGGCAGACCGTGACCACATGGCGCAGCAGGACTCGCTGAACCGCCTGGATGCCGATGTGGGGCCGCACCGGGGACCAGACCTCCATGTGCCCCTCAGCGGTAAAGCGGAGCTTGGGTTTCGCTTTCATTGGGTTCTCCAGCAACGGTCCGGCCATGCGCACTGGCGGCATTCGACATGCGCCGGATCGGTGGTCATTCGGGGGAGCAGTTCGCCTGCCTCGGTGGCGGTGATCACCTTCACCGCCCGGTCCGACATGCGCTGGGCCAGGGCAGCATCGAAGGGCACGCACTCGGCGTAGATCTCCATGGTGTCGGCGTTGATGGCCGTGAACAGCGCCGGGTGCTCGTACAGGTCGAGGTAGGCCTGGTAGATCGCAACCTGGGCGGCGTACACGGGTTTGGAAACAGCGAGGTGCCGCTTCTCCAGGTCACGCCAGGATTTGCCACCGAGGCACTTTGACTCCCAAAGCGCCGGGTAGGCGAAGCCCTCCGGGCCGCCGACGATCACGCCATCGATATGCCCCTGCAGCCGGCCATCGAGCAGGCTGAAGCCGAACTGCTGGCCATCCCGGCCATGGGTGCGCAGGTCGAACCCAGCCAGACGCAGCCAGTTCACCATCTGCGCTTCGTTGTCGTGACCACGCTCGAAGATTCGCAGGATGCGCCCGGAGAATTCCTTGCCTGGATCCACCGGCGCGGCGGCGTACTCGAACTGCAGGGCGCGCTCGCAGGCCACCCCGAGCCGCGAGGCCCCGAGGTAGGCGCGGCGCTCCTGCTGCCGGGCCTTTGCCTGCATGCCGGCATCGACGAAGGCGGTGATCTGGCCGGAGATGGAGGAAGTGGAATTGAAGTCGAGCATCAGGCTGTCCTCCCTACAGGCCGAACGGGTGCGGACAGCGCCTGCTCATGGGTGGCGACCATGGCCTCGGTCCAGGCCGTGACGATGGCGTTGACCACCGCCAGGGCCTCGGCCTCGCTGTAGTGGCCCAGGGGCTTGTCAAAGCCGATCTCGGCGGCCGCCTCGCCGAATGGGCGCAGGCAGGCCCGCATGGCGGCAAGTTCCATCTCGGTCGGGTCAATCATGAACACTTCCTCCAGTTCGGGGTCCTTGTCTTTCCAGGATCCATAGAGGGCATGGAAGGCGGCCTGACACCGGCGCGAGCAGAAGACCCAGTTGCGCGGAACGGAGCGGAGATCGCTGGGCCGGTAACGGGTGTCCATGTGCCCGAACCCGAAGGTTTGTCGTGTGCAGATGAGGCATTTCACGCCACCTCCTGCATCAGGACCGCGTCGTTGGCAGAGTGGCTGGCTTGCTCACCGGCGCGCAGCACCAACTGCTGGATCGCACGCTTGTTGAACTGGAAGGTCAACAAGACCGAGGCCTGGTAGCGGGTTAGACCGAAATCTGCTCGCTTTTCGGGGGGCAGATAGTTGAGTTGCTTCTCCGTGGCCGGCTCGTTGATCCAACGGCGCGTCTTATGCGCGGAGCTCTCCGACTCGTGGTCGTTGAGCCAGTCGTCGGCCTTGGCCAGGCACACCGTGCGCTCCCCGATGGCCAAGAGGTGGGGGCGGCTTTCCTTGGCCCCGCCCACGGCATACCAGCGACCCGCAAGGAAATAGACGCCGCCCCAGGCACTGAAGCCGGTGGCCATCATGGTGTCGTCGTTCCCGAACAGATCAATCCAGCGGAAGTTCGAGCGCTTGAGCAGGTCGATCTCGCTCATTACGAAGTTGGTCAGTGCCTCCACGGCACGCACTTCGCGTTCCCAGACATGACCACACAATGGGCATTCCATGACGGCGAGCGGGACGATGGCCCCGCAGTCCGGGCAGTCCTTGGTCGGTGCCTCACCCTCCGTCAGGTGGCCGTCGAGGTTAACCTCCTGCTCCAGCGAGCCGTGCATCAGGCTGGCCGTGCCGAAGTCCAGGACGATGCAGTCGGCCTTGATGACGCCGGGGAATTCCTCAGGGTCGATGGTGCGCAGTCCGCGACCGACCATCTGGATGAAGGTGGACTTGTAGGAACTGGGGCGCAGCAGCACTACACAACTGGTCGGCGGGTAATCGTAGCCCTCCGTGAGCACGGCCACGTTGACCACAACCCTGGCCTGGCCACGTTCGTAGTCGGCCAGACGTGCGCGGCGCTCGGTATCGGCCAACTCGCCATGGATCAGCACGGTGGGAATGCCCGCCGCGTTGAAGGCCTGGCAGACGCTGTCGGCGTGCGCCACTGTTGAGCAGAACACGATGGTCTTACGGTCGCCGGCCTTTTCCCGCCACCGGGCGATCACCGCGTCGGTGATCAACTGCTTGTTCAGGATGGCCGCCACCTCGTCCATGTCGAAGTCGATGGCGGTGCGGCGGACATTGGAGAGAGCATCCTGGACGCCGACGTCGATGACGAAGGTGCGCGGCGGCACCAGGTGGCCGGCGGCGATCATCTCGCCCAGGGTGATCTGGTCGGCGACGTTGTCGAACACCTCGCGCAGCCCCTTGCCATCCCCCCGGTTGGGGGTGGCGGTGAGGCCGCATATGCCGGCCTTCGGATTTCTGGCCAGCACTCGGTCGATGACCGCGCGGTAGCTGGGTGATGCGGCGTGGTGGGCCTCGTCGATCACCAGCAGGTCGAGCGTGGGCATCTGCTCGAGATGAAGTCCTCGCGAGAGGGTCTGCACCATGGCGAAGGTGGCGTGGCCCGCCCACGATTTCTCGGTCGCGTCGAACACCGAGGTCGTGAGGCCCGGGTTGACGCGGGCGAACTTGGCGCGGTTCTGGCCGGTGAGTTCCGTGCGGTGGGCGAGGATGCAAACCTTTGCGTCCGGTTCGGCCAACAGGCTGCCGGCAACCGCCGACAACATGATGGTCTTGCCGCTGCCCGTCGGTGCCACCGCCAAGGTGTTGCCATGCTGATCGAGTGCATCGAGCGTGCGCTCGACCAGCAGGGTTTGTCGGGGACGAAGCATCATGTCGGCGTCCTCCCTTACTGCGCCCAGGCGGGTTTGCCGCCGGGAATTCCCGAGGGTCGGGCTGCGGGCGCGGCAGGCTGCGGATAGGAAGGCATCGCCGGGGCTCCACCTTGGCCGCCACTCGACGGCCCCGTCCTGGCGGCCACTCCCATCAATGCCGCATAGTCCTTGTGATCCGGCTCGATCACTGCCTTGATGGTGTTCTTGTCGTTGCCCTTGGCATCCTTTTCGATATCGATGCGGGCTGCAAACTCCATGCCGTCGAGTTCGGCAAAGCCGCCGATGCGCCGGGCTGCCACGGCTTGCGGGCTGTTGTCACCCGGATGCACGTTGCGGGCGCTGTTGAGGGCTGCACGCACGAAGGTGCGGCCCATGGCCTGCCAGGTGGGGCCCTTGGAAGAATGCAGCCCCACGTTCCACCAGATCTTGCGCCGGGCATAGGGGCCTTCCATGACCACGCCCTCGAAGGCGAGATAGATGGAACCCGTGTCCTGGGAGTAGGTGGCCCATCCGCCGGTCCAGCCCTGCGCGGGATCATCGTAGCCACCCGGCTTGATGGCCGTGCGGATGCGCGCCAGGGTGCCTTTCGGGATCAGATCGAAGGAGGTTTGTTCTGCGGCGTCGTTGTAATCGAAGAAACTCATGGTCAGGACTCCTGAGAAAGGGATTCGGTGCTGGATGCGGGGGTGGGGGCCGGGCGTGTGAAGTCGAGCCGCTGGGCGGCGGGCCGGGCGGGGCCGGCGATCTTGTCCATGAGGCGACCGAGGTGCGGCTCCTCGATGGCATCGAGCCGCCCGGAACGATCCTTAGCCGGATAGCCCCATTCGTTGAGGGTGTGGCAGACGAAAGCGCGATACGCGGTGCCGTCGTCAGCCTTGAGTTCGGCCAGCGTCACCACCTCGTCGACGATGCCCGGCAGTTCGAGCCCGGTCTTGGAGCCGTCGATCTGCAGTTGGAAAATCCGGCGATTGAAATCGTCGAGCCGTTCGTCGAGGATGCCGACGAACCAGACGTTCTTGCGCCGGGTGTGCTGCAGATGGGTGAGCCAGGCGATCATTTCCTGGCCCATCAGGCCATAGGCGCCCCGGCTGTCCGGCTTGCCGGTCTTCTCGGAATAGGCCTGCGGCTGCCCCTTGCACCATTGCAGGCAGAAGCGCCCTGCCACGGTGATGGAGTCGACGAAGACGGTGTCGTATTTGTCCAGCGCGGCGGGGTCACCGAAGCGCTGGCAGACGGCTTCGAAATGGGCATAACTGAACGGCTGGTCGTCGCGCAGCGCTGGGTTGGGACCGCCGATGAAGACCGCGAAGTCACGGCATTCCTGCCATGTGCGGGGACGGATGGTGTCGCTCGCATTTCCCTCTACGGCCAGGTCGCCCGCCTCGAGGTCAAGAAACAGGGTAGCCACGGGATTGAGCGTCCACAGCTGCGAGGTCTTGCCGATGCCGGATTTGCCGACGAGCACGCCCTTGACGCCGCGACGCTCGGCCAGCCGCTGCTCGGCGGAGATGATGGGAAGTGACATCACATGTCCTCCCCGCCACGACGCAGGGTGAACTTCGGCGCCTTGGGCTTCATCGTGCGCGCGGCCTCGAAGGGCTGGCGCAAGGTGTCCGGCCAGGATTTGAACTTCGCCTCGCTGACACTATATTTCGTGACGATATATTGGGCAGGGTCTTCACCGCTGGCGGCGATTCGGCTCCAGATAGCCTGGAGTTGCCGCTGATCCCACTGCGTGTCCTTGCCGATCTCTATGGCGATGTCGTATTCGCCCTCGGTGATGTGCGTGGTGCCGGTATCCTTGCCCAGGACTTGCAACTGCGCCCGGGCCTGGTCGGCAAAACGCAGATCCATGCCGCCCTGGATCATGGTGGCGAGGGCGGCAAGCCCGTATTTCAGATTCGCTTCGAAGCGCTGTAGGTCGGCCACGCGAGCTAGCGGGAGGTCACGGATGGCCTGGGCCGACAAGCTGAGGTAAGGAACCGGCAGATCGATGTCGCTGGCGGCAAACGCCGCTTCCATGGGCATGCTCAGATTGGGGGAGGAAGTGTTCATGCCATTTCCTCCACCGTGGCGCGCTTAGAGGTGCTGGTTTTGAGGCACTGGACCTCATAGGCCTCGATGTCCTCCTGCCGATACAACACTCGGCCATGGATCTTGAGATGGATGGGACCGATGCCCTCGGAACGCCAGCGTTCCAGGGAGGCTTCGCTGATGCCCCAGCGGTCGGCCAGTTGGCGTTGGTTGAGATGTTTGATGCTCACGTTTGGCTCCTTTCGGTGGTTGCGGAAACGTGAGGCGGATTGTGGAAATCAGGGGGTGGGCAAACCGGTGGGCAAGGTGGACGGAACCCGTGGGCAAATCAGGTAATCGATTCCTGCCAAGGGATCGCAGACGAAAAAAAGCCCGGCGATCAACCGGGCAGGAGAGCAATCTGCTCTGGGGCATCGATCGTTATCAGCCCTTGGGCGGGAACGGATCGTTGCCGTAGCTGTTGCGTTCGCGGATGCGTCCGTTCTCACCGTGGATGAGCACTTCGCTTTGCTGGTTGATCGCGATGTCACGCGCCGCACGTTCGGCATCAGCCTGCGTGCGGTGATGCGAGGTATCGCGTTCGTTGCCTTCGCCGCGAACGGCCCATCCGTCTTCACGGGGTACTACATGCTGGTTCTTGCCTGCCATATCGGTTCCTTTCGGAAATAGAGTTTGAGATCAGGGAATGATTGGGGACGTTATCTGTGCGTTTACCTCCTCTCTAGGGTTGCGAATTCAGGTTTCAGCCAGTAGTGGCCCTTCTGGTCTGCCTCGGCGAAGGCCTCGAAGATCAGCCGGTGACGTTTGATGATGTCGGCAAGACGGAACTTCTCTGGTTCGATACCCAGCCGCTCGGCCAGATGGCGTTTATGTACTTCATCGCCGTCAAATTCTTCCAGCACCGTGAGAAGTCCATGAAGTTGCGGCGGAACTTTGTGTTCTAGCCCCTCGATGAGCGCGACCCGTTTGCTGTGCAGCAGGCGCAACGAGGTTTCCCTCGTATTGACAGTCGGCACCATCCCGGTGAGGTAGGCATCCAGGTTCTCGACGACCAGCCCCGCCTTCCTGAGATGCGCCACTGCGCGCAGGGGCACGGTCAACCGGTCTCCGAGTACCGTTTTCGTCAAGGCCACAGGATCGCTGGAGGTGATGATGACCTCGGCGCCCGGCGCGACCTGTCTGTCGAGTTCATCGCGCACTATCGCCGCCGACGGCACCAGGTGCCGCCCAAAAAACAGAGTAAGCCGCCTGCGCCTGTATTCGGCTTCGCCCAGACGCCAGAGAACATCCGGCACGACGGCATCGGGTGGACTACGTGACGTCAGGTGCAATGCACTTGCCAGCCAACCGGCAATTTTGGCCGAATGGGCAAGCCAGAGACGGGCCTGATCGGGCCGCAAGCGGATCCAGCCACAATCCGGGCAATAGCCCCGGTACGGGAAGGCGCCCCTGTCGTCATCGGTGTTCGCGTTGGGCTCGATGACCGGGCCGCAGCAGTCCGGACAGACGATGCCGGCGGTCAGGTCGTTCGACAGGGACAATGCGCCCACCTCGCGTAGATGACGGTACACGTCCATCCTGTCACCCCGCCAGATGGCATCCGGCTCCAGGCGAGGGTCAGGCTGTTCGAGCAGCCAGCACAGTTCAGTGAATGCCTGATCTCTCACGCAGGCATTTCCAAGGACAGATCGGTCGAGGCAGGCGTGCCAGCGCTGCTTGCCGGGGTCTGCATTACCCCCCATGCCTGCAACAGTGCCTCGACCAGCTGGGCATCTGCTTCGTCCATGTCGCGCAGATTGCTGATTCCTGCCTGCTTGATCTCGATATGCAGCACTCGGCCTGATTTGTCACCATCCCTTGGCAGGAAATACAACGAGACAACCGCTTCCAGGATATTGAAACCCTGACTCATCAGGACATGGTCAAGCCGCTGTGCCTTCACGCAGTCGAGGACGTCGGGTGCGTTCTTTTGGCCGGGCGGCTTGATGATGTAGTCACAATGTGGTGGCAGGTTGGCATGAAGCCTGGCTTGGGAGAGCCGGATTTTTTCGACACCATGTGCAGCCAGGTCGATCTGACTGTCATCGAACAGCTCGAAGCCATCGCGTAAGCGATTGAGAAAGAACATCGGTGTGTCGATGTCTTCGACCTGCAAAGGTTTCTGGAAGATGTGCTTACCCAGGAGAGGCAATAACTTTTTCAAGGTTTTCTCACCCCCAGACGCCAGGATGTCCATCACACCGGTTGCCGGGTAGATGACGGCATCCATCTTCATGGGGGGCCTGATGTCCCGCCAGCGTGCGCGATCGTCATCTCCGAATTCCAGCTGGCGCTGGACGTTGTCCTCGATGAGCAGTGCCAGCTGCACGCCACCGTCGAGATGGCGGTCGACAGGTTCGATCTCGCAGGCGCGGGGCCGGCCTTTTCGAGGTGTGAATGCCTCGCCTACCGCCAGCTCAAGTGCCCGAATGTCCTCGGCACTACGAAACAGTACATCGCACGGTGGGAACTTGAATCGTTTCCACCCGCGTATGCCGGTGCGCAAGTTGGCGTCGAGGATGGCCGCAGCAGCTTTGAACAACTCAGGCCAGTTGGCCATAGTCCACAAGGCACGCTCGGCATCACAGGAAAGCTTGGTGAAATCGTCGTGCAACGCCGCGTCTGGCTTGGCGACATTGCGAATGGCATCAATGCCGCGCCGGTTGGCAAAGGCATGAACCTGTCGCAACTCACCAAGGACCATTCTGGTCAGACTCGCGTCGAGTGATTCCGTGATCGCGATCAGGGATTTTGTCAGTTTGTCCGCTGGCACGCCCCAGTCATGACCGTGGGGAAGCGCGATCGCACGTGACTGGAAGTAGTACTGCCAGGAACGGCCTGGCACCTGATGGATCAAACGGCGGTAGTTGAAGGCGGCCATCTTGGTGTTCCTTTTCGAGATAGGCCACAGTCCATCCGACATTCGTCCGGTGTGCGTGAGGCCGGGTTGCGTCAAAGCACCCTTTAGTGGCGCATATAAACAAATATATTCGTTCGCTATATCGGGTGTTTACGGCAAGTTAACAGCCGATGATTGTCTTGTCAAGTCGGTGCTATTTCGTTCGGAATAATGTATGTTTCCACCAGTGAAAAACCTTTGCAGCCACTGCAAATCCGGTACATAGAGGAAATCAGGAGAAACCTGTGGCAACCCCATTGGGCGAGAAAATCCGCAAGCTGCGTCGCGACAAGAAGTTGAGTCTGGAGGCCCTCGCGGCCGCAGCGGAAATGAGCAAGAGTTACTTGTGGGAGTTGGAGAACAACGACGACGCCAACCCCACCATGGACAAAGTGTCACGCATCGCTGCCGTACTTGAAGTCACACCGGAGTTCCTGGCTCATGACAAGCAGGCCGATACGCCCCAGGATGCGTTCGACAAGGCATTCTTCAGGAACTACAAATCCCTCAGGCCTGAAACCAAGCAGCAACTGCTAGAAATTCTCAAAACTCTCAAGAAGACGCAAGGATGACGGCAGCTGATCTCGGCCCGATCCCTTGGGCAAATCGGCTTAATCGTCTGCTGGATCAGTACCATGGTATCCATGGCGGCCTGCGATATCCGGTCGACGTCGAATTTCTTGCTCAGCAGATCCCACAGCAGTTCAACACGGGTGAACCGATTCTGGTTCGGGGTGAAGAAATCAGCCCGGACTTCGAGGGCTGCCTGCTCAAGCTGGACGACGAGACAGGTGGACCACCCTCCTGGGCGTTGATTTATAACAAGGGACTTCCTTCGCCTGGTCGTATCCGCTTCACCCTGGCACACGAGTTAGGGCACTACCTCTGCCATCGACATCTGCAAGAGGGCTTCAATTGCAATGAATTCGATACCCTGCACTGGGAATCGCCAGAGCGCCAGCTGGAGGTGCAGGCCAACAAGTTCGCTGCCTATCTGTTGATGCCGCGCCCGGACTTCGAAGCACAAATCCATTCTGCCCCGGTTGATCTCGAAATTCTGGGGGCTTGCGCTGAACGATATGGCGTATCGCTCACCGCTACCGTGCTGAAATGGCTGGAATTCACCCCACTGCGTGCCCTGTTGGTGATGTCGCGCGATGGGCGCGTGCAATGGGCGCGCGGCAGCGAATCGGGCAAATGGCTGGCTATTGCAATGAATAAGCGGCTACCAACCGGGCAGCGAAGGTCATTGCCGGCGCAGGCCGCCACCATGCTGAATACAACGAGCAACGTTGATCGGCAAGGTACGGAAGGCTCTGCACGAATCTGGTTCGCAGACGAGCCCGAGGACATGTCCCTTCGTGAGATGAAGATCGTCTCGGATCAATACCGGCAGACCATGACCCTGCTGGTCCTGCCGCCGGAGGTCAAGCCATGGGAGCGCGACAAACGCGATGGGGACGATGACGAAGAACTGGAAAACACCTTCGATCATTTCGTTCGCAACGGCCAGCCACCCGTGCGATAAGGACTGGTAGGTCGAGCATGAGCAAGTACAAGTGGCAGTTCGCACCGCGCTTTCGCCGCCATGCCTTTGGCTGGCGTTCAGATACGCCCATCCAGCGTATCAAGGAAGCTCTCACGGAGATCAAGCAGATCGCCCGGAAAGAGCCTGTCACCGCCGCAGAGGGTGCGGTGACCTTGCTGGAAAAGCTGTCGCCGGCCTTGGAACAGGTCGATAGCTCGTCTGGATCCTTGGGCTCGGCGGTGAACCGGGCCATAGATACGCTGGTGTCGATCATCGCCAATGCTGAGGTTGATCAGCGCGTTCGGCAGCGCTGGCTGGAGCGTCTGTGGAACGCCGTTCAGGAAGATGCCATCCCCTACATCGAGGTTCTCGGCGACTACTGGGGCGAACTGTGCGTGACCACAGAACTGGCGTCAGCCTGGGCCGATGAATTTTTGCCATTGGTGAAGCATGTCTGGAGCCCACAAGCATCAGGGCATGGCTTCTTCAAGGGAACGACTGCCTGTCTGGCCTCCCTGTATGCCGCCGGTCGTCACGATGAATTGCTGGCGCTGATAGAGAAAGCGCCCTTCAAGTGGTGGCATGACCGGCGTTGGGGGGTGAAGGCGTTGGCCGCCATGGGCAAGAAAGCCGAAGCCATCCGCTATGCGGAGGAATCGCGCGGACGCAACGATCCGTCCTGGCAGATTGCGCAGGCCTGTGAAGAGATCCTGCTGTCGTCCGGCCTGCTCGACGAGGCCTACCGTCGATATGCACTGGAAGCCAATCAAGGCACGACGAACCTGGCTACATTTCGCGCCATCACCAAGAAGTATCCGAACAAACCGCCGGAGGAAATCCTGCGCGACTTGATCGCCAGCACGCCCGGCGCCGAAGGCAAATGGTTCGCCGCTGCCAAGGATGCCGGCCAGTTTGATGTAGCCATTGAGCTGATCACGCATAGCCCGACTGATCCCCGCACGCTGACCCGCGCCGCCAGGGATTTTGCTACAGAGCGGCCAGATTTCGCCGTTGCCTCCGGGTTGGCTGCCTTGAGCTGGATTTCACAAGGTGCTGGCTTCGACATTACGGGCGCGGATGTGCTCGATGCGTACACCGTCGTGATGCAGGCAGCTTCCGGAGCCGGAGTCGATGCTCTGCATATCAAGGCGCAGATCCGCGAGATGACATCCGGCCCGCACCCTGGAAACCTATTCATGAACTCGATCCTGGCACATCACCTGTCGGCCTGAGTCGTCATCAGGGTTTGCAAGAACCCGCAGCCATACTCATGCGCCAGTAATTCCCTCATGTCGTCTGTAGCTCCCCATCCGGACAATTTCGCATCAAGCGAGTTGGACAAACAGGAGCGATACCGATGCATGACATCAACCATCTACCCCCCGAGCGGATGACCCCGCAGCAGCGTCGGCACGAGATCGCTTCGTTGCTGGCCAGAGCACTCGTGCGCCTTCGCTGCGGGAAGCCTCGGCAGTCCGCAAACATGGCTGCGGAGAACGAGTTTGACCTTGGCTTCACTGGTAACCAGCGCGTTCATTCAGACCCCGTCAACAAGAGAAAAACGGAGCCAAGATGAGCACGCCCACCAGAATTCCTGCGACACCTCCTTCAATCGTTTCGCAGATCGCCAGATTGCCCGACGTCCCTATGGCCGACATCCAGGCTCTTTGGCAGAAACTGTTCGGCGCCGATACGCCGAACCACAATCGGCAATTCCTCGAGCGCCGCATTGCCTACCGGTTACAGGAGGTGGAGTTCCGCAAGGTGAACGCCAATCTGCTGGATCGAAACAAGCGCCGAATCGCATCTCTACTGGAGACCGGCAAGATCAAGAAGCGCGATCGTGATTACCGGCCCGCAGCAGGTACCGCGCTGACCCGTGAATACCAAGGTGTTGCATATCGCGTGGTCGCCACCAGCGACGGCCAGTACGAATTCGAAGGCCGGATGTATCCGAGCCTGTCCATGATCGCGCGTGAGATCACCGGAACCCGGTGGTCAGGGCCACTATTCTTCGGAATCAAAGCCCCTGCCAAACCGAAAGCATCGGTCAAGAAGGGAGGCCGGCGATGAGTGAGGTTCTGAAACGACGCATGCGCTGCGCCGTCTACACCCGCAAGTCCAGCGAGGAAGGGCTGGACCAGGAATACAACTCCATCGATGCCCAGCGCGACGCCGGCCATGCCTACATCGCCAGTCAGCGTGCTGAAGGCTGGATTCCGGTGGCGGATGACTACGACGACCCCGCGTTCTCCGGTGGCAACATGGAGCGACCGGCACTCAGGCGCCTGATGGTCGATATAGAAGCTGGCAAGGTCGACATCGTGGTGGTCTACAAGATCGACCGTCTGACCCGGAGCCTGGCGGACTTCTCCAAGATGGTGGAGGTGTTTGAACGTTACGGGGTGTCGTTCGTTTCGGTGACCCAGCAGTTCAATACCACGACCTCGATGGGGCGGTTGATGCTCAACATCCTGCTGTCCTTCGCCCAGTTCGAGCGGGAGGTCACCGGCGAACGCATCCGCGACAAAATTGCCGCCAGCAAGCGCAAGGGTATGTGGATGGGTGGCATACCACCTCTTGGATACGACGTTGAGAATCGACGACTGGTGCTCAATGAGCGAGAGGCCAAGATCATCCGGCACATCTTCCAGCGCTTCGTCGAGCTCGGTTCCAGCACAAAACTGGTCAAGGAACTGAAGCTGGACGGTGTGACTTCAAAATCCTGGACCACCCAAGATGGCAAGATTCGCGAAGGCAAGCTGATCGACAAGAGTCTGATCTACAAACTGCTCAACAACCGGACCTACCTCGGTGAATTGCGCCACAAGGAATTGTGGTACCCGGCCGAGCACACATCCATCGTCGAGCGCGATCTTTGGGACAACGTCCAGGCGATCCTGTCCAGCAACGGCCGGGTACGAGGCAACGCCACCCGGGCGACAGTGCCATTCCTGCTCAAGGGCATCGTGTTCGGCCACGACGGACGTGCGTTGTCTCCGTGGCATACCACCAAGAAGAATGGCCGCCGTTATCGGTATTACCTACCGCAACGGGATGCCAAGGAGCACGCCGGGGCATCTGGGCTGCCACGTCTGCCGGCCGCAGAACTGGAATCGGCTGTGCTCGACCAACTGCGCGCGATCTTGCGTGCCCCTGATTTGCTTGGCGACGTGCTGCCGCACGCAATCGAACTCGACCCGACACTCGATGAGGCCCAGATTACCGTAGCCATGACGCGCCTCGACGCGGTTTGGGACCAGTTATTCCCAGCCGAGCAGACCCGGATCGTCAAACTCATGGTCGAGAAGGTGATCGTGTCACTCAACGACCTCGAAGTGCGTCTGCGCGCCAACGGCATCGAACGTCTGGTACTGGAACTGCGTCCTGAGCCTGCCGCGCAGGACGAGGAGGCAACAGCATGAGTGAGACGCTTATCCACAAAACAGGAACACCCGATGTCATCGCATCCAGCGATGGCAGGTTGACCCTGACGGTGCCCATTCAGATCAAACGCCGCAGTGGACGCAAACTGGTCACATTGCCGAACGGCGAAACCGCCAAGCCACGGCCCTGGGATATTGCCGCCACACCACTGCAGTTGGCTCTGGCCCGTGGTCACCGCTGGCTTGCCATGCTGGAGTCGGGTGAAGCGAAGACCCTGAAAGAGATCGCCGTGCGCGAGGGGATCGACAACAGCTACGTGAGTCGGATGGTCAACCTGACCACGCTCGCGCCCGACATCGTGGCCGCCATTTTGGACGATGCACTGCCGAACCACTTGACGCTATTCGACCTGGCAGTCGATCCGCCGGCGCTGTGGGAGGAACAGCGGGCCCGGATCGGATAGAAATCTGTACCAATCAGGGCGCCGAAGATAAAATGGCAGCAGGTGCCCACCTTACTTGCACACGAGTAAAAACAGGCGTTTTGATTCCATAGTCGTTGAAAACCTCTCTTTGAGCCTCGTCGTCGGGGACTTAAACGTGTGCGTCTGACCCGAAATCGGCGTGGTATTCAGGAAAGGTTTGTCATGACAATCAAAGCCCTCGCGTACTCCGCGCAGCAACACATTCAGGCCAGCACGGGTGGCTCATTCAAACGAGCTCACATCTACGAGTTGCTGGCAGCCTCGTTTGGATTCAACTCCTACGCTGCACTCGGCGCAGACGCCGTTTTCACCGAACAATCGTTATCCAGCCGAAGGGCATCCAGCTATGGTTCGCTCGTTCGTAATCGCTGCATCGAAATTGGGTATCAGCCCGATGTTGCAAATGCGGTCTCCATCGCGCTCCCTGCCTATTTGAGTGAGCGGCAGATCGGTGTCATCAGGATTGCTGATTTGGTGGCGCATCTTCGCTATGAAGCAGGACACCAAGATGATTATTCGGACGACGACGAAGAGCCGGAGGATAGGGACGACACCCTTGATGACCAGTGGGTAGATTCTGTCGCGCTGGAGTCACCAATCCTGCTAGATGGGCTCGAAGATGCGGCCTGTAAGGGGAATGCTCTTGCCCACTATGCGTTAGCACTGATCCACGCACCGGAAGAAGGCGAGGAACGGAAAGTTGGAAGCGATTACTGGCATTCCCAGGCTCAACAGGGGCGGCTCCTGACCGGTGTTGAAAAGGAGTGGGCTGATGACTACGTGACGAACCTCGCCCGATCGGAGAAGAATGCTCACCATTTGCGCGAAGCTGCGCGACTGGGGCAGCAAGACGCACTTCTAGAGTTGGCCGACAGGTTTGAAGATCCGGCTTTCTTTGAACAAGCTTCCCCCCATTCCAATGCGAATCCAACCGTTGTCGCCGAGATTGCGCAACGCCTCGGTCGGCATGGCGACGCCAAGAAATGGTTGACGATAGCCGCCGAGGCTGGCGATACCGAGGCCATGCGCCAGCTGATCGAGGAGTATGACCAGCGTGATCTGGTGCGTTGTTGGACTTGGGTTTACCTCGCCAAGCTGATGGACGTGGACCTGACCATGGACGAGCACTACGCAATTGACGAAGATGGCTCGCCCTATGACGATGATGTCGGGGGAACTGTTTACGTCGGCGGCCGCGACGGCGTAGTCATCGATCCGCTCAGTGCGGAACAAGACGCCACTGCCCGAGATGCTGCGCAGAAGCTCTTGGGAAGGATTCGGCTGGCTGGGTAAGGACAGAAACGGCAAGCAGCGCCCCGGAGGGTTCATTTCTCGCTACAGATGTTCCCTCCGGGTAGCCAATGCCGCAATCCAACCGCTTGATTCGTCCGCGCGCAACACCTTGATCTATAAGGGCGCTCATGACGTCCTTTGCGGACTTCCTGCCTTTCCGGGAGAGTCGCTTCGGAGAGAATAATGGCGGGAAGAGAGAATAAACGGCCCGAAATCAGGGAACCCACGAACTGGCGAAGTCCGCAAGAACACGCGTGAACCCGCGCAGACACACGGGAGTGGGCAAAAAAAAGACCAACCGGATAAAGGGTTGGTCTCGGGTACTGGTGGAGGCGGCGGGAATCGAACCCGCGTCCGCAAATCCTCTACAGCAAGTTCTACATACTTAGTCCGGTCATTTGGTTTTAACCCGAGCCACGCCGGCCAGACAGGCTTGGTTCAGGCGAGCCACCTTAATTTAACTTCGACTCAAGCGGCCCGAATCGAAGCGAGTCCATGTGAATGACTCCACTGCAGGTTTCCCTGCCCGGCCCATGGACCAACCGGTGTGGAGTCTGACCGTCAAGCGGCCAGAGCGTAGGTTTCGTCGTTAGCGAATATAAAATTCCAGCTGGATTTACGAGGGAACTGGTCCTCGGTATGCCCTTGTCTGCTTCGCGACCCACGTCGAAGCCAGGTCGCCCCCAGAAGGTAGTGCTTAGGTGCGTCCCACTGGCAAAAGTTCAAGCCGGCGGGATGAAGCAATCTACGCGTCGGGTGGTAGCCAGTCAAGCAAGGCCAGGGGCGCCTCGATAAAACCATGCGCGCCCCAGGCTTCTGGGCGGTCGTCTTCGCCCAGGTAGCCATAGAGGGCAACCAGGGTTGGGATGCCGACTGCGGCGGCGGCGGTGACGTCCCTCTCCGCATCGCCCACATAGAGGCATTCGGCGGGATCGCTGGCTGTCAGCTTGCAGGCGTGCAGCATGGGGGCGGGATGCGGCTTGGGTTGGGCGCAGGTATCGCCGGAGACCACGCAGGAGGCGCGTGCAAGCAGGCCCAGGTGGTCGTGTCCGCGCCGGCGCGAAATTGGTGCAAAACTGACGACATGAAACTGGATGATTTTCTGGCTTAGAAGTTGCTTAATGTTTGGGGAAAATCCACGTCTCCGTTTGCTCGAAATCGTGTCTTGCACCGGCTGTGTCCCGTGTCTACGAGCCATGACAGGAAGAAAACCGAAGAACAGGCCAGACAGCAAAGAACACACCAGCTCTGCGTTACACATCGGAAGAAGATCAGGAAGAACATCCAGTTTCACGTCGTCACGTTTGCACCGGTTTCAGAACGGCCGCGACAG
>JAUXXW010000010.1 GCA_030684775.1 Pseudomonadota bacterium
TCGCTTTGATGCCATGCCGCGAGGTGCCCTCGCCAAAATTCCGCCCCATGCCGCTTCGCCATCTCCAGTGCCTCCTGAAAAAGGCACTCAGATTGCTCAGGCTCACGCAGTCAGTACAGATGGGACGGCTGGACGCTTACATCCTACTTGCAGCGCATGGTTGGCTACTGCCTGACCGGGTCGACTGCCGCGCACGCGCTGTTCTTCCTCTATGGCACCGGGGCCAACGGAAAGAGCGTGTTCACCAACGTAATCGCCACCATTCTGGGCGATTACGCGACGACTTCTCCGATGGACACATTCGTCGAGACGCGTGGCGACCGGCACCCCACCGACCTGGCTGGATTGCGTGGCGCGCGCTTCGTCACCGCCATCGAAACCGAGCAGGGTCGGCGCTGGGCAGAGTCCAAGGTGAAAGCCATTACCGGCGGCGACATGGTCTCGGCGCGGTTCATGCGCCAGGATTTCTTCTCCTACCTGCCTCAGTTCAAGCCGGTCATCGTCGGCAATCACAAGCCCTCGATTCGCAACATTGACGAGGCGATGCGGCGGCGTCTGCATCTGATTCCCTTCACGGTAACGATTCCGCCC
Source organism: Pseudomonadota bacterium (assembly GCA_030684775.1). Taxonomy (GTDB): domain Bacteria; phylum Pseudomonadota; class Gammaproteobacteria; order Burkholderiales; family Thiobacillaceae; genus PFJX01. The sequence continues at coordinate 592 of JAUXXW010000010.1, forward strand.
GATCGCCGCGACGGCCAACTCACCAACAAGCTGCTGGCTGAGCGTGACGGGATTCTGGCCTGGGCACTCGAGGGGTGCCTTGCCTGGCAACGCGAAGGGTTGAAGCCGCCCAAGGTGGTGGTCGATGCGACGGACGAGTATTTCGACGAGGAAGACGCCGTCGGCGAATTCATCGAAGAAGAGTGCCAGCGCCATCCCCAGGTCCGTGTCTCGGTCGCAGATGTCTTCCAACGCTGGCAGGAGTGGGCCAATCGGCGCGGCGAACACATCGGCACCAGTCGCTGGCTGATGCAGCAACTCTGCAATCGGCGATTCGAGCGAACGCGCCTGCATGGCGGGGTGAAGGGGGTCGCGGGCCTCTCCCTCAAGCCCAAGGACTACGGCGATCGACTCCCCTATCGGGACGACTGACAGCAATGGTGACCGAAAGTGACCGAGCTGCAGTATCCCCTCTTACGCGTGTGCGTGTGCGCGCCATAAGAGACTTTACGGCAGGCGAGTCACCTTCGGTCACCACTCCAAAAATTCAAGGAGATACGAACATGACTGAGACATTTCTAGCCCTGGACCTGGGCACACAAACCGGCTGGGCCATCCGCCTCAAGGACGGCCAGATCATCAGCGACAGCGAGACCTTCAAACCGCAACGTTTCGAAGGCGGCGGCATGCGCTACTTGCGCTTTCGTAAGTGGCTCACGGAGATCAAGCAGAGCGGCGACGGTATCAACGCCGTGTACTTCGAGGAAGTACGCCGCCACATCGGTGTGGACGCCGCGCACGCCTACGGCGGCTTCATGGCCACGCTGACGTCCTGGTGCGAGCACCACGCCATCCCCTACCAGGGTGTACCGGTGGGCACGATCAAGAAGCATGCCACGGGCAAGGGCAACGCCGGCAAGGCCGAGATGATCGCGGCGGTTCAATCGCGCGGCCACAACCCGGTTGACGACAACGAAGCGGATGCCCTGGCGCAGTTGCACTGGGCCATCGAGACGCAGGGAGAAGGCGCATGAAAATCCCGGAACCCCGTTACCGCAGCCCCCTGGCCCGGCACCTGCCCGAGTCCACCGACCTGGAGGCCATGAAGCGGGACGGCTGGCGCGGCCAGCACATCCTGGTGGTTGCCGAAGCCGATGACCGCCTGGACTTCGTCGAGCGCGAGTTCATCCGCCGCATCGGCGAGCGGCTGTACGGGGCATCAAGCAAAGGAGCGCGCCATGGCTGAGTGGACCATCGAGGACGTGGCCAACCGATTCCATGAGGCTACCCAGACCAGCCGACGCCTGCCCCGCGTGCGGGTGCAGGGTTACTTCAACGTGTGGCCGCTGTTTGCCCGCCAGGAGTGGGAAGCCATGTCTGGCAAGGAGATCGAGCTGCGGCCAATGCCGCCGCCGCCCGAGGCCGTCGAGCGGATGTTGGAGGCCATGCGCTGGGTGCAGTGGCTGGAGGAGGAGCAGCGCCACCTGGTCTGGATGCGGGCCAAGGAGTACGAGTGGAAGGACGTCTGCCGGCGCTTCGGATGCGACCGCACGACGGCGTGGCGACGGTGGCAGCGGGCACTCGGCGTGGTCGCCGGACATCTCAATGCTGGATGAAGGCACAATTGCTTGATCATGCTGAGTCCGGTGGCCGGAAAAATATGGCAAGCACCCCGCATAGAGGGTGCTTGCCGCGATACTTCAGTTACTTCTTGGACGGGGGGTTATTCCCGCGATCACGGCCGGACGGATTGGGTGTACGGCTCGGCCAGAGGGGGTTATTGGGGTCAGCGTAGGTACGATTTGCCATGATGTGATCCTTTCTTTGTTGAGTGGAAGTTGAAAGCCCTGCTGGGCGAGCGCCATCCTCTCGCTGTCCTTCCGGCTCACGGTACCGCCACATGGAAAACCTACCTGCTGAATTTGAAAAACGCATTGCCGACATGGCCGTTGGCGAACTGCTGTCGTCGCCGTTCCAGCCAGTCGAAATCCTGCGACCACTTGGCCCTTACGGTCGGATACTCGATTTGGCCCCAATGACTTCCAAGGCTCCAGAGCCCGAATTCCTCGTTTGGTTGCTGACGGGCCATCCGAGCCACCAGGCATATGTCCGACACGAGGCAGGAGATCAGTACAAAAATCTAGAGAATCTGATCCGCGGCAGACATAAAGTGAGCCCAACGACAAAGCACGTGTTGGCCACTGCCATAGGTTTCTCCATGCAGGAGATAGAGAAACTCGACGGAAGTGCCCCGGATGGTCCGTTGATGCCCGGAGTCCTCGCCATGTTCCAGATGGTTGAGGGGCTGCCCATGCGGATCGCGTCAGGTGTGCTGGATCGAGATGTGCCTTGCCCCTGTTGCGGTAATAACCTTCTCGGTGACATCGACGCATGGTGGTCGGAACATACCCCGGGAATGGGGCATGCTGAGTGCCATTTCGCCGAGCGCCTCCTGCACGCCCTTATCGGTGCGGGGTTGATCCAACGCTTTGTTGCCTCGCTTCAGGGGCGTGACAAATGGCCCCTCGGCAACCTGGAAGGCTTGGCGCACCCATCACGACATCCGATTGGCAATTGGCTGGCGGAGGCTCAGTTGGCTATATCCCGCGACTCGTTGGCAGGTCTTGCGACCGCTATGCAACTGCGGCGAGATGTCGCCATCACCTTTTCGCACGGCCGGCTGAAGAAATGGTCTGCGGGACAGGATGTGATGCCGCTGGCTGCCGGTACTGTGATAGCCGAGGCCTGCGGCCAGAGCAAGGAGTGGGTCTCGCGACTGGTAGCCGCCCGTACGATCGCATTGGTCACTGACTTCGTTGCCGCTGCGATGCCCGGGACTGCCTACATTGGTCGGATGGGTGCACAGAAGGTTGTGTATGACCGCCTCGTGCAGTTGGGCAGTAACCTCCAGATTGCTCTAGCAGCAATCGAAGGAAAGTTATCCTGGCGCACTATCCCATCTGGCAATGCCGAGTTACTCATAACTCCTGAGATAGATCGTGTGTCATGAAGGATTGCACTACGGCCGAATGCGGCTTAGTTAGCAATATTCCCGGCATTTGCAGGAAAGCAGCGGGAGATTGCTGCCATTTGCGGAAACCGGCCCGATTTCGGCGTGCAACATATCGGGCAGGTTTCACGTAGGATTCTGCCATCGTCGACCAGTTGACCGAACCCAACCTCCCTGGCCTTCCGCAATGGAAGGCCTTTCGGACCGCCTTCGGGCGGTCTTTTTTTATCCGGAGCGCCATGTGGTTGATTGAAGCCCTTTGATGCTGTTTGCGGCAAATATGTAGACCAATACGTTTCTGCATCGGCCTGCAAAACGCCGCAGCCGGCTGCAAACGGCCTCATGCGTTTCTTCCGCAAACGCCCGCAAATCGACGGGTCCTTCCTGCAAACGAACGCATGCGGGAGGCGAGAGCGCGGCCTTTCGATAGTGTCCGACTGCAAACCGAGGTTTGCAGGGTTTGCGGGGTTTGCAGGTTTGCACCCCGAACTATTTTCCTGAGCCCGCCCACGGTCTGATCGTCGGCGGGCTTTGTCGTTTCCAGCGCAGCAGCGCACCCATTCGGAGTCCTTGATCTGAACACGCTCGCCGTCGAATACCGTTTGGTTGAGACGCTCATCCCCTTTGTCCGCAATCCCCGGACCCACTCCGAGGCGCAGGTGGCCAAGATCGCCGCCAGCATCGTGGAGTTTGGATTTACAAATCCCCTCCTGGTGGATGGCGACAACGGCATTATTTGCGGACATGGCAGATTGGCTGCTGCCCGCAAGTTGGGTCTGGCCGAAGTGCCGGTGATCGAGTTGGGCCATCTCTCGCCCACCCAGAAACGGGCCTACGTGATTGGCGACAACCAACTCGCGTTGCAGGCAGGCTGGGACGAGGAACTGCTGGCGCTGGAACTGACCGAGTTGCAGGAAGCCGGCTACGACCTGCTGCTCACCGGCTTCGATGATGCCGAGATCGAACGGCTGTGGGCCAATGCTGTCGGGGTTGAAGAAGCACCCGATAGCGAGCCGACTGGTGACGTGCCGG
>JAUXXW010000032.1 GCA_030684775.1 Pseudomonadota bacterium
GCATCAACCACGGTTGCGCCATTTGATGCGGTTCGCTGCGCTCACCACATCCTACCTGACTGCTTCAGGGCGCCTGCTTGGCCAGCTCGGTGGCGATTTCCGTCTCGTTGAGCCGCTCGAACTCTTCCCGGCTGAACAGGGTGATCGCACCGGCCAGCTCGCTCCAGGCGAAACCGCTGTTCCAGGCGGCCTGCGCGCGGCTGCCCTGCGGGGCGCGCGCCAGGACATGCAGACAGTCGGCGGCATAGATCAGGTTGTAGGGCGTGCCCCGGCCATGCAATTCATCGAGATGGAACCAGGCCGCTTGCATATCGGTGAAGCACCGGCAAGGCAGCGGATAGGCCAGTTCGCCGCCGTTGTGGATAAACGCGGCGTCCTGCACCGGCAGTGGGCTTTCCCGCACAAAACTCTGGAAATGCAGATGGTTCACCGAAGCGAGGGCGCCATAGCTGTTGTAGGCCAGGCAGAAGCCCGGCACGGCGGCGCCGGCCTGAGCGCTCACTTCCCAGGCCCAGCCATGCAGTTCCGGGGTGAGGTATTGCGACAGTTCACGCGCCGGTTCCGGCACCAACAGGCCATGCAGGCGGGCGAAAGGGAATTTGTTGTAGAGCAGGCGTGCCGCCTTGCCCGCCAGTTCGCCCTCCCACAACACCTCGCGCGCCAGGAACGGCTTGCTGAAATGGAAGCCGGCCGGATCGAACGCGGGCGGCGGTTGAGCTACCTTTGCCCCGCTCATGCGTGGTGGGCGCAAGGCGCGGATCGGGTTGAACGACAGGTTCCAGGGGCCGGCGCGACGGTGTTGTGTCGTTTGCAGGCGCTCGAAGCCGATCGCCAATAATTTCAGGAAGACCAGGACATCGTCGTCCGGTTCGTCAAGCCGGCCGCCCCGGCGCAAGGTGGCGGTGATGGTCGCGGCCAGCTCCGCGTGCCGTTCCGCCAGCGGGGCCGCCAGGCGTTGCCAAAGCGCGGCGTCGAACGCGGCGTTGGCCAGCACCAGGATGGTGACGCCGAGGCCACGATGTTTCTCCAGCATCTCGGCGAGGCCTTCGGCGAAGGCCTGTTCCAGAGCGTTGAGAGAAGTGAGCGGGGCGGGGAGATTGGGCATGGAGCGTGTGCATCGGGTGGAAAAAGAGCGGCCGCGGCCGCTCTTTTCGCGTGCCGGAAACGGCTTATTTCACGACTTCCTTGAGCTGGTCAAGGATCGCCGGATTCTCCAGGGTGGAGATGTCGGAGGTGATTGCCTCGCCCTTGGCCAGGGTGCGCAGCAGGCGGCGCATGATCTTGCCGGAACGGGTTTTCGGCAGGTTGTCGCCGAAGCGGATTTCATCCGGCTTGGCGATCGGGCCGATTTCCTTGCCGACGTGGGCGCGCAGGTCGCCCACGATCTGCTTGGCCTCGTCCCCGACCGGACGGCTACGCTTCAGTACCACGTAGGCGACGATGGCTTCGCCCTTGACGTCGTGCGGCTTGCCGACCACGGCGGCTTCCGCCACCAGGGGGTGCGATACCAGGGCGGATTCGATTTCCATCGTGCCCATGCGGTGACCGGAGACGTTCAGGACGTCGTCGATGCGGCCCATGATGGTGAAGTAGCCGGTCTTCGCGTCGCGCACCGCGCCGTCGCCCGCCAGGTAGAGCTTGCCGCCCAGGTCTTCCGGGAAGTAACTCTTCTTGAACCGCTCTGGGTCGTTCCAGATGGTGCGGATCATCGCCGGCCAGGGGCGCTTGATGACCAGGAAGCCGCCCTTGCCCCATTCCACATCATGGCCGGCCTCGTCCACCACCGAGACCATGATGCCGGGGAACGGCAAGGTGCAGGAGCCGGGCACCAGCGGGGTGACGCCGGGCAGCGGGGTGATGACGTGGCCGCCGGTTTCGGTCTGCCAGAAGGTGTCCATCACCGGGCATTTTCCGCCGCCGATATTGTCGTGGTACCACATCCAGGCTTCCGGGTTGATCGGCTCGCCGACCGAGCCGAGCACGCGCAGGCTGGTGAGGTCGAAGTTCTTCGGGTGCGCCACGTCCGGGTTGGCTTCACCGGCCTTGATCAGGGAGCGGATGGCGGTGGGCGCGGTGTAGAAGATGTTGACCTTGTGCTCCTGGATCATCTGCCAGAAGCGGCCGGCATGGGGGAAGGTGGGCACACCCTCGAACACGATTTCGGTGCCGCCGCAGGCCAGCGGGCCGTAGGTGATGTAGGTATGGCCGGTGACCCAGCCGATGTCCGCCGTACACCAGAACACGTCGTCGGGCTTCAGGTCGAAGGTCCACTTCATGGTCAGGATGGCATGGAGCAGATAGCCGCCGGTGGAGTGTTGCACCCCTTTCGGCTTGCCGGTCGAGCCGGAGGTGTAGAGCAGGAACAGCGGATGCTCGGCTTCCACCCATTCCGGCTCGCAAACGTCAGATTGATTGGCCACCACGTCATGCCACCAGAGATCGCGCCCGGCGACCATGTTTGCGGGGCCACCGGTGCGCTGGTAGACCACCACGTTCTTGATCGAGCCGGTGCCGGGCAGGGTCAGGGCTTCGTCGACGGCGGGTTTCAGCGGGATGTTCTTGCCACCCCGGCATTGCTCGTCGGCGGTGATGATCAGCACCGCGCCGGCGTCCTCGATACGGTCGCGCAGCGATTGCGCGGAGAAGCCGCCGAACACCACGGAGTGGGTGGCGCCGATACGCGCGCAGGCCTGCATGGCAACCACGCCTTCGATCGACATGGGCAGGTAGATGATGACCCGGTCACCCTTCTTCACCCCCAGGTTCTTCAGCGCGTTGGCGAACTGGGCGGTACGGGCGAGCAGTTCCTGGTAGGTGACCCGGGTGACTTCACCCTTGTCGGCCTCGAAAATGATCGCGACCTTGTCGCCGAGGCCGGCTTCGACGTTCTTGTCCAGGCAGTTATAGGAGGCGTTCAGCTTGCCGTCCGGGAACCACTGGTAGAAGGGCGCGTTGGATTCGTCGAGCACCGTGTTGAACGGTTCTTTCCAGACCAGATGTTCCTTGGCAAGCTTGCCCCAGTAGCCTTCGTAGTCGGCTTCCGCTTCGGCGCACAGCGCCTTGTACGCATCCATGCCGGAGACGTTGGCCTGGGCCACGAATTCCGGGGAGGGATTGAATACGCGGTTTTCGTGCAGGACAGATTCGATGGTGGTGCTCATGACGGGCGTCTCCTGAGACGGGTAATTGATGGGAATTTCAGCGCATTCCTCCCCCAAGGAAAGCGCAAAATTAGGCCACTTCCGGTCTTTTCGCATTTTGCACCGCAACATGACTCCCTCGCCAGCCCCTGAAATGCTATCCCGCACTGCCGCATACAGCCGTTGGCTGGCGGCTCGCCTCAATGCCCGTCCCGAGTTGGGCGAGTGGTTGCTGGAAAAGATGGCGACGCCGGTAACCCGCCAGGAAATGAACGATTTCCTGGCAACCGGGATCGCCGGCGAAGCAGACCTGAAACGCCAGTTGCGCCGTTTGCGCGAGGGCGTATTCGCCCGAGTGATGGCGCGCGACCTGAACGGTCTGGCCGATCTGCCTGAAGTCACCCGCTCCCTGACCGACCTGGCCGAAACCACCGTGCGTACCGCCGTGGATTTTCACCACCGCGACCTCGCCAGCATCCACGGCGAGCCGCTCGACAGCGCCGGACGGGTACAGCAACTGATCGTGGTGGGGATGGGCAAGCTGGGCGGCGGCGAACTGAATGCCTCTTCCGATATCGACCTGATTTTCGTGTTTCCCGAAGAGGGAGATACGGCCGGCCCGCGCCAACTTTCCAACTTCGAGTTCTTCACCCGTCTCGGCAAGCGCGTCATCAACGCGCTCGACGACAAGACCGAAGACGGCCACGTATTTCGTGTCGATATGCGCCTGCGCCCCTACGGCGATGGCGGCCCGCTGGTCTCCAGCTTCGCCATGCTGGAGTCCTATTTCTACACCCAGGCGCGCGAGTGGGAACGCTATGCCTGGATCAAGGGCCGCGCGCTGACCGGTGATCGCATCTCCGAGCTGGAAAAGTTGCGCTTGCCTTTCGTGTTCCGCAAATACCTCGATTTCGGCTCGTTCGGCTCCATGCGCGAGTTGCACGCCCAGATTCGCCGCGAAGTCGCCCGCAAGGACAAGGTCGACAACATCAAGCTCGGCCCCGGCGGCATCCGCGAAATCGAATTCATCGCCCAGGTGTTTCAGCTCATACGTGGCGGCCAGCACGCCTCGTTGCGGATGCGGCCGACCCGCACCCTGCTGCACCAGCTTGCCGCCTACGGCCTGATCCCGGAAACACAGACGCGGGAACTGGAAGAGGCTTACGTTTTCCTGCGCAACCTGGAGCACCGCCTGCAATATCTGGATGATGCCCAGACCCAGACGCTGCCCACCGCCGAAGAAGACCGGCAACGCGTGGCGGCGGCGATGGGCTTCAGCGACTGGGCGGCCCTGCTTGGGCGGCTCAATCCAATGCGGCGGAAAGTCTCCGGCCAGTTCGAGCAAGTGTTCGGCGCGCCGCAGGAAGACCAGTCCAGCCACGCGCTGGCCGGCATCTGCGAACTCCCCGAGGAAGACGCGCTGGAGCGGCTCAGCGTCGCCGGCTTCCGCGAGGATGGCCAAAGCGCCCTGGATCGCCTGCGCGCGCTCAAGCACGGCAGCCGCTACGCCAGCCTGCCGGCGCAGAACAAGACCGCGCTCGATGGCCTGCTGCCGCCCCTGGTGGAAGTCGCCGGGCGCTTTCCCAACGCGATGGATACCCTCGCGCGCATTCTCGACCTGCTCGAAGCCATCTGCCGCCGCGCACCCTATCTGGCGCTGCTCAAGGAATACCCACAAACCCTGATGCAGCTCGCGCGCATCCTCAGTTCCAGCCCCTGGGCCGCGAGTTACCTGGCGCGGCAACCGCAACTACTCGACGAACTGCTCGATAGCCGCACCTTGATGGCCGCGCCCGACTGGCAGGCCGCGCGCGAGCAACTGCGCTTGCAACTGGAAAGTGACGCGGGCGACGTGGAACGGCAGATGGACGCCTTGCGCCACTTCAAGCAAAGCGAAACCTTCCGCCTGCTGGCGCAGGACCTGGCCGGCCTGTGGACGGTAGAAAAGCTCTCCGACCATCTCGCCGACCTCGCCGACCTGCTGCTCGATGCCACCCTCAAGCTGGTTTGGGCCGATCTCAAAGGGCGCCACCGCGAGCAGCCCGCCTTCGCCGTCATCGCCTACGGCAAGCTCGGCGGCAAGGAACTCGGCTACGCCTCCGACCTGGACATCGTTTTCCTCTACGACGACCCTCATCCCGATGCGCAGGAGATTTACGCCCGCCTGGGCAAGCGGTTGATTACCTGGATGTCCACCCTCACTCCCGCCGGCATTCTTTATGACACCGATCTCCGGCTGCGCCCCGATGGCGCCTCCGGCTTGCTGGTGAGCAGCCTGGAAGCGTTCGCGGACTACCAGCAAGACAAGGCCTGGACCTGGGAACACCAGGCGCTGACCCGCGCCCGTTACTGCTGCGGTGATCGTGGTGTGGGCGAACGTTTCGCGGAAATCCGCGAAAGCGTGCTGAGCGGAGCGCGCGACATTGAAAAGCTGCGCACCGACGTACTGGAAATGCGCCAGAAAATGCTCGACGGCCACCCCAACCCCAGCGGCCTGTTCGACCTAAAACATGACCGGGGCGGTCTGGTGGATGTGGAATTCACCGTGCAATACCTGGTGCTCGCGCACGCCGCCCGGCATCCGGAACTACTGCCGAATGTCGGCAATATCGCCCTGCTGAAACGCGCCGGCGGCCTGGGCCTGATCCCGGAAGACCTCGCCCAGGCCGCCGGCGACGCCTACCGCGAACTGCGCCGCCGGCAACACGCCGTCAAACTGCAAGGCGCCGACCATGCCCGCGCCGAACACGGCGGCCTGGCTCAGGAAATCAGGGCGGTGCAAACGCTCTGGAGCGCGGTATTCGGCGAGCCGGCCGCATCTCCCGGCGCCGGCGCCTGAGGCGCGGTGCCGGCGCGGATCAACGTTCGATGCCCAGCAGTTCCACCTCGAACGTCAGCACGGTGTTCGGCGGAATCACGCCGGGGACACCGCGCGCGCCATAACCCGTGGCCGCCGGACAGGTCAGTTTGCCCTTGCCGCCGACTTTCAGCTTCTGCACCCCTTGGGTCCAACAGGGAATGACGCCCCGCAAGGGGAAGCTGATCGGCTCGTTGCGCTTGTACGAGCTATCGAACTCGGCGCCGTTCGGCAGCGTTCCACGGTAATGCACACGAACCGTGCTGTCGGCGCCGGGGGAAGCGCCATGCCCCTGTTTGATATGTGTCACCACCACACCGGATGACAAGGTTTCCGTATCGGCGGCCAAAACCGGGGTGTTGAGACTGACCGCCGCGATGGCGAGGAGAAAACGAAGTGCGCGCATGGGTACCTTCCTTATAAAAAGACGTGGGAGTGTATCGAAGAGGCCGGTTTGCCTGGTGTGCGATCACTGAATTTCCGCGTTCAGACGCGGGCGGCGCGGCTACAAGCCGAAGATGGCTGATTCCGTTTCGTGAAAATACCACCTTGCGATGTTCGCCCTTTCCATGATCCGAGATTGTTCATTGGAACGTAGCCCACGTTTAACAACTCCCTCTCGATTCCCATTGATTTCTGCACGTAACCCATTGATTCTTTGCTGCTTCCGTCCTGGATTCGTGGTGTAGTGCCTTATTATTTTGTGTGGCGTCCCACAAACCCCTTGCCTGGCGCTAGCCTATCGGCATGTTCATCCGCCGCGCCCCCACCCGCCGCAATGCCGACGGCGTGCCCTACCACACCTTCCGCCTGGTCGAGTCCCGGCGTGAAGGCGCTCGGGTAAGACAATCCAC
>JAUXXW010000033.1 GCA_030684775.1 Pseudomonadota bacterium
GCACGCTTCGCTTTGCCCAACCTACGGTGGCGACAGCCGATTCGCCAGCCGGGCGAACTCATCCACGGATAGCGTTTCGCCGCGCCGGATCGGGTCGATGCCGAGTTCTTCGAACAGGGCGGCGTCGACGAGGCCCTTGAGGGTGTTGCGCAGGGTCTTGCGGCGCTGCCCGAAGGCGCGCCCCACCACGTCGGCGAACACGCGGGCATCGCGATAGGGCACGGCTTCCGGCGGCAGCGGGATAAGCCGGACGATGGCGGAATCCACCTTGGGTGGCGGCCGGAAGGCGCCGGGCGGCACCACGAATTTTTTTTCCACCCTAAAGCGCGCCTGCAACATCACCGAGAGACGGCCGTAATCGGCGGTATCGGGCGCGGCGGCCATGCGGTCGACCACTTCCTTCTGCAACATGAAGCACATGTCGCGTATCTGCGCGGCGGAATCGGCCAGATGGAACAGCAGCGGAGAGGAGATGTTGTAGGGCAGGTTGCCGACTACCCGCAGGTCATCGCCGAATTGGGTGAAATCGAAGTCGAGGGCGTCGGCCTGATGGATGGTGAGGCGTTCGCCGGGGAATTCTTCGCGCAGGCGCGCCACCATGTCGCGGTCGAATTCCACCACATGCAGATGCGCCAATTTGTCCAGCAGCGGGCGGGTGAGCGCGCCGAGACCGGGGCCGATTTCCACCATCGTGTCGCCCGCTTCTGGACGAATCGCGGCGACGATGCGGGCGATGTAGTGGTTGTCCACCAGGAAATGCTGGCCGAGGGATTTTTTGGCCTTGGGCAGGGGGGCGAAGTTCATGCCTACCCCCTTTGGAAAACGGGGGGTGGGGGGTACCGAAGGGTAGGGGCTTCATCAGATTTGGCAACGTTTGCCTGAGCAGTCGCCTCAGAAATCCCCCCTGGCCCCCCTTTGGCAAAGGGAGGGATGGCTACACCAACTAACGCGTGCGGCGCCCTGGCAAAGGGGGGTGTCATACGCCCGCTCATCGCGGCGCGGCGGCGCGATTTTGCAACCGATGCACCGCCATCTCGCGCGCCTTGTCCACCGCCGCGCGCAGGCTGCCTTCGCGAACGCGCCCCTGGCCGGCAAGGTCGAGGGCGGTGCCGTGATCCACTGATGTACGAATGATGGGCAGGCCAAGGGTGATGTTGACGCCCTCGCCGAAACTGGCGTGCTTGAGCACCGGCAGCCCCTGGTCGTGATACATGGTGAGCACGGCATCAGCCTGTTCCAGCCTATCGGGTTGGAACAGGGTATCGGCGGGCAACGGGCCAAGCAGTTGCATACCCTGGCCGCGCAGTTCCTCCAGCACCGGCTCGATGATCTCGATTTCCTCACGCCCGAGGTGGCCGCCCTCGCCGGCGTGCGGGTTCAGCCCCGCCACCAGTATTCGTGGGTTGTCCACTCCGAAATCACGGCGCAAGGCGCTGTGCAGGATATGTAGCGTTTCCCTGAGCGACGCCCGGGTGATGGCGGCAGCCACGTCTTTCAGCGGCAGATGCGTGGTGACCAGCGCCACGCGCATACCGCCGCCTTCCAACAGCATCACCACGCGCGGGGTATCGGTCAGTTCCGCGAGGAACTCGGTATGGCCGCTGAAGGGAAAGCCGGCCTCGTTGATGATGCCCTTGTGCACCGGCCCGGTGACCATACCGGCGAACTCGCCGCTGGCGCACCCCGCTACCGCCCGGCGCAGGGTTTCCAGCACGTATGCGGCATTGCCCTGGTCAAGCTGGCCGGGCCGCACGGCCGCATCCACCGTAAGGTGCTGGATGCTCAGCGGCGCCACCAGATCACCACCGTAGTCCGGCACATCGAACGGCAAGCCGAGTTGCCGCGCGCGCGCGCGCAACACATCCTGGTCGGCGACGATCACCAGATGTCCGGGCGGCGGCGATTGCGCCAGCAACACACACAGATCGGGACCGATGCCGGCGGGCTCGCCGGCGGTGATGACCAGGGGGAGGGAGTAATGGGCGGCTGACATGGCGCCTGATGTTAACCCAGCGCGGCTGGCGATCCACGCCCACGCGGGGCACCCGCATTTATTCGGGACGGCCCGCGAGAATGCGGACAAGATGAAGGCCGATGGACTTCCCCCCAGCCGTCACCGGCGACACGAAACATGAATCCCACTGGAACAGGCGCTCATGAATAAGCCGCATCCCGCCCTGTTCATCGGCCACGGCAACCCGATGAACACGCTGGAAGACAACGCCAACAGCCGCGCCTGGCACGATTGGGGTACTCGTTTGCCGCGTCCGCGGGCGATTCTGGTCATCTCGGCGCATTGGGAAACCGAGGGTCTGGCGGTTACCGCCATGCCGTGCCCGCGCACCATTCACGATTTCGCCGGATTTCCCCGCCGGCTGGCCGACTTCAGCTACCCCGCGCCGGGCGACCCCGACCTGGCGCGGCGGGTGGCGGAACTGCTGGCACCGGAGCCGGTGCGGCTGGATCAGGACTGGGGGCTGGATCACGGCGCCTGGTCCATCCTCGCGCATCTCTACCCCACGGCCGGCGTCCCGGTCGTGCAACTTAGCCTCGATGGCGGCCGCGATGCCGCCACGCATCTCGCCCTGGCCCGGCGTCTGCGTCCTTTGCGCGACGAGGGCGTGTTGATCCTGGGCAGCGGCAACATCGTGCACAACCTGCCGCGCACGGATTGGCACCGAAAAGAGGGCGGCTTCACCTGGGCGGAGCGTTTCAACAACCGCGTGCGCCGGCAGTTGCGGGAGCATGACCTGGCCGGCCTGTGTCGACTGGACGATGACGACGCGCGCCTGGCCGTGCCGACGCCGGAACACTACCTGCCACTGTTGTATGTCGCGGCGGTGCGGGATGCCGGCGAATACCTGACCCTGCTCAACGACCATATCGAATTCGGCGCCATCGCCATGCTGTCGGCTTGGGTCGGCCACATGAAAACCGTGGCATGAACAGCGATTCCACATCGCATGGCCGGCCTATCCCGACCTGTCGCAGAAGCCGGTTAAAACGGCATGGATTTATACTTGGTCCAGATTTTTGGCCTGCAACGATAATCTCCCCTCACGCACCCAGGTGTCTCACCCGGGAAGCCGCAACCACCGAATTCGCCACGACACTCTTGCCATGAACCTCAAGCCCCGCTTCCTTCTGCTCACCGGCCTCCTGGTCGTCGCGTCGGCGACAGCGGCCTGGTACGCCTCGCGGCAGCTCGCGGAAAACATCGTCGCGCAATGGGCGGTCCGCTATGCGGAAAAACAGGTGCTCTACGACAAGTCTCGTTTGCTGCAACCCATCGTTCGAGAAATGGCGTTGTCGCGCCAATTCGCCAATTCACAGGAAATCCGGGCCTGGGCGCGCAACCCCGCCGATCCCAAGCTGACCCGCCGCGCCTTCGCGGAAATGGAAAACTACCGCCAGAACTTCGCCGACCGCAGTTACTTCGTCGCCCTGCTCGATTCCGGCCGCTACTACCACAACAACGCGAAAAACGAATTCGCCGGCAAACCCTACCGCTACACGCTCTCGCCGAAAAAGACGGAAGACCGCTGGTTCTACGACATCGTGCGGCAGCAGCGCGACATCCACATCAACGTCAGCCCCGACGTCAATCTGGGCGTCACCAAACTGTGGATCGACGTGCTGATCCGTGACGGCAATAGCATCCTCGGCGTGGCCGGCACAGGCCTCGACCTGACCGAATTCATCCATGCCGTGGTGGACCAGACTCAACCCGGCATGACCAGCCTGTTCGTCGACCACAACGGCGCCATCCAGGCGCACCGTGACCAGCGCCTGATCGACTTCGCCAGCATCAGCAAAACGGCGCGGGAGCGCAAAACCCTGGACCTCCTGTTCGAGAACAAAAAGGACCGCGATGCGATTTATGCCGCGATGAAGGAACTGGAGAGCGTGACGACCACGGTCATCAGCCGCTTCGTCGAGATCGGGGGCAAGCGCCACCTGGCCGGCGTGGCCTATCTGCCGGAAATAGACTGGTACGAGATCACCCTGCTCGACCTCGATGTATTGGTGCCGCTGAGCAGCTTCAGCGGCATCCTCCTGGTCTATGGCCTGACCCTGCTGGCGGCGTTGGCGCTATTCAATATGGTGCTCAGCCGCCAGGTTCTGCGCCCCCTGAACAGCCTGGAAACGGCCATGCGCGAGGCGGAACAGGGGCACCACAGCGAATCCTTCCCTCCCGCTCACGGCCAGGGCGAAATCCCCCGTCTGATCGAACACTTCCAGCGCATGGCGCGCGTGCAGTGGGAAGCCCGGCGGAACCTGGAGAGCAAGGTGCAAGAGCGCACCGAGGCACTGGAACGACTGGCGAAAACCGACCCGCTCACCGAGTTGCTCAACCGCCGTGGCATGCACGAACGGATCGAAGCGGAAATCAGCCGCTCGCGACGCGCGCACAGCCATATCGGCCTGCTCTTGCTGGACATCGACCTGTTCAAGGAAATCAACGACCAACATGGCCATGGCAAAGGCGACGCGGCGCTACAAGCGGTAGCGGGATTGATCCACGCCATGCTGCGCCCCTACGACAGTGTCGCCCGCTGGGGCGGCGACGAGTTCCTGGTGCTGACCCAGGCCAGCGATGCCCACGACCTCGACACCCTGGGCGAACGGATACGCACCGCCGTCGCCGATAGCTGCCGCATCGAAGACACGGACGGCGCGCCAGTGCGCCTGACCATCAGCGTCGGCGGCTACTTCGCCCACAGCGGTGAAGACCTGGAAAGCATGTTGCAACGCGCAGACAAGGCGCTCTACGCCGCCAAAGACGCCGGCCGCGACTGCTACCGAGCCTACGGCGGCGATGTAAAGGTAGAAGCGTAGGTTGGGCAAAGCGCAGCGTGCCCAACAACCCGTCGCCATGTTGGGCACGCTGCGCTTTGCCCAACCGCTCCTGCTAGACGCGGTTGGCGGAAGGCGCTTCGCTTTTCCCTACACGGTTAAATCTTCGGCAACGTGACGCCGGTCTGGCCCTGGTATTTGCCGCCGCGATCGCGGTAAGACGTTTCGCAAATCTCGTCGGACTCAAAGAACAGCATCTGCGCCACGCCCTCGTTGGCGTAGATCTTCGCCGGCAGCGGCGTGGTGTTGGAGAACTCCAGGGTCACATGGCCTTCCCACTCCGGTTCCAGCGGCGTGACGTTGACGATGATGCCGCAGCGCGCATAGGTGCTCTTGCCCAGACAGATGGTCAGCACGCTGCGCGGAATGCGGAAATATTCAACGGTGCGCGCCAGGGCGAAGGAGTTGGGCGGGATGATGCAGTAATCACCTTTCACCTCGACGAAGCTGGCCGGGTCGAAATTCTTCGGGTCGACGATGGTGTGGTTGAGGTTGGTGAACAGCTTGAATTCACTGGAACAACGCACATCGTAGCCGTAGCTGGAAGTGCCGTAGGAGACGATTTTCTCGCCATTGACGCTCTTGATCTGACCGG
Source organism: Pseudomonadota bacterium (assembly GCA_030684775.1). Taxonomy (GTDB): domain Bacteria; phylum Pseudomonadota; class Gammaproteobacteria; order Burkholderiales; family Thiobacillaceae; genus PFJX01. Next base: position 5,453 of record JAUXXW010000033.1, read on the forward strand.
GCTCGAACGGCTCGATCATGTTGTATTCCGCCGCCATGCGACGGATCCATTTGTCGGATTTGATGCTCATGAGGGTAAGAAGTTAGGAGAGAGGAAGGGGAGTATAGAGTGACTCCTCGCGCTTGAGACGCCCGGCGTCATGGCGGATCGGGTTGGGCTGGCACGAGGAGGCTCCCCGGCCGTCGGACAATTTCACTCAAGAGTGGTGCGCATCCGGCGACAGACGTGGGATTCAATCCCATGCACGGTGTTGGAGACCGATATGCGCACTACCCAGCAATTCAGCATTACCTTGCCCCACGAACTGGCACTCATGGTGAAAGACAAGGTTTCGACCGGACTCTATGCCACCGAAAGCGAGGTCATTCGAGCCGAGAGCAGACGCTCCAGATGTTCAGGGAGGTGTTCCGCGCTTCTTTGCCGCAACAAGGCCTTCACCGCCACGCATTCATCGTCCAGATCACGGCGGGTGGCGGAGAGATAGAGACGGGCCACGTGTCAGGTTGCCTCTCAGGCCGACGCCGGGCACTCGCCGGGGTCGGCGGCGCCGAGTTCTATTGCCACCTGGCGCAGCGCCCGCCAGAAACCCCATTGGCCGATTTCGCGGATGCGCGCTTCGGCGCGGGCGAGGGTGTCAACTGCCCGATGGTCGTGCTGGGCGTGGAGCAGGCGGGCGTTGAGGAGGTGGAGTTCGGTCAGGCGGCGGCCGTAGCCGTCCTCATGGATCAGTTGCGCGGCGCCGGTGTATTCGGCGGCGGCTTGCGGTGTTTTGCCTTCATCCAGATGCAGATTGCCGGCCAGTAGCGCGCATTCCGCCAAGTAGGTGCGCATGTTGCCGCGGCGGGCGATGGACAGGGCGGCTGCGTGGTCGGACCAGGCTGGTTCGAGTTGGTATTTGGAGCGGAGGTAGGCGGCGCGGGCGAGGTGCATGGGAGGCTGTAATTCGACCTTACCCGCCTGCCGCATCTTGTCCACGGCCCGGTTCAGGGCGGCGCCCGCCTCGGGGTCACCAAGAGCAGACAAGGCGAGGCCGATGGTGCAGTGGTCCAGGGCCTCAGACAACAGATGTTCTCCCTGTTGGACGAGTTTTAGCGAAGAACGGGCTCGCCCCAGAACCTCCCTCCAGACCGTTTCCTGATTAGCCTGCTCAAGCATAAGCAGGGCGTAGTTGGCGCCGGTCAAGCTATAGAGCGTGGATATTTCCGGCATGTTTTCTACTTGTAACACCTCGGCACACACGAAAGCAGCCCGTGCATCTTCCAGCCTGCCCTGACCATGTAGAACACTGCCGAGATAGGCGAGGGCTTCCATACGGCGCAGCCATCGTTTTTCGCCATCCACGATACGTTCTGCCGCAGTCTCTGCCTCCCGACTCGCCGTTTCAGCCTCCGACCAGCGACCAAGAAGAACAAGTAGATCTGTGAGGCCATTGCAGGAGATGCAAAAATTGTTCCAGTCTTCGGATACCGGCCACGCTTGTCGCTCTAGGCGGCGCAACTCCAGCGACTCCTCTAATCTGCTCAGGGACATCAAAGAAAAAGAGGCCTGCGCCATCAACCAAACGCGCTCGCCTTCACTTAGGGCTTCACCGATCTGCCCTGAGCCAGCCGCGACCGGTGGCTGCTCCCAACCTCCCGGGAAGAAGTTCGCCAGGGCGGCCAGGATCGAGGACCACGCACCCAATTGAAAAACGCTGTAACCCTGCTCTCCGCGAAGGATGCGGTCCTGATAGACGACCTCTCGTGCCGTCCGATACCTCCCCGCCTTGCAGCCATGTCCCACCGCCCGATACAGCGGTTCCATCTCCTCCAGGGTGTCGGGGAATTCCTTCTCCGGCAGCGCCCGGAACCAGTCGAACAGGACGCTATGGGCAGCGCGCCAGGCCTCTGGCTTCTCCTTTTCCAGCCAGGCGCCGAAGTGCTCACGCACCAGGGGGTGGGCGTCCAGGTCCGGGGTGGGCTGGCTGAGGTCGGCTTGCAGCAGGCCCCATTGGTTGAGGCGGGCGAGGGATTCCAGCAGGGCGGTGGTGTCGGCGGTATGCAACTGTTCGGTCAGACCGGGGATGGGCGGCTCGTGGTTTTTCAAGGCCAGCAGCGCGCCCCAGGGGGCGGGGCGGTCGAACAGGCCGAGGATATGGGCCAGTTCCCGGTCCAGAGTCTGGTGTTCATCCGCCAGGGTGGCATCGAACCAGGCCATGACGGTGGCGGCGTGCTTCGCGCCCGGTTGCGGCTGCCAGGGCCGTTCCAGGAAGGCGGCGGCCTGGCCTTGCAGATAGGTGTGGCTGAACTCGGCGGCCAGTACCAGGGCCAGGGCGTGGTGGCCGCAGCGTTCGGCGACTTGGGCCAGTTCCGCGTCCGTGCCCTTGAGGCCGCGCTGGCGCAGCAGGGCCAGCGCACCGGCGGGAGGCAGGGTTTGCAGTTCCTTTTCCTTGAACCAGGCGGCATCCCGAATGCCCCCATCCGGGATGGGCAGGCGGCTGCTGGCGAGACATAGGGCCTGGCCCGGTTTGCGCGCCAGGTTTTCGAGCAACACGGCCAGGCCCGGGTCTTTCACGTTGCCGTTGAGCTTGGGGTCGGCGGCGGCCTGTTGCAGGGGTTCCATGCCGTCCAACACCAGCACGGTGGGCTGTAGCTTCGCGGCTTCCGCCAGCAATCGGCCGAGTTCGTCGTCCGGGGTGTCCAGTGCGTGATCCACGCCCAGTTGTTTCAGGGCGTCGAGGAGAAAGCTGCGGGCGCTGGTGGCCTGGTTATGGCTGCCCTGGCTGTAGAAGGAGTGGCCGAGGAAGCGGGTACCTTCCGGCCAGTCCTGGCTTTCCAGCCACCAGCGCAGCAGCGCCGATTTGCCCATGCCGCCTTCGGCCACCCAGAGGAACACGCCCTTATGCGCCAGCCACTCGGAGAGTTGCCGCAGTTCGTCGTCGCGGCCGAACAGGTGGGGGGTGCGGCCGGGAAGTTTTTCCAGCAGGGCGGTGAGGCCCGTAGGAGCGGGCTTGCCCGCGATTTCCATGGTTCGCGAGGGCGTGGCGGGTATCGCGGGCAAGCCCGCTCCTACGGCGGTGTGCCCGTCTAGCGCGGCTTCGATCTCGTTGACGATGTGGGTGTAGGCCTTGCTGACAGGGCGAAAGCTGTTGGCGGGGCGGCCGTCACGCGGGATGAGCTGGAAGCGGGCGATGAACGGGTAGCGGTTCCAGCGGCAGTGGTCGGTGAGCACGAACAGGATCAGCACACCGCGATCCCGATGCCGTTGCAGCAGGGTGGCGATTTCCACGTCCATGCAGAAACGGGAAACGAGGAAGTGCTGGTCCAGCAGGAACACAGCCACGTCCGCACTGGCCATGGCCGCTTCGATCCTGGCCCGCCAGTCGTCTCCAACCAGGATGAGGCGGTCATGCCAGCTTTCCACCCATCCGGTGGCGACCAGGGTATCCAGGTGGGGTTTGAGGCGATCCTTGTTGATCTCGTTCTTGTGCGCGTAGCTCAAAAACAGCTTGAACGGACGTTCGGGTGGCGTGGGCATCGGGATTTCCCTGGTGAGGCTGCCGCCATTTTGCCGGAATTGCCGGTTCGGGATGTTGTAGCGCCGTCAGGTAGGCAATCTCCCTTAAGAAATACCATGCAACTCATTGATTCCGTAGGGTGCGCCGTGCGCACCATGGGATGTTGCTTGGTGCGCACGGCGCACCCTACAAGTGTTTCTTCGGCGCGATTTGCGGCAGAGGGCCGATTACTTCGCTCTTTTCTGGACGCTGGAGCGTGGGAACGAGTTGAACGGCTTCGGTCTTTGCTTGGGTAGAATGTAGATACGTCAATGTTTAGCCGAGACTAAAACCATGGAGCTGCAAATTTCCAAATGGGGCAACAGCCTGGCCCTGCGCATTCCCGCCGACTATGCCCGGCTGGTCGGGCTCAAGGCGGGGGATCATGTTCAGGCCAGTCTCACGGCCGACGGCGGCCTGGCCTTGCATCCCGCCAAGTGGGATCGCCAAGCATTCACTCGTGAAGTCGATGCGGTGCGGGAAGCCACGCCGATGGGGGCTTCGGTGATGGAGGAACTACGGCGGGGAGGCCGTTACTGATGATCTATGTGGATACCAGCGTATTAGTGGCGCTGTTCACGCGGGAGGGCAAGAGCGCGGCGGTTTCCGCTTGGTACGCATCTTCGAGCGAGGAGTTGGTTTCCACGGTGTGGTGTGTGACCGAGTTCGCCAGTGCCCTGGGGATCAAGCGACGCACCGGCCAGTTGGATGATGCGCAGGCCCAAGAAGCCTGGCGACGGTTCGAGCGCTTGTGTGCCGGCGACCTGCGTCTGTTGCCGCTGCAGCCGCCAACCTTCCATCACGCCGCCGCCTTGACCCTGGATGCCGCGTCCGGCCTGCGCTCGGGCGATGCCTTGCATCTGGCGGCGGCCCTGGAGATGGGGGCAAGGCACATGGCTACTCTGGACGATGTCTTGGCAAGAAACGCGGTGAAATCAAATGTGGACCTGGTGGCTCTGTAATACGAACGCTGAAACAACAAAGGCGCCTTTCGGCGCCTTTGTTGTTTCAGAAAACCGGATCAGGTGTTCTGAATCACGATGCTGGGGAACTTGGAGGAGTGGTCCACCGCCAGGTCGCCGACCTTGACCGCGACGCGGCGGGCAATGGCGCGGTAGATCTCGGCGATGCGCGATTCCGGTTCCGCCACCACGGTGGGCTTGCCGGAGTCGGTTTCCTCGCGGATGCGGATGTCCAGCGGCAGGGCGCCGAGGAATTCGTTGCCGTAGTCCTTGCACATGCGCTCGCCGCCACCTTCACCGAAGATGCGCTCTTCATGGCCGCAATTGGTGCAGATGTGCAGGCTCATGTTCTCGACCACGCCGAGGATGGGCACGCCGACCTTCTCGAACATCTTCAGGCCCTTGCGAGCGTCGATCAGGGCGATGTCCTGCGGGGTGGTGACGATCACCGCGCCGGTGACCGGAACACGCTGCGCCAGGGTCAACTGGATGTCGCCGGTGCCGGGGGGCAGGTCGATGACCAGATAGTCGAGGTCTTTCCACTTGGTCTGGTTGAGCAATTGCTCCAGCGCCTGGGTAACCATCGGGCCGCGCCAGACCATGGGGGTCTCGACGTCAATCAGGAAGCCGATGGACATGGCTTGCAGGCCGTGGCCGAGCATGGGTTCCAGATTCTGGCCATCGGGTGATTCCGGGCGGCCGGTGATGCCGAGCATGGTCGGCTGCGAGGGGCCGTAGATGTCGGCGTCGAGCATACCGACGTTGGCACCCTCGGCGGCCAGGGCCAGGGCCAGGTTGACGGCGGTGGTGGACTTGCCGACGCCGCCCTTGCCGGAGGCGACGGCGATGATGTTCTTGACGCCGGGGATCAGCTTCACGCCCTTCTGCACGCTGTGTGCGACGATCTTCCAGGAGATGTTGGCGGTCGCATTCGCGGCGCCGGCGGCCTTGATTGCGTCTTCCACCATGGTTTTGATGCTGCCCATGACCATCTTGGCGGGGTAGCGCAGCACTACATCCAGCGTGACGTCGTCGCCATCCACCTTGATGTTGCGGGCGGATTTGCTGCTGATGAAGTCTTTCTGGGTGTTGGGATCGATGAGCGCCTTGAGCGCGTCCTGCACTTGCTGTTCGGAAACCGACATGGTTCTAGCCTCTGAGGTGGAAGGAAATCTGCTTGTCCGCGTGCAATCGCAAGCTCGCGGACAATGAAGGTGGAGCCAAGATGAAGGCGCTCGGCGCCGTTTCAAGACCCGCTGGAATTTACCCGAGCATTTTACTCAATTACCCTGGAAACGGCAGCCCGTAGTCCGTAGCGTGCTTATCCGGTTGTCACAGACACCCACTCCCGGTAGCCCGCGTAGCCTGAGCAGGATGTGGTGAGCGCAGCGAACCGCATCGACCACGCCTGCGCTATTTGATGC
>JAUXXW010000055.1 GCA_030684775.1 Pseudomonadota bacterium
GGGCAAAGCGAAGCGTGCCCAACATCGCGACGGTTTTGTTGGGCACGCCGTGCTTTGCCCAACCTACGCTATGCGCGCCATTCGGTTCCGGCTTGTCCGACTTGGGATCAAGCGACGAAAAACTGAGCGAACCGCATCCAACGGCTCAAACAAGGAAACACTCATGACCACGACCCAGGAAGCCCTGGCGAAACTCGCCGCCCATTGCGGCATCGCCGCCGAATACGACGACATCTGGGGCACGCGCCACGCGACCTCGGAGCCAACCCTGCGCGCCCTGCTCGCCGCCATGCACTTCCCCGCCGAGGCGGACCCCGCGCTGCTGTTGCGCGACATCGAGGAACAGGACTGGCGCCGGCCGCTGCCGCCGGTCATGGTGCTGGCCGCCGGTTCGCCCCTGGCCGTGCCGGTCACGCTGCCGGCGGCGCGGGCGGGCAAGCCGCACCGCTGGCTCCTGACGACCGAGGACGGCGCCACGCGCGGCGGCGACTTCATTCCCGCCGAACTGCCGCGACTGGGCGAACAAGAGCTGGATGGCGTCCTGTTCCCGCGCGGCGAACTCAGCCTGCCGCCCCTGGACAGCCCCGGCTACCACCGTCTCGAAATCGAGCAGGTAGGCCGCGAGGGCCAGGCCCAGGCGGCGATGACCCTGATCGCGACGCCGGCGAGTTGTTACCAGCCCGAGGCGGTGCAAGGCGAAGGCCGCGTCTGGGGCCCGACGGTGCAGCTCTACGGCCTGCGCTCGCGGCGCAACTGGGGCATCGGCGACTTCAGCGATCTGCGCGCCGTGGTCGATCTGTCGGCCACGGCCGGCGGCGGCGTGGTCGGGGTCAACCCCCTGCACGCCCTGTTCCCGGACGATCCCACCCGGGTCAGCCCCTACAGCCCGTCCAGCCGCTGTTTCGTCAACATCCTCTACCTCGACGTCGAGGCGGTTCCGGAATATGCCGAGTGCGCCGTGGCGCGCAATCTCGTCGCCTCCGAGCGCTTCCAGGGCCGGTTGCGGCGGCTGCGCGCCAGCGAGCAGGTCGCCTATGAGGAAGTCTCCACCGCCAAGCTCGAAGTGCTGGCCCTGCTCTACCACCACTTCCGCGAGCAGCACCTCGGCAACGACAGCGAACGGGCGCGCGCCTTCCGCCGCTTCCGCGCGGAGATGGGCGAGGCGCTGGAACAGCACGCCCGCTTCGAGGCCCTGCAGGAACACTTCCGCCGCGAGAGCCCCGCCGCCTGGGGCTGGCCGGCCTGGCCGGAGGCCTACCGCGACCCCGCGTCGGCAACGGTGGCGACGTTCGCGGCGGAACACGCCGAGCGCGTCGAATTCTTCGCCTGGCTGCAATGGCTGGCCGATGAACAGCTCGATGCCCTGGGCGAGCAATCCTGGCGCCGTGGTCTCGGCGTCGGTATCTACCAGGATCTGGCGGTGGGGGTGAATCCGGGCGGCTCGGAAGCCTGGGCCTGGCAGGACGCCTACGCCATCGGCGCCCACGTCGGCGCGCCGCCCGATGAATTCAACCATTTCGGCCAGGAATGGGGACTGCCGCCGCTGGTGCCGCATCGCCTGCGGGAAGCGGCCTACGCGCCGTTCATCGCCGTGTTGCGCGCCAACATGCGCCACTGCGGCGCGCTGCGCATCGACCATGTGATGGGGCTGACGCGCCTGTTCTGGGTGCCCGGCGGCCTGTCGCCGACGGAAGGCGCCTACGTTTCCTACCCACTCGACGACCTGCTCGGCATCGTCGCCCTGGAAAGCCAGCGCAACCGCTGCATGGTGATCGGCGAGGACCTGGGCACCGTGCCCGAGGGCTTGCGGCCGCTGCTCGCCACCGCCGGCATGCTGTCCTACCGGCCCTTCCTGTTCGAGCGCGACGCGACCGGCGGCTTCTCGCCGCCGCCCGCGTACCCGCGCCAGGCGCTGGTGGCGGTGAGCACCCACGACCTGCCGACGCTCGCCGGCTTCTGGAAGGGCAGCGACCTCGACACCCGCGCGGCGCTGCGCCTGTTCTCCGACCCGGACCAGTACGGCCCGCTGGTGGTGGACCGCGCCCAGGATCGCGCCCGTTTTCTGCTGGCGCTGGAGCGCGAGGGCCTGTTGCCGGAAGGCGCCAGCATCCACCCGAATACCGCGCCGGACATGACGCCGGCCTTGATGGTCGCCATCCACGCCTATCTGGCGCGGACACCGGCGCAAATCCTGGTGGTGCAACCCGAGGACATCCTCGGCCTCGTCGAGCAGGTCAACCTGCCGGGCAGCCTTGACGCGCAGCACCCCAACTGGCGCCGCCGCCTGCCGCTGGATCTGGAGGACTGGCTGGACGACGGCCGCTTCAGCGAACTCGGCGAAACGCTGCGCCAGGCGCGCGGCAGCGCGGTATCGCCGCGCGACGCGGCGCCGCCGGTCAACCGCGTGGCGGTCATTCCGCGCGCCACCTACCGGCTCCAGTTCAACCGCGACTTCACCTTCGCCCAGGCCACGGCCATCGCGCCCTATCTCGCCGAACTGGGGGTCAGCCACTGCTACGCCTCGTCCTACCTGACGGCGCGGCCGGGCAGCGGCCATGGCTACGACATCGTCGACCACGCCAGGCTCAATCCGGAAATCGGCGACACACAAGATTACGAGGCATTCGACGCCGCGTTGAAGGCGAACGGCCTCGGCCAGATCCTCGACGTGGTGCCCAATCACATGGGCGTCATGGGCGCCGACAACGCCTGGTGGCTGGACGTGCTGGAGAACGGCCCGGCCTCGGCCTGGGGCGCCTTCTTCGACATCGACTGGGAACCGCAAAACCCGGACCTCACCGGCAAGGTGCTGCTGCCGCTGCTGGGCGACCACTACGGCACCGTCCTCAACCGGGGCGAACTGCGCCTGGACTACGACGCGGCGCGCGGCGAATTCAGCATCTATTACTACCAGCACCGGCTGCCGGTGGACCCGGCGAGCTATCCGCGCATCGTCGGCCATCGCAGTGAACGCCTGGCGACGGCGCTCGGCGAGCACAGCGAGCAATACGGCGAACTGCAAGCCCTGCTCACCGCCTTCGGCCACCTGCCGGCGCGCACCGACAGTGACCCGGCGCGGATGGCCGAGCGGCAGCGCGACAAGGAAGTGCACAAGCGCCACCTCGCCGCCCTCAGCGAAGCCCAGACCGACATCGCGCATCACATCGCCGACAACCTGGCCGAACTCAACGGCATCCCCGGCCAGCCCGCCAGCTTCGACCTGTTGCATGAACTGATCCGCGAGCAGGGCTACCGCCTCGCCTACTGGCGCGTCGCCGCCGACGAGATCAACTACCGGCGCTTCTTCGACATCAACGACCTCGCCGCGCTGCGCATGGAAGACCCGGCGGTGTTCGACGCCACCCACCATTTCATCCTCGACCTGGTCGCCCAAGGCAAGGTCGAGGGGCTGCGCATCGACCATCCCGATGGTCTCTACGCCCCCGGCGAGTACTTCCGCCACCTGCAACAGACGGTCGCCGGCAAGCCCCTGGCGGCGGGCGAACCGCTGCCGATGTATCTGGTGATCGAGAAGATCCTCGCCGACCACGAACGCCTGCCGGACGACTGGCCGATCCACGGCGCCACCGGCTACCGCTTCGCCAACCTGGTCAACAACCTGTTCGTCGACACCGCCTCCGAACGCCGCATGACCCGCATCTATCGCGACTTCAGCGGCGTCGATAGCGACTTCGAGGAACTCGCCTACGAGGCCAAGAAGGTGATCATGGACACCGCGCTGTCGAGCGAATTCACGGTGCTGGCCACCCGCCTCTCGCGCATCGCCGCCGCCAGCCGCGACACCTGCGACTTCACCCTCAACGGCCTGCGCGACGCGCTGGAGGAAGTGGTGGCCTGTTTCCCGGTCTATCGCAGCTATGTCGCCCACGGCGAGCTGTCCGCCGACGACCGCCGCCACATCGCCTGGGCCATCGCCGTGGCCAAGAAACGCAGCCCGCTGGCCGACACCGGCATCTATGACTTCGTCGAGGGCGTGCTCACCTGCGACATCGCCCGTGGCCGCGGCGCCTCATTCCGCGAGCGGGTACATGCCTTCGCCATGAAGTTCCAGCAGGTTTCATCGCCGGTGATGGCCAAGGGTGTCGAGGACACCGCCTTCTACCGCTACCACCGCCTCACCTCGCTCAACGACGTCGGCGGCGAACCGCGCCGCTTCGGCATATCCGTGGCCGCCTTCCACGGCGCCACCCGCGCCCGCGCCCTCAGCTGGCCGCACAACATGCTGGCCACCTCCACCCACGACAGCAAGCGCTCCGAGGACATGCGCGCCCGCCTCAACGTGCTCTCCGAAATCCCGGCGGCGTGGAAGCTGATGCTGCGCCGCTGGCGCCGGCTCAATCGCGGCCGCAAACGCCTGATCGACGGCGTCGAGGCGCCCTCGCGCAACGACGAGTACCTGCTCTACCAGACCCTGATCGGCACCTGGCCGCTGACCCCGCCCGACGACGCCGCCCTGGCCGAGTACCGCGCGCGGATCGACGCCTACATGATCAAGGCCCTGCGCGAAGCCAAGGAACACAGCAGTTGGGTGCAGGTGAACGGCGAATACGAAGGCGCGGTGAGCGGCTTCATCCAGGCCCTGCTGGCGCCGGGCGAGAAAAACCTGTTCCTCGCCGATTTCAAGGCGATGGTCCAGACCATCACCCACCACGGCCTCCTCAACGCCCTCGCCCAGACCCTGATCAAAGCCACCTCGCCCGGCGTGCCCGACCTCTACCAGGGCTGCGAACTGTGGCAGTTCAACCTGGTCGACCCGGACAACCGCCGCCCGGTGGACTTCGAGCAACGTCGTCACCTGCTCGCCGAAACGAAGGCATTGGTGGAAGCGCCGCCGGAACAATGGCCGGACCGCCTGCGCCCCCTGCTCGACGACATGACGGATGGCCGGATCAAGCTCTACACCCTCTGGCAAACCCTCGCCCTGCGCCAGCAATGGCCCGAAGTTTTCCGCGACGGCGACTACCTGCCGCTCAGCGTCAGCGGCGAACGTTCAACCCACGCCTGCGCCTACGCCCGCCGGCACGGGAAAAACACCCTGATCGCCCTCGTCCCCCGCCTCCCCGCCGGCCTCCTCGGCGACAACCCGATCCAGCCCCTGGGACCCGAAGTGTGGGGCGACACCGCGCTCGAACTCCCCGCGGAACTGGCCGGCGTAAATTGGCGCAACGTCCTCACCGGCGAACGCCACCCCGCCTCCGGGCAACTGGCGCTGGCGCAACTCCTCGCCAGCTTCCCGGTGGTGTTGCTGGCTTCGGAAGGGGGTGAATGACGGCGGTATAAGCGGTCATCGCCCGATGCGGTTGGCGCGGCGGCCTCCCCCTTTTCCAAAGGGGGAATGAGGGGGATTTCCGAGACGGCGGCGCAGGCAACCCCACCCACAAGCGCCTTCCGTCAAATCACCAGTAGACGTAGGTTGGGCAAAGCGCAGCGTGCCCAACATGGCGACAGGTCGTTGGGCACGCGCAGCGACGCCCAACGCCTCAACGGCTGGATTCAGGAACAAATCATCACGAAATACCCCGCCGCCAGCCCGGTTGGGGAGACCCGTTCCAACTGGATCGTGTCGTCCACCGAATTGAAGTCGAGGATGGTGCCCAGGTTTTCATTGGCATCAAGCAGATCGGCGAAGCGGAAGATGCCCTTCCCGGCGTTGCCCGCCGGGTAATCGGCCAAAGCATTACCGATCTGTTCATCACTCCGAGGCGCCGGCACCCGGGCTGGGTAGGGCACCCGCATCCTTGCCGGCGTCTTACTGTGTCTTAACGGGTTTTCTACCCGATATTTGATAAAAATGCGCAACACGGCACCTTTATCAGAACAGAGACAGTGTCGGCATTTTTTACATATCAAAACGCCCGTCGCCAAACATACCAGCCATCTCGTTGATTTTATTAGAACGAATAATGTGGCCCGGTTATTGCTGATGCCCCATCGACGACCTTGGCCGGATGGCGCGATATGTGTACTCGCATTGACACCCGGCTGACTCAACGCTGAAACCCAGCCCTCGCGGGACGACCAGTCCAGAGATTCGGGGGGGGTGTCTTATCGCTTATTTGATGCAAGAGGATGCAAACCATGTACTCACGCCTACTGTTTCTGATCGCCGCAGCCACGGTTGCCTCCAGTGCCCTTGCCGAACCCATGGTCTGCGTAGAGGGCATATTGGTGGATGGCTGCGCCAACGGCTCCGGAATCACACCCGCCGGCACTACCCCAATCGGCAACTGGGGGATCAAGAGCGAGGAGAGCGGCACCTACCACTTCTCTCCCTTCGGCCCTTACGATTCCTATCTGGAAGCCGACCTCGCCACCGGCGTGTTGCGCCAGCGACTCAACTTCTCGGGCGGCAACGATACTTACGCACTCAACTCGTACCTCTACCTGTCCGAGGACGTGACCTTCCACGGCAGCGGCTCGGCGCAGTTGAACATCGACCTCACCGGACTCTTCAGCGGCAACGCCCACCCAACTTATTACAACTTCTACACCTTTACGGTGTCCGCCTTTGAGATGGCCCCTAACGGGGTTGACTACACCGGCAAACAAATTACCGGCAGCTTCGACCTGCGCAACCAATTCTCCGGCGACGTAAACCTCGGGGAGAACTGCGGCTCCACATGGGATCTCGGCAGCGTCGGCTGTGTGCTCACCAGCAAGGCCAGCAACGACATCAATCTCACGCTCTCGCTCATTTTTCCCGACATCTACGACGGTGAAAAACTCAACATCGTGATCAATACGCAGGCCTTTGCCTATGACCTGAACCAAGGCGGCGTGGACTTCGGACATACCGCTCGCCTCGGTCTGACCACCAGCGGCGGCGTCACCTGGGACTCGGCTTCCGGCCTCTTCCTCACGGTAAGCGACACGCCGGCCTCGACAGTCCCGGAACCGGCTTCGGTCGCGCTCCTTTCCGCCGGGCTTGGTTTGCTTGCCATGGTTAGGCGGCGCCGCAAGACCGCGTAGCGGGAGGCACTTGCAATCTCGCGGTCTTCAAGCCCAAGCCTGACGAGCCGGAACCAGACAAGTAGCCCGGATGCGGCACTGGCGACTAGTAGCCAGTCATCATGAATCGAATGGATCGTAGGATGTGGGCACGCTCGCGTCCTTGTGTTTCAACATGACCGACTACTAGACGACCCGGGGACTACGCGGCGCTATTCGCCCTACCCGCCCGATAAGCCGCCAACAAGGCCGCCTTGAGGTCTGAGCGGCCATCCAGATCGCGCACGCCCAGCGTCCGCTCCGCTATCTCTCTGACGACCCGCAAGTCCTGTTCCTCGCGCCAGTCCCGCTCGAACCGAGACCAGTCGAAGCCACCATCCTGGCAACTTTGCAGCGCGACCCCGGTGGCTTCGGAGAACACGACCTCGTGCGACTCCATGACTTCATAAAGGTAGGAATACGGATCGATGCCGCCGGTCCTGGCCAGGAGCAGATGGAAATTCGGCTCCTCCCCGACGTGGCGATCAAGATCGATGGTGGCATCGAGTTCGTAAGCCTCGGCCTTGAACGAAAAGGCCAGGCGAGCGCGGACAGTGTTGTTCATACGAGATCGATAAACGAGAAGAAGCGCGATTATCCCGAATTGCCCATTAGCCGAGTTGGCGAAGTAATCGGCCCGCAGCCGAATATCCTGCCGAAGAAACACCACAGGTGTGCGCCGTGCGCACCATTTCGAGTAAATCGGTGCACACGGAAAACCATATGTATCAATGGGTTGGACGGAATTTATCAAGAAGCATGTAGCGCCGACGCCCCCGCCGGCATTGCCCAAAAAGAACGATCGTTCTATCCTGCAAAGCCAGAACGATCGTTCTTTTCCATGTCCCTGCGCGCCCTCCTCCTCGACTTCAATTCCTACTTCGCCTCGGTGGAGCAACACCTGCGCCCGGAGTTGCGCGGGCGGCCTGTGGGTATCCTGCCGGTGATGGCGGAAACCAGTTGCTGCATCGCCGCCAGTTATCAGGCCAAGCGCTTCGGGGTGAAGACCGGCACCGGCGTCATGGATGCCCGCCGCCTCTGCCCGGACATCGTTTTTGTGCAGGCGCGGCCGCGTATCTATGTGGAAATGCACCACCGCCTGATGGACATCGTCGATACGGTCATCGCCGTCAGCGAGGTGCTTTCCATCGACGAGGTGGCCTGCGATCTGACCGGTTCCTGGCAACAGGAAAGCGTGGTGCGGGAGTTGGCCGGCGAGGTCAAGGCGAAGCTGCGCGATCACGTCGGCGAAGTGCTCACCTGTTCCATCGGCGTCGGCCCCAACCGCTTTCTGGCCAAGACCGCATCCAACATGCAGAAGCCGGATGGGCTCGTCGTCATCAAGCTGGAAGACCTGCCGGATTGTCTGTTCCGCCTGAAATTGCAGGATCTCAACGGTATTGCCGGGGCCATGCTGGAGCGCTTGGAGCGACACGGCATCACCACGGTGGAAGCGCTGTGCCGGGCCGACCGCGAACACTTGCGCCGGGTCTGGGGCGGGGTCGGGGGCGAACGCATGTACGACCGCCTGCGCGGTGAAAACGTGGTGTTGCCGCCGTCGAAGCGTTCCAGCCTGGGCCACTCCCACGTCCTGCCGCCGCACCTGAGACACGACGCGGGCGCCTTCTCTGTGCTTTCCAAGCTGACCCAGAAAGCCGCGCTGCGACTGCGCGCCGAGGGCTATATGGCCGGGCGTCTGGGGGTGCGCGTGAGCTATCGCAAACATGCGGAATGGGGCGTGGATACCCGCTTCGCGCCGATGCGGGACACCCTCGCCTGTCTCAGATTGCTCGCCGCCCTCTGGGCGGAACGGCCACGCCGACGCGAGCCGCTCAAGGTCGGCATGGTGTTCGGCGACCTCGTCCCCAACGACAAGGTGAGCCTGCCGCTATTCCCCGATGGCAGCCGCGGCCCCGGCCTGGACACCGCGCTGGACCGCGTGCGCCTGAAATTCGGCGCGGAAGCGCTCTACTTCGGCGGCGCTTTCCTGGCCCAGGAAGAAGCCCCCATGCGCATCTCCTTCACCCACATCCCGGATCTGAAGCTGGAAGCGGATGGCAAGACCGGAGGATTGGGCGAGCGGGTGTTGCTGGAGGTGTGAGGCGTGAGCCCAACCCGTGAGCCGGCACTCTCCCGCCCTGGCCGGGGAATTCGGGCCTATTCTCGGCTTGCCGCGCCGTTCGCGAACCGAAGCCCCCCGCCACCGGTCAACGCACCACCCCACCCACAAGGAGAACACCATGCGCTGGTTGCCGCTACTGCTGATTGCCCTGCTCATCAACCCAGCCTCGGCCGCCGACCCGGAGGCGCCGTGGGGACGCGGCAAGGCGGGCGCGCAAGCCTATGCCAAACAGAAGGTGGTGTATGACGTCACGACGAGTTCCGAAGCCGCCATGCGTTCGGTCATCAGCCGCGCCCAACTGTTGGTCGATCTGAACGGTAGCGATCCGTTCGACAACAAGGTGGTCATCGTCCTGCACGGCAAGGAGATTCCCTTCTTTGCCGTGAAAAACCTGAGCAAACATCATGAACTGATGCAGCGCGCCCAAAGCGCGACGCTCGCCGGACTGATCGAATTCCGCATGTGCAAGCTGGCGGCGGAAGGCCACGGTTTCCAGCCGGAAGACTTCCACGGCTTCGTCAACCTGGTGCCGATGGCCGACGCGGAAATCGCCCGCCTGCAACAGGAGGGTTATGCCTACATGCGTTGACGGTGCGCGCACCTTCGCCGGCAAACATTGCCCGACCCCGGCCAACGACCCGAAGATCGCCATTGGGGTCGTTGGCCGGGGTGGAGGTGTAAGGGCGAATAAACTCACCCCTGACAATTTCGGAATCCATGCGAATGCTCAAATATCTCTCCCTCCTTCTTGGCCTGAGCCTGGCCACCGCCTCGCCGGCCGAGCAGGTCAACGTCGCCGTGGCTTCCAACTTTTCCGCCCCGATGAACGCCATCGCCGCCGAGTTCGCCAGGGACACCGGCCATCAGGCCAGGCCGTCGTTCGGCTCCTCCGGCAAGTTCTACGCTCAGATCAGGAACGGGGCGCCGTTCCAGGCGTTCCTCTCGGCTGACGACGAAACCCCGTCCAGGCTCGAACGCGAAGGGCTGACCGTCCCCGGTTCGCGTTTCACCTACGCCATCGGCACCCTGGCGCTGTGGTCGCCGCAAACCGGCTACGTGGATGCCCAGGGCGAAGTGCTGCGGCACGGCCGCTTCAACAAACTCGCCATCGCCAACCCCAAGCTCGCGCCCTATGGCGCCGCCGCTGTGGAAGTCCTCGACCACATGGGGCTGCATAACGCCCTCACGGCGAAACTGGTGCGGGGCGAAAACATCGCGCAGACCTGGCAGTTCGTCAGCACCGGCAACGCCGAACTGGGCTTTGTCGCCCTTTCCCAGATCATGAAGGACGGCAAAATCACGGCCGGTTCGACCTGGGTCGTCCCGAGCAGGCTACATTCCCCGATCCTTCAGGATACGGTACTCCTGCCTTCCGGCAAGGGCAACCCCGCCGCCGAGGCCCTGATGAAGTATTTGAAGGGTGACAAGGCCAGAGCCATCCTCAAATCCTACGGTTACGAACTACCGTGAAATTGACCCGGCGGGGAATCGCGTGCCCCACCTGGAAACATTGCGACACGTTGTCCAGAAGACGTATTCCCGACCTTGTGCCTAGCAGCGGGTGGGGTGGGCGCATAGCCGAGGTGCGGCCACCGCGTGGCAGACTGACACCATGAACCCAATCGATCTCGCCATGCCCGCGTCCATCCGCCGCATCAACCTGTTCGGCTGCCGGCGTAGCGGCACCAATTACCTGGGCGCGCTCCTGGTCCGCAACCTGGACGTCCGCCTGACGCCGGAAGCCTTTTCCTTCAAGCACGACCCGCCCACGCCCCGCCTCCTGGCGCAACTGGCGGGCGACAAGGGCCGCGATCTGCTGTGTCTGATCTGCGTGCGGCATCCGGCGACCTGGATGGTCAGCCGCCTGATCTGGGCGCGCGAGAACCCCGCTTCCGGGCCGGCGGATGCGGGTTTTCTCTGTCGCCGTTACAACGACCGCTACCGCACCTGGTTCGATCTGGTGGCGCGCCATCCCGAGCACGCGGCCTGGGTTCGTTACGAAGACCTCCTGGACGACCCCGCCGCCTGCCTGGCGGGTCTGCGCCGGTGTTTTCCGCTGCCGGCGCGCGGGCCGGATTTCGTGGCCGTTGAGACCCGGGTGGAGACCGGGAGGCGGGTGACCAGGGCGCCGTTCGACCGCGCCGCGCACGCGCTCGACCGCTATCTGGCGCGGCTGGCGCCGGCGGACATTCAGCGGATACGCGCGGACATCGACTGGAAAAGGCTCGCCTCCCTGGGTTATCGGGCGGAAGACATGTAGCGCGGGCGCTACATGTCCAGCCGATAGCCCCTGACCCTACGCATCTATTCCATCTGATCGGATGCGGTATTCATACACGGCCGGTTCTCCCCGCGCGGCGGTGACCAGACGCAGGTCGAGATCGGTTCCGCCGCCGGGCCGGGGGTTCAGTTCCAGTCTTTCCAGGCCCGCGGACAGGATGAGCGCGACACCGCCTTCGCTGTCTAAATACAGGGTCGCCGGCCCGGGTCGGGAGAGGTGTCCGGGACCGGTTACCCGCTCGCCGTCCACATCCAGCACCCAGGCCATGCCGGCGGGGATGCGCAGGCGGTGGACGAAATAACCGGACTCATCGCAATACGACAGCAGACCGATACGGACCCGGACGCATTCGGGATCGGTCAGGTCGTAAATACAGCGGAACAGGCTGGGTGGGGCGCCGCGGGCGTGTTCGAAGCCGGTGTCGCCGACGCCGGCTAGGCGCCCTTCGGCGATGACGCCGGGGCCGGGGCCGATGCGCAGCTCCGCCGCCAGGTCGGCGCCCTGGCTGGTCGCGTCAGGATAGAGAACCGGCGCGGCGATCAGGTCGCAGGCTTCCAGGTGGCGGCGACCGCGCCGGTTCAGCCCCAGCAGCGCGCCACCCCGCTGCCTGGCCCAGACCCATTCCGTCACGCCGTGGCGATAGACGATGCGCCCGGCCGCCTCGATCAGGCTCTCGCCCGCCCGCGCGGCGGCGCCCTGGCTGTGCCGCTCGCCGTCCGTACCCCGCAGCAGCCAGCCGAAACCCGGCACCACGCCGCCGGGCAAGGTTTGCGGCTCGGCCAGGAAGTTGATGGCGACCCACACCCGTTCCCGGCCCTCTCCGCGAATCAGGGACAGCACGCCGGGCACGGGCGGTTCCGTGATCGTCTGGCCGCCGTGGCGCAGGGCCGGGTAGCGCCGGCGCAGTTGCAAAGGCCGTTCCAGTTCCGCTTCCAGGCGCTCGGCCTGGCCGCGGTGGAACAGGGGGACGCAGCGGCCGAACAGCAACAGGGCGGCGAGCGGGGTGAGTAGGCGCGCGCCGAAGCGGGCGCGCGCCGGGGTGGTGTCGGGGTTTTCCAGGAAGCGCGCCGGCCAGGCCGCGTCGTCCTGGAGGCGCAGCCAGGCGGCCAGGTCCGCCACCCAGTCGGCGGGGTCGGGGTAACCCGGCAGGGCGCACAGCAGCCGATAGAAGGGCTGATCGAGCAACCAGTCGCCATTCGCCAGGAAACGCGGGTCGCCGTCCGTCTCGGGGAACAACACGGCATCCGGGCGCTGCCGTCGCAGCGCGGTGGCGAGGTCCGCGAGCAGGGCCAGGCCGCCGCCCAGGCCGGAGGCGCTGGCCCGGTAGGGCAGGCCGGGCGCCCAGTTGGGCGGGCCGCCCTCGGCGCAATCGACGCGCAGGCCGTCGAGGTCCAGCCGCGCCATCCAGTCGCGCGCGAGTTCGCATAGCCAGGCGCGATAGCCGGGGTGAGCGTAGTCGAGGGCGAGGCAGCCCCAGCGGGTCTGGGGCGCGCCATCGGGGTCGAGGGCGACGAATTCCGGATGCTCGCGCGCCAAGTCCGCCCCCGGCATGGGGCCATGTGGGACGAAGTCGAGCAAGACGCGCATGTCGAGGGCGTGGGCGGCATCCACCATGGCGCGGCAATCGGCTTCGCCGCCGAGACCGGGCTCCACCTGGCGGTAGTCCCAGATGCGGTACGGCCAGGGCATCTCGCACTCGTAGAGGGGGAGCAGCCAGAGTGCGTCGAAACCACGGTCATGCAGCGCCGGCAGGCGGCGGGCGAAATCGGCGCAGGAACGCGCCAGATCGTGGCGTATCTCTTCCAGGCTGCCCGCCGGATGGGCGGCATACAACACCGGCCCGCGCGCCCAGGGCGGCGGCTGACGGATGCCACCGGCCAGTTCCGCGTAGTGCGCGCGCAGGGCGGCCAGGGCGGCTTCCAGGCCGCCTTGCACCGGAATCAGCCACTGGCCGCCGACCCGTTGTTCCACGCCCGGCTCCAGTCGGCCCTGCGTGGAAAAGACGCTGGACAGGACAACCGCGCCGTCGCGTTCATGCACCCAGGTAACCGAGGTTTCCACCGGGTCGTGGCTGTGCACCACGAGGGAAAAGTGCCGGCCCGGATGGTGCAGAATCACCCCGTGCCGTGCCCGCTGGCTGCGCTGGCCGTCGGGCGTGTGGCGACGCGGCGGAAACGCGTCGGGGATGAGATAGAACCACTCCCCGGGGGCGCCGAGGGTGAGCGGCGGCAGGCGCAGGGCCAAGTCACCGAGGCGTTGCGCGGGGCCGGCGGTGTTCAAGGTGAGTTCACGCTTCAGCACCTCGCCCTGGAGCCAGGTTTCCTCGACGCTGACCAGGGACTTGTCACGTCGATTCGGCGCGGCGGGTCGATCCGTCGTTGCTCCCTCTCCCCCGGCCCCTCCCCCACCGGGGGAGGGGAGACAAGCTTCGCGCCGCGGGGTCTTGCCGGAGCCGGCCAGAACGCGCCAAACATCGGGGCAAATCGAGCCGCCGTCGAGTTGCAGTTCCACCAGGCTGGCTTCCGCCGGACGATCCAGGCGCTCGCCGTCGAGAAAGAGGCCGATCTCATCCGGCCCGAGAAAGCGGCATTCCAGGTTCATACTAAAAACCGCAGTTGGCACTGGTGTGGGTGCGAATTTATTCGCACATTCAAGGACTTCGGTGCGAATAAATTCGCATCTACAACACTCGCGCAACTTGTTGAATTGGAATGACTTCCTCTTGCAACTGAGGTTTTTAGGTTCATGCCTTACCTGTAGCGCCGGCGGCTCGCCGGCGAGCCGCCGGCACTACGGGCCACAGGGTGCGGCCGGGGGTCTCGATGCGCAGCAGCGCCGGGCCGGAGCCGGCGGCGAGGCGTTCGCCCAGGGTTTCCAGGGCGGCGGGGTCGGGGCCGACCAGGACCGCCGCTGCTTCCACAAAGTCGATGCTTTCCAGCACCACTCCGGCCTGCCGCGTCCAGGCCAGGAGTTCGGCCAGTTCCCACTCGCCCAGGGGGGCGGCGTAGACCAAGCGCAGCTCGCCGCTTTCAGCCGGCAGCAGGTTCAGATTCGCGTCGCGCGCCGGCGCGTGTTCGCGGTCTTCGCCGAGAAAGGCGGCTTCCGCCATCAGGCTGCGCATCCCCCGGGTGCGGGCGCCGTCCAGTTTGGCGCCACTGAGCAGGGCATGGGAGAGGTCGGCGTCGCGCAGGTCGGCCGTTTCCAGGTCGCAGCCTTCCAGGTCGACGCCGACCAGGCTGGCGCCCTGGAGACAGGCGCCGCGCAGGTCGGACTCCGCCAGACAGGCTTGATCCAGCCGGGCGCCGCGCAGGTTGGCTTGCGCCAGGCGGCTGCGGCGCAAGTCGGCATCGATCAGGTTCGCGCCGCGCAGGTCGGCCCGCTCCAGGCGGGCGCCGCGCAGCCGCGCCTGGCCGCCCAGGTTGGCGCGGTGCAGGCAGACCGCCGCGCCGCGCGCCTTTTCCAGGACCGCGCCGTAGAGGTTGGCATCGACCAGGTCGCAGCCGGCCAGGAGGGCGCCGGAGAGGTCGGCGCCGCCCAGGCCGGCGCCGCGCAATCGGGCTTGACGCAGATCGGCCCGCTCCAGGCGGGCCTCGTTGAGGAATACCCCGGAAATATCCGCGCCGCGCAGGTCGGCGCGGCGCAGATCGACCTCGGCTAGGTTCCAGTCGCGGCCCAGGCGATAGCCGCGCAGCACCAGCCGCTCGCCGGCCGCGCCGCCGGTTTTTCCACTCAACCAGGCCCGGTGCCGCGACAGCGCGAGCCAGAAACGGTCTTCGTCGAGGTCGATCATGGTCGTCGCCGCGCCAGGCAGCATTCCACCACCTCGGCGAGGCGGTCTTCGTGGCGGTATTCGCGGCGCACCCAGGCGGACTGTTCGCTATGGCGCCGCTCGGCGTAGCCCGCCGGGCCGGCGAGGATGGCCGCCTTTTCCCGTTCCAGCATCGCGCGCAGGCGGCCGCGATCCCAGTCCCAGGAGAAGAAGCCGGGGCTGTCGGCGAGATGGCGTTCCCGCAGCCAGGTTCGGCTGGGAGCGACGATCCAGTTGCCGGCGGCGAGGTTCTCCAGCAGGGGCAGGCCGAAGCACTCGTAGAAGGTGAGGAAGAAGAAATGACAACGCCGGTACAGGTCGAATATCTGCTCCGGGCCGTAATCCTGGTTGTGCCGGCCGAGTTCGACGATGGGGATGTGCAGGTCCGCCAGCACCCGGCGCGCCACCTCGTAATTGGCTCGGGTGTGGCTGGGAGAACACTCCAAGTTGCCGCCGTGGTCCTCCGGGTGGCCCTGGCGCCAGTGGTCGATCAGCGCCAGCGGCAGCGCGGGCTTGGCCGGTTGCAGGCATTCCTCGGGCAGGAGGTAGCCGATCTGCGCCTGGCGCGGGTCGGCGTCCGCGCCGAGGCGGCCGACGATGAGCTGATAGTCCACGGCGGTATGCGGGATGGGACCGTTCTCCAGTTCGTAGGGGACGATGCTGCCGACCAGAACCGGGCCGCGCAGGCGTTGCCGCAATTCCCGGCCCTGGTGGAAGAACAGGTGCGACATGTCGAACACGAAGTTGAGGTCGGCGTTCTCGGGCGGCTCGAAGCGGGGCTGCCGGGGAACGCCGAGAAAGTCCCATTCCAGCACCTGTGCCTCGGGGTAGTGGGCTCGGAACCAGCGCAACACCCCGCGCGCCTGGTTGGCGGGGGAGTTGTTGGTGAAGGGGTAGAAGAAGTTGGCGATCACGGCCTTTCCTCCGGCAACGGCCAGGCCCGCCAATAACGCTCCGGCTCGCCGCGAAAATGCCGGGTGACGTGGCGCTGCGTGCGGTAGTCGAGGAGGGCGGCGTCCTTGCGCGCCTGTTCCTCGGCGCCGGCTTGCAGTACACGGTCCGGCGGGCGCAGCGGGTACAGCGGCGCGACCGGGTATTGCCACAGTTCCACGCCCCATTCCTGCGCCAGAATCAGGGCCAGGGCGCCGACCTTGGCGTGGTCCGGATGCTCGTCCTCGATGGCGTGGGCGTAGAGCCGCCGCGGCGGCAGCGGGAACAGGGCGCGCAGGCGGGACAGCACCGCCAGCGGCGAGAAGACCCATTCCGGCTCGCCCAGAAAATGGACGCGGGGGATGCCCAACCGCGCTAGCGCCGCCCGGCTTTCCGCCTCGCGCTCCACCACCAGATCAGCCTGGGGCAACTCGGGTCGGGCCGGATCGGCGCCGAGGCCGCCGTCGGTCACCACCACCACCACGGCGTCCGAGTCGCGTTGCAACAGGATGCCGCAGCCGATCACCTCGTCGTCCGGATGCGCCGCCAGGACCAGGGTTTGCGGAGTCACTACAGCCCTCCCAGCCAGTCCAGCCAGGCGTCGATCACGCGGTCGCAGCGGAAACGCGCCTGGTAGTGGGCGCGGCCGGCCCGCGAATAACCCCGCCAGGACTCATGGTCGGCGGCCAGTTCGGCGATCTTTTCGGCCCACGGCGCCGGTTCCAGGGGCAAGCAGAGGCCGCCGGGCCCCACGGTGTCGGGCAGGGCGCCGCGCGGGCTGGCCAGCACAACCGTGCCCACCGCCTGCGCCTCGATGGCGACCATCGAGCAGGATTCGTCCACGTCGGCCGGAATCAGCAGGAAATGGTGGCCGGCCAGGCGCCGCAGCAGATCGCGGTTGGCGACGTTGCCGTGGAATTCGACCGCGCTTCGCTCCACCTTCGCCAGGGCGGCCTCGACTCGGGGCAGGTAGTGCCGGTCGCAGTGCAGGCGCACGATGTCCGCCGGACTGCCCCACAGGGAATGCGAGCCGTAAAGGTGCAAGCGTGCGTCCGGCCGGATCGGCAACAGCTCGGCGAGCACTTCCAGGGCGAAATCGACGCCGCGCCCCTTGATGAACATGCCGGCGAAGCACAGGCTCAGGGGCTCCGTCTCCGTTCGCGGGATGTCCACTATTTCCAGCGGGTTGGTCGAGTTGAGCAGGGGGATGCCCGCCTCCGGGTAGAGGCTGCCGAGGAAGGGGGAGACGGTGATGGCGCCGTCGTAATGGTGGCGGTAACGGCGGAAGTCGGCCTGCTGGTCGATGTCGTGCAGCCAGAGGATGCGACGGTTCGCCGCCACGTCGAGATAGTCATTGATGAAGGACGGCTCGCGGCAGATCACCAGGACGTCGTAACGCGCCGGGACGGGTTGGTCGAGATCGACCCGGTGGCCGCGCCGGCGCAGTTCGTTCATCACCCGCAGCAGGGAAATGAGAGTACCGCCGATGTAACTGCCGTCGGGGTTGACCCGGTCCAGCTTGGCCGGATCGGGTTGTTTCCAGTCCTCGCCGGCAAGGTAGACGAACAGCCAGTTCATACTAATAACCTCAGTTGCATGAGGAAGTCATTCCAATTCAACAAGTTGCGCGAGTGTTGTAGGTGCGAATTTATTCGCACATTCAAGGACTTCGGTGCGAATAAATTCGCACCTACGTCGGCGCCAACTGAGGAATTTAGGTTCATGGTTCCAGGCTCCGCCCCAATATCCGCTCGAACAGTGCCCGCCACTGCGCCCGGATCGGCCCCCAGGTGAGGCCGCGCACATAGTCCAGGGCGGCCGCCACCCGTGGTGCCGGATCCAGTTCGCCGCGCGCCAGGGCGACGATGCTGTCAGCCATCGCGGTGACGCTGACCGGGGCGCGCGGCAGCGGTTCGGCGTAGGCGTGGTAGACCCAGGCATCCACTTCCTCGCGGCAGGGGACGAGGAAGCCGCGGCCGTCGCCGAGGAGGCCGCTGAACGAGGTGTTGTCCGGCGCCAGCACCGGGATGCCGCAGGCCATCGCCTCGGTGGTGGAAAAGCCGTGGCCCTCGCCGTGGCTGGTGGTAATCAGCAGGTCGGCGCAGTTGTACAGCCGCGCCATGTCGGCGTTGCTGGCCGCGTCCACGGCGTGGGGTTCGCTGTTGCGGCCGAACTGTTGTTGCGAGAAACCCAGGTCGCGCGCGGACAGCCCCAGGACGCGGGCGATTTCGATCAGTTCGTAGTCGCCTTCGCCGGGGTTGGTGTGCAGGTGCAGATAAACCCGGGGTTCGCGCCGCAGTACTTCCTTGAGAATCAGCAGACTGCGCGGCAAGTCCTTGCGCTGGTAGTTGCGGTTGATGTTGAGCAGGACGTAGCGCCCTTCTTCGGCGACGTGGCGCGGCAGCAGGGCGCGGCGCAGTTCGGCGCGGCGTGGCGCGGCCAGGGGGAAATAGGTCCGGGTGTCGCAGCCGTGCGGTATGAGCGCGGCGCGCGCGGCCAGGGCGGGGTCGTGGCGCCGCACCTGTTCCAGGGAGTAGTCGTTGAACAGTACCAGGTGCTCGAAGCCGCGCATCCCCTCCAGGTGGCGATGGCACAACTCACCCTCCACCGGGGTGTAGACGATGGAACGGAAGCGTTTGCCCTGTTCGCGCAGTTGCCGCGCGGCCTCGCCCACGGCGGCGTTGCCGTAGACGTCCTTGATCATCAGCAACAGTTCGAAATCCATGTGCCCGAGCAGTTCCAGCAGGTCGCGGCGGTCGTCGACGGGGTGGATGCGATACGGTTCTTCGAGGTCGCCGGGCCACAGATGCGGCACCAGCAGGATGACCTCGAACCAGGCGTGGAAGGCCCGCGCCAGGTTGCGCACCACCTGGCCGAAGCCGGTAGGGCCGTTGGGGGATTCGGAGACCAGTACTAGGCGCGGGTGGGTGGTGGCGACTGGCAGGGGGAGATGGTGGCTGCCGGTACGTTGTTCAGCCGCGGCTCCCTTGCCCCCAGCCCCTCTCCCAGAAGGAAAGGGGAGTAAGGCCGTCAGGGCGAACGCCTCGGCGTATTCGCCCCGGCCCAGAGCAAGGCCGCGGTGGCGGTTGAGGGCGAGGAGAGCGTGGCCGTAGTCGAAGTAAGCGAGTTGGCTATGGAACTCGGCGATGGCGGCGCGCTTGTTTTCCAGCACCGGGCCGATGTCCGCGACCAGATCGACCTTGGGCAAGGGCGTCCACACCTCGTACAGGCGTAGTTCGCGCCCCCCCACCGCAGCGAGTACCGCCCGCCCGGCGGCGGCGTGGTCGGGGTGCGATTCTTGTGGATGCGGGGCGTAGACCAGGTCGGCGTTCCAGTCCGCGATCTCGGCGCGCAGGCGTTCAGCGAGGTCGGCTACCTCCGCCAGGCCGCCGTCCGGCAAGCCCAGGAGCCGGAGTTCGCCGCCGCCGAGGTGGTCCAGGGCGCGTTCGCTTTCGCGCCGACGCAAGCGCATCAGGCGTTCGCGGCCGTAGCCCGGCGCGCCGCTGTTCGCGCCGTCGCTGAGATAGAGCACGCGAACCGCGTCACCCGCCGCGCGGTGCAGAGCCAGGGCACCGCCGCAACCGAGGACTTCGTCGTCGAAATGTGGCGCGACCACCAGCACCCGCTGCCCGCCCACCGCAAGCAAACGCGGGCAACGTGCCGGTGAGGGGGCCGGATGGCCGAGGCCGGCGGCCAAGGCCTGCTCATAAGCGGCGGCCAGTTGCCGCTCCACCCGGTCGGCGCCGAACAGGGCGTGGGCGTGTGCCAGGGCGCCTTCGCGGCAACGGCGCAGCCAGGCCGCGTCGCCGCCCAGGGCGAGCACAGCCCGCGCCAGCGCCGCCGCGTCGCCGGGCGGCAGCAGCACGCCGGTGTGGCCATCGATCATCCAGTCGACGATGGCGCCGGCGCGGCTGGCCAGCACCGGCAGGCCCCGGCTCATGGCCTCGACTCCGGCCATGCAATAGCTCTCCGGCACCAGGGAGGGGACCAGCAGCAGGTTGGCGCGGTCGTAGACCCGCCACAAGTCCGGCCCATTCAACTCGCCGAGGAATTCGACGCGATCCGCCACGCCCTGGTCGCGGCAGACCTGGCGCAGCCAGTCCGCCTCGCGCCCGCTGCCCGCCAGAGCCAGGCGCCAGCTTCGCGGCAGCCGCGCGAGCATCTGGGGCAACAGGTAGATGCCCTTGTTGCGATCCAGGCGGCCGACGTAGAGCAGCAGGCCGGTTTCCGGCGCCGGCGCGGGTGTTTGCGCCAGGGGCGCGGCCAGTACCGGCAACACCTCCGCCAGACGGTCGTCTGGGAAGCCGTTGCGCCGGTATTGCTCGCGCATGTAGCGGCTGTGTACCAGCATCGTGGCGCCGCGCAGGGCGTCGAGACGGTCTAGCTTGATCGCCAGATCGCGCTCGCCGGCCTCGATGCGCGCTTCCGGCATCCCCCAACTGGGCGCGGCGGGGCAGCCGCGGGCGCGGCAATGTTGGCCCAGGGGCAGGTCGCAGAAACCGCCGCCAGGCAATTCCTTGCGCCCGGTCAGGCACAAGGGGCTGACGTCGTAGGCCGTGCTCAGGCTGGGGAAGCGGGTGACGATGCCGCGCATCACGGCGGCGTCGAGGCGGTGTTCGAGGTGATGGAGATGCACCAGGTGCGGCCGCTCGCGGGCGATGGCGTCCAGCAGTTCCACTCCCGCCAGGCTCGCCACGTCCAGGTTGCGGACCTCGTGGCCGAGTTCGCGGCTCAAGCGGATGTAGTTGGCGGCGGCCACCGCCACGCCGCCCCGCAAGTCGCGCGGCGGGTAGAGGTGGAGGATTCTCATGGCCGTTCTCCCGCCGGCACCGCCCCCAGCATGACTTCCCACCGCGAGATCATCTGTTCCCAGTCATGCGCCTTCAGCCAGGCGCGGGTTTGCGCGCCGAGTCGGCGCGGCGCGCGCGGCATCTCCGCCTGTTGCCGCATGGCGGCCAGCAGGGCGGCGCCGTCCAGCGGCCGGCGCGGGATGGCGGCGTCGAAGTGGATCGCGGCGGGGTCGTCCGACCTGGGCACAACGCTGCCGCGACCGTCGCCCAGCAGCTCCCGCGCCAGAGGGGCGTCGCCGGCGATGACGGGCAGGCCGCAGGCGATGGCTTCCAGCACGGCCAGGCCGTGGTCGAGGCCGAAGCCGCAGGCCACAAAAACGTCGGCCGCGTTGTAGAGGTCGCACAGGTCGGCGTCAGCCAGGATGTCCTCGCGCCCGGCGGGGGCGTCGTCGCGGTCCAGCGCCTGCAGGGAAAAGCCGAGGTGGCGCGCGTCCAGGCCCAGGCCGCGCGCCAGTGCGACCAAGTCGTGATGGCCGGAGAAGGGATGGGTATGCAGGTGCAGATAGGCGCGCGGGGTGTGTTCCAGGAGCCGGGCGAAACTTAGCAACAGGGCCGGCAACTGCTTGCGCTCGCGATTGCGGCCGATGCCGAGGAACACCGTCCAGTCCTGTTCCACTACATGCGCCGGGAGCAGATCGGCGCGGGCTGCGCGGCGGTCGCCTTCCGAGTAGGGGAAATACTCGTCGCGATCCACCGCCGCCGTGGGGAACTCCACCGCCTCGCCGAGACGGCAACTCAGGATCGGCAATTCCGGACGTCGCGCCCGCAACTGTTCCAGCCAGACGCCGCGGGGATCGCCGGGCGAGCGCCGCGACAGGTCGATGGCCGCCGCCAGATCGAGGCCGGCGAGCAGGTCCACATCCGGGCCGAGGCGGGAACCGTCGATGTAGCGCACGGGCAGATCCAGGTCGCGCAGCCACACACGGGGCGCCATCACCACGAGATCGAGCCGGTGGCGCCGTTGCAGCGGCAGGAACAAACGGCGCAGCAACTTGCCCTCCGCGCCGGGGGCGGAAGGCGATTCGGACAGGAGCAGCAGGCGCCGACCATGCGGTGGCGCCGTGGGACGCTCCCGTGAAACCCGGCGCAGAGCCTCGCCCCAGCGCCCCGCCAGCCCGCTCGCCAGGCCGCCGCGATAGGCGTCAAGGGCGAGCGCGGCCGCGGCGGCCGGGTAGGCGAAACGGGCGAGCAGGCGCCGCTTCGTCTCGATGCCGTCGCTCATTTCCACCACTTGGTCGGCCTGGATCGGGCTCAGTTCCTCGTACTCGTGGATCGCCACGCCCGGCTTCAGGCCGGGTGGCGGGGCGTGGCCCGGCGGCAGCAGCACGGCCTCGGGGTCCAGGTCAGCGAGGCGTACGCCCAGATCGGCGCGGGGCCAGAGTTCCACAGCGGTACCCAGGGTTTCGGCCAGCCAGGCCGCGTGTTCGGGTGGACTATCGGCATCCGGCGCAATCGCGACGCGGGTCGCCGTCCGCGCCGCCAGCCCCGCCAACAGGCCGCCGCAGCCGGCGACGATGTTTGCCACAGTTTCACCCAGTACCAGGCAACGCGACCAGACCGGGCAGGCGACCAGGGGCAAGGCGGCGTCGACCGGCGGCGCGGGCCGCGTCGTCTCGATCGGGTCCGCTTGCCTCGCCAGAGCCGCGGCGTAGAGGTCGGCGAGCACCTCGCCGTCGGCGTCCGCGGTGAAATGTTCACGCGCGTATTGCCAACCCCGTTCGCCGAGGCCGCCGCGCAGTTCAGGGTCGGCCAGTACCCGGTCCACGGCGGCGGCGAAGGCCAGGGGGTCGGCGCGCCGGATCAGGAGGGCGGTCTCGCCGTCGCGCAGCCACTCCCCCAGCGCCCCGGCGGCCAGGGCCACCAGCGCCAGGCCGCGGCTCAGGGCTTCCGCCGCCACCTGGGAAAAGCTCTCCGCCACCAGGGAAGGGATCACCAGGCAGTCGGCTCGGTCGTAGAACGCCGGCAGTTCGGCCGGCGGCAAAAAACCGTGGAAGCGCGCCCGGCCGGCCAGGCCAAGGCGGTGGAAATGTTGCTCGACCTCGTCGCGCGAATCGGCGTCGCCCACCAGGTCCAGCGACCAGTCCACAGATTGCAGGTGGCGCAACACTTCGGCCAAAAAAAAGATGCCCTTGTCCGCTTCCACCCGGCCCACGAACAAAAGCCGCCGCCCCACCCCGAGCGTGCGCCTGGGCGCGGGGCTCGGCGGCGCGTGGACCGGCGGCGGCAGAATCCGAACGTCCTCGGCGAGGAAGCCGTTGCGCAGCAATTCGTCGCGCAGATAGCCGCCGGGCGCGGTGAGCATCGCGTGGCGCAAGGGGGCGAGCCGGGCCAGCATGGCCTCGACGCGAGCGCCATCGATGCTAGTGAAATCGCTCAATCCCCAGGCGCTGAAGGCGGGGCAACGGGCGGCGACGCAGCTGCGGCCCATCGCCTGCCGGCAGGGTTCGCCGTCGGCGAGAATCTTGCGTTGGCTGGGGCAGATCAGGCGCACGTCGTAGATGCTGAACAGGCAACGGTGGCGCCGCGCCAGTTCAGGGGCGAGGCCCTGGTCGAGCATCGCGAAGGCGTTGTGGACGTGGACCAGGTCGGGCGCCAGGCGGTCGATTTCTTCGAGCAACTGGAAGCCGTAACGGCCTTCCGTGTCGGCCAGGGTCAGGCTATGGACTTCGTGGCCCAGGGCCTGGCCCTGGCGGAGGTAGTGGGCGCAGGCGATTTCGGCGCCACCCTGGCGGGCGAGTGCTCCTATCCGGTCGCTCAGGTGGATAACTCGCACATCAACTTCCGGATGGCGGGTTGTACAGGCTGGCACCGGTGATCGAGCCCTCCCGCTCGATGTCGCCCAGGCTGCGCTGGGCGGTCTCCCGCAGTGATTCCCAGTCCCGGATGCCGCGCAATTTGCCGGGTACCCGGCATTTCCGGGTTTCTTCTCCCCGGTCTTCGTCGTCCTGGCGGTTCTGTTCCACAGGTTCTCGCATAGTTTTAGTCGTCTTTTCATGCTCGGGGACTCGGGCGGACAAGCGCTGATTGAACGTACACCCGTAAGGGCATTCTGGGTCACGGGGGGGAAGTGTTCAAGAACGCAGTTCCGGAAAAAACAGTAGCGGGGTAAATGGTGAGGTGTAAGAGCCCGACAAGCTGCCAGCCCCTCTTACGCAACCATTGCGGGCCGCCGCCCGCATCGCGGTCGGGAGGCCGCTCCCACAACACACCTACCGGATGGGCTGAAGCTCGTCCCTCGGCGCCAGGGCATAAGCGCGGCCGTCGCGCCCCGCCCATTCCCGCGCCAGTGCCTCCAGCCGGGCGAACTCTGCGACCGGCATCCGCTGGCGCTTTTCCTGACAGGGGTTGCACTGGCCGAAGCGCTCACAGGGTATCCAGTCCCGGTTGATTTCGGCGAAATTCGCGGCGCGGGCGCGAGTCAGCAAGTTGGCCCTGGCTTCGAGCCGCAGGTACATCTTGGAGAAGCAGTCGTACACGTCGCCGTTGGGGGCGATAACTATGTGGCCGGGGTCGCACAGCACCCGCCGTTGCAACAGGAAAGCGCTTTGCAAGTATTCCTCGGGTAGGTCAGTGCGTCCAAAATCGACTTCCAGCCCCAGGCCGGCCATGGCGGTGGCCACGGTCTCCTGCTCCGTGATCGCCGTCGCGCCGTTGTCGCGGGCCATGACGTTGACCACGATGCGCCGGCAAATCCCCGCCTCGCGCAGCTTCGCCACCCGCACCGCGTAGCTGTCCGGCGCGTGGTATTCGGGGTGGTAGGACAGGTAACACGACTCGATCCGCCGGCTGCCGCGACCTAGCGCGTCGGCGAAGACATCGACATCGAAGTCGAGATTGGAATTGACCTTGACGGCATAGCCTTCCAGACCCTTGAGGATGTCCGCGAAGCCGCGGTGCAGCGTCGGCTCGCCGCCGGTGAAAATGAGGTAGTCGGGACGATTGGCGACGCCGTTGAGGGCGCGTATCCACTCGTCCGGAGCCAGCATCGGGAAGCCTATCCGGCTGCGCTGGCCCCGCACCTGATACATGGTCCGGTCGAAGGTGCAGTAGGCGCAGTGAAAGTTGCAGGCCGTGGTCAGGGCTACATACCAAGTGCGCAGCTCCGGCAGGCGCAACGGCTCAGCAGGGTGAGGAGTATCGGGTGTGGATGCGGGTTTCATGCGGGAGTCTCCATGAGCGACGACGGATGGCCGTGCCGGGGAAATTGCCGAATGAGGCCGCCGTATGGGATTCAGTATCCATTCTTCGCCGCCAGATGAACAAGCTCCGGCCCATAGTGGGGGGCGCTCAACTTGCATGAGGGATTTCATCTTGGCCTACATGAATCGGGCCTGCCTTCCGCTGTAATTTCAGAGGGGCAGGTGTCTCGGGGGATATTGGCACGGGGGGGCAGCGCTCGAAATAAGTTTGCTCGACAGGTGCGCCAGCGAACGGAGCAATGCTAAAAAGAGGAAGACAGTGAGTTCGAGTAATCCACCGTGAACACGGTACAACCCGCAATGGAGAAAAGTATGGAAAAGCTCGCTAATGAAGTCACCAAAGAACAATTGCTCGCTGATTTCAGCGTTGTGGTAGCGGATGCGGAAGCGTTGCTCAAAGCGACCGCCAATCAGGGCGGCGAGAAGCTGGCCGAGGTGCGCGCCAAGGCGGAAGAGTCCTTGCGGATCATGAAGGACAGGATGGTCGACGCGCAGGAGGCTCTGGTGGTCAAAACCAAAGCGGCGGCCAAGGCGACCGACGTTTATGTCCATGAGAATCCCTGGAATGCCGTCGGCGCCGCCGCCGCGCTTGGCTTGCTGATCGGTTTTCTCATCGGCCGCCGCTAGGCACACGCCATGCCTGAGAAAACACCCGGCGCGGGCAAGGGGTTGCTTGAGTCCCTGACCGCGCTGGCGGCAACACTGGTTGCCATCGCCTATACGCGTCTCGATCTGTTGTCCTCGGACCTGGAGGAGGAGCGGGCGCATTTGTTCTCGCTGTTGCTGTTGGCGCTGGTCTCCCTGTTTTGCCTCGGGGTGGGGGTGTTGCTGGCAACACTGCTGCTGGTGGTTGCCTTCTGGGACACCCATCGCCTCCTGGTCCTGGCAACGCTTGCCGGATTGTTCCTGGCGTCTGGCGCTGCCGCGTGGGGATTCGCCGTCCACAAAGCGAGAACCAAGCCGAGGCTCTTCGCCGCGAGCATGTCGGAGTTATTGAAAGACCGGCAGCAACTCGTTTCCCGTTCATGAGAAAAAACCTGGCGCAGCTGGCCGAACGGCGTGAACACCTGGTTGCGCGGGCCGCGGCGCAACGAACCGTGCTGGCGGAAAGCATCGAGCCGTGGCGCGCGCCCCTGGCCTGGGCTGACCGAGGGCTTGCCATGCTGAGCGTGCTCAAGCGTCATCCCGTCTGGATAGTCGGCGGTGTCGCCGCGTTTGCGTCGTTGCGGATTGATCGCGCCGGGAAATGGCTGCGGCGTGGTTGGGTCACCTGGCAGGTCGTGCAAAAACTGCGCGGCAGGTAACCGGAGACTTGAAAACCCGGGGTAGCGGCTCGCGGCCTATCGGACTTTGGTTCGTCGATAGCGAAAAGCAATCCCGGCGAGGCCGGAGTTTCAGCCGACGACTGCAAAGGTGGAGTGTGCCGTCCAGGTTGTCGTCGTCCGTTTCCGGTGGCCATTTCCATCATCTTCTTCCACCGGGGCTTCCAGCCAAGTGCTTGATGAGGCGCAACTCAGACCGATCAACTATCCGGCGGGCTATGCTCTTCATCCATTCAGCGTGCGGAATGCTGTCGAAATAGCCAGACAGGTACGCGCCGATGAACCGCTCGTACCGCGTCTTGCGCCCCGTGCTCTGCCCGGTAGCCGTATTGCTACGGTTGCGGAACCGCTTCAAAAAGAGGTTCCGGTACGAGCATGGCGACAGTTTGCACAACCCGGTCGCTGATCGTCGGCATCCCCAGGGGACGCGGTCTGCCCTTCGGTTTCGGTATCCAGACCCATTTGACCGCTTCAGGTTGATCGTCTTTCTTCCTCAGCCGTTCCGCCAGTTCCCCAAGGGCCGTTGCCCATTGGAACCACCGAAACGGGAAGCAAGCCGGAACCGCTTGCCCCCCTATCTCCGCTATTGCATCGACATCTGCATCGCGTAGACGCAGAGGGCAATCAACCCTTGTGGCGCAAGACCCAACAGCAGAACCGCCAAGCCATTGATCGAGAGCAGCGCGCGGCTGTCCGCCTGGCCTGAAAGTATCGGTGCGTCGGCGTGCGGGGTATCGAAGTAGAGAATCTTCACCACGCGCAGGTAATAGTAGGCGCCGATCAGCGAGAACAGCACCGCCACCAAGGCCAGCCACAACCAGCCGGCGCCGACCAGAGCTTGCAACACGGATAGTTTGGCGTAGAAGCCGACAAAGGGAGGCAGACCCGCCATGGAGAACATCAACATGGCCATCAGCGCGGCCAGCCAGGGTTGGCGCTGGTTGAGGCCCTTGAAATCGTCCAGGCTCTCCGCTTCGTAGCCGTTCTGCGACAGGTACACGACCAGCCCGAAGGTGCCCAGGCTCATCAACACATAGACGATGGCATAGAACATGGAGACCGAGTAACCGGCGAAGGTGCCGGACAGAATACCCAACAGCATGAAGCCCATGTGCGAGATGGTGGAGTAGGCCAGCATGCGCTTGATGTTGGTCTGCATGATGGCGGCCAGGTTGCCGATCGCCAGACTGAGCACCGCCATCACCGCCAGCATGCCCTGCCATTCCGCGACGGCGGGTTGCAGGCCATCGACCAGGATGCGCATGGTGAAGGCGAAGGCGGCCAGTTTCGGCGCGGAACCGATGAACAGGGTCACGGCGCTTGGCGCACCCTGGTAGACGTCCGGCACCCACATGTGGAAAGGGGCGACGCCCAGCTTGAAGCCGAGACCGGCGACCAGGAAGACCAGGCCGAAACTGAGCAACATGGGGTTACCGACGCCCATGTAGACGGTGGCCGCCATCTTGTTCAACTCCAGCGTGCCGGTGAGGCCGTAGAGGATGGACATGCCGTAGAGCAGGAGACCGGAGGCCAGCGCCCCCAGCACGAAATACTTCATCGCCGCCTCGGTGGCCCGGGCGTTGTCCCGATGGAAAGCCACCAGCGCGTAGAGCGACAGCGAGAGCAGTTCCAGGCCGACGTAGAGCACCAGGAAATGATTGGCCGAAATCATGACCATCATGCCCAGGGTGGCGAACAACAACAGCACGAAGAACTCGCCCTTGAACAAGCCGCGCTCGGTCAAATAAACGCGCGAGTAGACCAGCACGGCGAAGGACGCCAGATAGGTCATGAGTTTCAGCACATCGGCCATCATGTCGTCGACGAACTGCCCGCCGAAGGCGTATTGCGGCGCGCCGGAAGCCGAGAAGAAGGTGAGCGCGGCGGCGCCGACCAGGGTCAGCAGGGTCAGCGTGTAAGACAACGTGCGCTGCTTGCTTATGACGTCGAGCAGCAAAATGGCGCAAGCCATGACCAGCACGAAAATCTCGGGCAGGGCGGGGACGAGGTCGGAGAAGGTGAAGGTCATCGCGTGCATGATTGGTCAGGGCACCAGTTTGCTGTGCGACAGATGCGCCAGCAGATTGTCCACGGAGGCGTGCATGACCTCGGTCAGGGGCAACGGGTACAAGCCCATGGCCAGCACGCAGACGGCCAGTAGCGCCAATACGATGAATTCGCGGCCGTTGATGTCCCGCATCTCCTCGACGTGGGCGTTACCGACTGGACCGAATACCACGCGCTTGTACATCCACAAGGTATAGGCGGCACCGAAGATCAGGGTGGTGGTGGCGAGGAAGGCCCACCAGAAGTTCACCTTCACGGTGGCCAGGATCACCATGAACTCGCCGACGAAGCCCGAGGTGCCAGGCAAGCCGGCATTGGCCATCGCGAACAGCATGAAAAACGCCGCAAACATCGGCATCTTGTTGGCGACGCCGCCGTAATCGGCGATCTGGCGCGAATGCACGCGGTCGTACATGACGCCGACGCAGAGGAACATGGCGGCGGAGATGAAGCCGTGCGAGATCATCTGGATCAGCCCGCCCTCGATGCCCATCTGCTCGAAGATGAAGAAGCCCAGCGTCACGAAGCCCATGTGGGCGATCGACGAATAGGCGATCAGCTTCTTCATGTCCGACTGCACCAGGGCGACCAGGCCGATATAGACCACCGCAATCAGCGACAGGGTGACCATGAAGCCGGCCAGGTAATGGCTGGCGTCCGGCGCGATCGGCATCGCGAAACGCAGGAAGCCGTAGGCGCCCACCTTCAGGGTGATGGCCGCCAGCACCACGGAACCGCCGGTCGGCGCTTCCACGTGGGCGTCCGGCAACCAGGTATGCACCGGCCACATGGGCACTTTCACAGCGAAGGCGAAGAAGAAGGCGACGAACAACAGTATCTGCGCGGTCATCGCCAGCGGCAGCCGGTGCCAGGTGAGGATCTCGAAGCTGCCGCCGCTCTGGAAGAACAGGTAGAGCAGCGAGACCAGCATCAGCAGGGAACCGAGCAGGGTGTAGAGGAAGAACTTGATCGCCGCATAGACGCGGTTCTGGCCGCCCCACATGCCGATGATCAGGTACAGCGGGATCAGCATGGCCTCGAAGTACACGTAGAACAGGATGCCGTCGAGCGCAGAGAAGACGCCGTTGATCAGGCCGGACTGGATCAGGAAGGCCGCCATGTACTGGCCGACGCGTTCCTTGATGACCTGCCACCCGGCCAACACCACCAGGATGGTGGTGAAACTGTTGAGCAGGATGAAGGGCATGGAAATGCCGTCGACGCCGAGGTGGTAGTTGATCTTGAACATCGGCACCCAGCGTGCCAGTTCCTCGAACTGCATCGCCGCCGTGCCGGCGTCGAAATCGGTCCACAGGGGGATGGCGACCGCAAAGCCCAGCAGGGAACCGAGCAGGGCCAGAGTGCGCTGCCCCTCGGCGTTCTTGTCGCCACCGGTGATGAGAATGAGCACACCAACCAGGATGGGCACCCAGATGGCAAGGCTCAACACGCCGATTCCTAATCCTTCCGTCATGTCGCTTTCTTCAATGTATCAGCCGCGCCAGCGGCTCTCGACGCTCCCCTCGCCCCCCGGGAGAGGGGTTGGGGGTGAGGGAGGGCATGGCGCGAAGGTTGCAGGTTGCGTGGCAGGTTTGTTGCCATGCCCGTCAGGCCCGCGCGAACATGGTGGCTAGCAGCAGCACACCGATGATCATGGCGAAGGCGTAGTGGTAGATGTAACCGGATTGGAGATGGCGCACGATGCTGGCGATCTTGCCGACCAGACGGGCGGAGCCGTTCACCACCCAGCCGTCGATCGCTTTCACGTCACCCCAGCGCCACAGGCGGCCACCCAGCATGCGGGCGCCACCGGCGAAGAACCAGTCGTTGAAGCGGTCAAAGCCGTACTTGTTCTCCAGGATCAGGTAGATCACGCTGAAGCGCTTCTTGATCGCGGCGGGAATATCGGGCCGCTTCATGTAGAAGAACCAGGACAAGCCTACGCCCGCTGCCGCCAGCAGGAACGGCAAGGTGGTCAGCGCATGCAGGGCCATCGCGGCGGCGCCGTGGAAGTGGTGCTGCAACTCGGCCATGGCGCCATGGCGCTCTGCGACCTGAATGGCATGGCCGAACCAGTCGCCGAACAACATGGGTTCGATGGCGATATAGCCGATGATCAGCGACGGAATCGCCAACAAGATCAACGGCAGGGTCACCACCCAGGGTGTTTCATGCGGAGCGCTATGACCACCATGATGATGGCCGTGAGCGTCGCCGTTCTTGTCAGCCTCATGGTCGTGGGTGTCGTGCGCCTGCTTGAATCGTTCCTTGCCGTGGAATACCAGGAAATACATGCGGAAGGAGTAGAAGGCGGTGACGAACACGCCCAGCACCACGGCGAAGTAGGCAAAGCCGGAGCCCGGCAGAGTTGAGAACTTCACCGCCTCGATGATCGAGTCCTTGGAATAGAACCCGGACAGGAAGGGCGTGCCGATCAGCGCCAGAGAACCGACCAGCGAGGTAATCCAGGTAATCGGCATGTATTTGCGCAAGCCACCCATGTTGCGGATGTCCTGCTCGTGGTGCATAGCCATGATCACGGAACCGGCTGCCAGGAACAGCAGGGCCTTGAAGAAGGCGTGGGTCATCAGGTGGAAGATCGCCACCGAGTAGGCGGATGCGCCCAGCGCCACGGTCATATAGCCCAGTTGCGACAGGGTGGAGTAGGCCACCACCCGCTTGATGTCGTTCTGGATGATGCCGAGGAAACCCATGAACAGCGCGGTGATGGCACCGATCACCATGACGAAGGACAGCGCGATGTCGGACAACTCGAACAGCGGCGACATCCGCGCCACCATGAAGATGCCGGCGGTCACCATGGTCGCCGCGTGGATCAGCGCGGAAATAGGCGTCGGGCCTTCCATCGAGTCGGGCAGCCAGACATGCAGCGGGAATTGCGCCGACTTGCCCATGGCGCCGACGAACAGCAGGATGCAGATCACCGCCATCAGCGGCCAGGAATGACCCTCGATCAGGCTGATCTCCTGATTGGCCAGGTGCGGCGCCATCTGGAACACCTGCTGGTAATCGAGGCTGCCGAAATAGGCGAACACCATGCCGATGCCGAGGAGGAAGCCGAAATCGCCGACGCGGTTGACCAGGAAGGCTTTCAGGTTGGCGTAGAGCGCCGTTTCACGGGTGTACCAGAAACCGATCAGCAGATATGACACCAGGCCCACCGCTTCCCAGCCGAAGAACAACTGCAGGAAGTTGTTGCTCATCACCAGCATCAGCATGGCGAAGGTGAACAAGGAGATGTAGCTGAAGAAGCGCTGATAGCCGGGGTCGTCCGCCATGTAACCGATGGTGTAGAGATGCACCATCAACGAGACGAAGGTCACCACCAGCATCATCACGGAAGTGAGTCGGTCGATCAGGAAGCCGATTTCCAGACTCAGGTCGCCCGAGGTCAGCCAGGTGTAGACGGTGCCGTTGAAGGTATTGCCGGCCTGTACGTCCTGGAAGACCGCCAGCGACGCCAGCAGGGAAATCGCGACGCCGAGAATGGTGACCGTGTGGGCGCCGGCGCGACCGATCTGCTTGCCGAACAGGCCGGCGATGATGGCGCCGACCAGCGGGGCAAGAGGAACGATGAGGTAAAGGGTTTTCATGTCCATGCGGTCAAATCTCCACGCCCTTCAGCGCCAATGCCGCCCTGGCCCAGGTTCTGAATTCGGCTGTCTTGTCCATGAGCCAGTCGCGCCCGACGATCTCGATTTCTTCGTCGCCGTAGCGCATGGCGACGGCACAAGGGTTGATGGTGGATAGCGCCATGTTGTCCAAGGGTTGTGTGCCCGCCAAGCCACCCAGCTTCTTGGCCAGCGCGGACAGGTTGTGTGTACGTTCAAATGACTGACCATGCGCGGTCAACAAGGCCTTGTAGTATTTCTCGATGCACTGTTGCACATGGAAACAAACTCCAGAAATGGCAATTGTCGGGGCATCCACGATCACGAGAATAATCTCCCAATCCCGTTCCGCCGCGCGCGCCATTTCAGCCGCCTCACTCACCGCCGGCCTCATAGAGCATCTTTCCTTCGCGCATGGCCCAGTAAATCGCGCTCGAACACCAATCACGGCGCTCCGCCACATCGGCTTCGGAGTAGAGGAGGATATCCACGGGCAACCCCATGGGTGCAATCTCTTGATAAAGCTGCACGGCCTCCATGCCTCGGTTTTCCACTTTCGGCTTGATCACCAGAAAATCCGCATCCGAGCCCTCGTCGGCCTCCCCGCGCGCATAGGAGCCGAACAGAATCACTTTCGCCGGTTTCGCGGCTTCGCCGAGAACCCGCGCGGCTTCCTGGAGGGTGGCTTGGCTCAACATGTCAGTTCCGCCCGGCCGTTCCGAAGGAACTGACCTCCCCCTTGGGGGGAAACGAGCGTCGCGAGTCAGGGGGGCGTTTCATCTCAGCCCTTCAAGCGGTCGAGGTCATCGACGTTGATGGTGCGCAGATTACGGAACAGCACCACCAGGATGGCCAGGCCGATGGCGGATTCCGCCGCCGCCACGGTGAGGATGAAGAACACGAACACCTGACCGGACATGTCGTTCAGGTAATGCGAGAAGGCGACGAAGTTCATGTTCACCGCCAGCAGCATCAGTTCGATGGCCATGAGCAGGATGATCACGTTCTTGCGGTTCAGAAAGATGCCGACCACGCTGATGGCGAACAGTACGGCGCCGAGAATGAGGTAATGGTTCAGGCCGATCATTACTCGTCCTCCTTCGGCGCTTCCGGTTTTTGCGACTTGATGTTGACCATGTAGATGCGATCCGCCCGTTTCACCTTCACCTGTTCAGCCGGGTTGAGCCGCTTGGTGTCGCCGCGCTTGCGATGGGTCAGCGCGATGGCGGCGATCATCGCCACCAGCAGCACCACCGCCGCCAGTTCGAAGGGATAGACGTAGACCGTGTAGAGCAGGCGCCCGAGTTCCTTGGTATTGCTGTAATCGGCCGGCAGGGGCGCGGGTTCGGCCAGGCCGAGATCGGCCCCACCCAGCACCATGACCATCTCCAGCACCATCAGGCCAGCGACCAGCAGGCCCGCCGGCAGGTAATTCCAGAAGCCCTTGCGCAATTCGGTCAGATTGATGTCCAGCATCATCACCACGAACAGGAACAGCACCATCACCGCGCCGATGTAGACCAGCACCAGGGTGATGGCGAGGAATTCGGCTTCCAGCAGCAGCCAGATGCCCGCCGCCGTGAAGAACGCCAGCACCAACGCCAGCGCGGAGTGCACCGGGTTGCGCGCGGTGATCACGCGCAGGGACGCCAGCAGCAGGATGGCTGACAGGACGTAAAAAACGAGAGTCTTGAATTCCATGTGCGTATCCGTCAGCGGTACTTGGCATCGACCGCGCGGTCGCGCGCGATCTGGTCTTCGTACTGGTCACCCACCGCCAGGAGTTTTTCCTTGGTGTAGTAGAGATCGCCGCGCTGTTCCCCGTGGTATTCCAGGATGCGCGTCTCGACGATGGCGTCGACCGGGCAGGCTTCCTCGCAGAAGCCGCAGAAGATGCACTTGGTCAGGTCGATGTCGTAGACCGTGGTGCGGCGCGAAGTGGCCCCATTCCCGTCCTCGCGCTGCTCGGACTCGATCTTGATCGCCATCGCCGGGCATACCGCCTCGCACAGCTTGCAGGCAATGCAGCGTTCCTCGCCGTTGGCGTAGCGGCGTTGCGCGTGGAGACCGCGAAAGCGCGGCGATTGCGGGGTCTTTTCTTCCGGGAACTGCACCGTGATCTTGTGCGCGAACAGGTTGCGGCCAGTCAGGGCCATGCCGCGCAGCAGCTCGGTAAGCAGGAAGGTATCGAGGAAGGACTTGATGCCGTTGAACATGGTCGCGTCCTCCTTAGTGGAACAGGTAGCCATACGGCGTCTGCATGGCGGCACCGACCACGACGATCCAGACCAGGGTCACCGGAATGAACACCTTCCAGCCCAGCCGCATGATCTGGTCATAGCGATAGCGCGGGAAGGTGGCGCGGAACCAGAGGAACAGGAACAGCACGAAGCTCATCTTCGCGCCGATCCAGATGATGCTGTCCGGCAGGAACGGGAACGGCGACAGCCAGCCGCCCAGGAACAGGATGCTGGTGAGGCCCGCGATCAGAATCATGTTGGCGTATTCGGCCAGGAAGAACACGGCGAAGGCCATGCCGGAATATTCCACATGGAAACCGGCGACGATCTCGGATTCGCCTTCCGCCACGTCGAACGGCGCGCGGTTGAGTTCGGCCACGCCGGAGACCAGGTAGACGATAAACAACGGGAACAGGGGCAGCCAGTACCAGTGCCAGAAGCCGCCTTCCTGGCCTTTGACGATATCGATCAGGTTCAGGCTCTGCGCGGCCATCAGCACGCCCACCAGCGCGAAACCCATGGCGATCTCATAGGACACGATCTGCGCCGAGGAACGCAGGGCGCCGAGGAAGGCGTACTTGGAGTTGGACGCCCAGCCGGCGATGACCACGCCATACACGCCCATCGAGGTGATGGCCATGATGTAGAGCAGGCCGGCGTTGATGTTGGCCAACACCAGCGTCTCGGTGAACGGGAACACCGCCCAGGCCGCCAGTGCCGGCGCGAGCACCAGCACCGGGCCGAGGATGAACAGGCCCTTGTTGGCGCCGCTGGGGATGATGATTTCCTTCATCAACAACTTCAGGCCGTCGGCGATGGGTTGCAGCAGGCCGAGCGGGCCGACCCGGTTGGGGCCAATGCGCACCTGCATGTAGCCGATGATCTTGCGCTCGGCATAGGTCAGATAAGCCAGGGAGATCATCAGGGGCGCGACGATGGCGATGATCTTGACCAGGGTCCAGATTGGCAGCCAGGCAGGGCCGAGAAGTTCGACCAGAGGAGCGAGCATTGTTTCCATATCAGGCTTTCTCCACGCTCACGGGGCCAAGACGGGCGCCCAGGGTGGCGGTCAGGGGGTGCGCGGCAGCCACCCGCACAGTATCGACCGCGAGACGGTCATCCCGGCGCACCGGCAGGATGGCTTCGGCGCCGCCCTGGCGCACGCGCACCATGCCGCCTTCGGCGATGCCCAGACCGGTCAGCAACTCACTGCCGATCCAGACCGCCGGCACGGCGGCGTCCACAGTCGCCTGCAAGGGACGCGAACGGCGCGCGATGGGGTCGAGTTGATGCTGCGGCGTTTCACCCACACGTTCGAGGCCGTCACCGGAATTCAGGGTAAGCAGATCAGCCGCAAGCGGAGTGTTGTTCAGTCCCGCCACGAAGTCCGTGGGTAGCGCATCGGCGCGTACCGCTTCGGCGTTGTCGTAATCGAACCCGCCCAGGCTCAGCAGATTGCCCAACACGCGCAGCACTTTCCAGGCCGGGCGTGCCTCGCCCAACGGTTTGACCACGCCGTGGAAGCTTTGCGGACGGCCTTCCATGTTGACGTAACTGCCGGCGGTTTCCGTGAATGGCGCGATGGGAAGCAACACATCGGCGTAATCCAGCGCGGCAGTCTTGAAGGCGCTCAGGGCCACGACAAATTCGGCGCCGTGCAGGGTGGCATTCGCCGCCGCCGCATCATAGGCGTCCAGTTCCGGCTCGGCGCCGAGCAGGACGTAAGCCGAACGCGGCTCGGCCAGCATGGCATGGGCGCCAAGTCCCTCGGGGCCGGGCAGCACGCCTATCAGTTGCGCGCCGACGCTGTTGGCGGCGGGCGAGAGGAAACCGAGGGTCGCGCCGGCGGCGGTGGCGATGGCTTGCGCCAAAGCATGCAATTCGTTGGCGGCGGGGTGGTTCTGCGCCAGGGCACCGATCAACACCGCCTTGTTTTCGCCGCCGCTGTTGCCACTGAGCAAACTGGCGGCGATGGCGCGGGCGTTGTCGCCGGCGACGACCAGGGAAACCGCGCCGGCAACCGCGCCCAGATCAGCGCCGGCTTCCTGCATGGCGCGGGCGATCTGCGCCAGGCCATTCAGCCACGCACTCGGCTTGGCGATCAGGCGGGCATTCACCTTGCACAGCAGGTCATCGCCGGCCGCGTGCAACACGTTGAGTTGCGCGCCGTGTTTCACTGCCTGGCGTAGTCGTTGCGCAAGCAGAGGTTGTTCCTGGCGGATCGTGGAACCGACCAGCAGCACACGATCCAGCGTATCTATTTCGGTGATCGGCATTCCCAGCCAGCGCGCGCCGACGCCAACCGTGGCGTCAGCCTGAGCCAGGCGGTGATCGATATTTTCCGTGCCGAGTCCGCGCATCAGTTTGGTGAAGAGATACAACTCCTCGACCGTCTGGTGTGGCGAGGCGAGCGCGCCGATGGCGGCCGCGCCCTGGCTCTCGCGAATCCGACCGAGGCGGTCGGCGACGTGTTCGAGTGCTTCCTGCCAGCTCGCTTCGCGCCAATGCCCATTTTCCTTGAGCAGCGGCGAGGTCAGGCGCTCATCCGAATTCAGCGCGTCATAGCCATAGCGGTCGCGGTCGGCGATCCAGCATTCGTTGATGGCTTCGTTTTCCCGGGGCACCACGCGCATGACGCGGTCGTTCTTCACATGCACCTGAATATTGGCGCCGAGGCCGTCGTGCGGGCTCACCGACTTGCGCCGGGAGAGTTCCCAGGAACGCGCTGAATAGCGGAACGGCTTCGAGGTCAGGGCGCCGACCGGGCAGAGTTCGATGACGTTGCCGGAGAGTTCGTGGCTGACCTGGGTTTCCAGGAACGGCATCACCTCGGTGTGCTCGCCGCGGCCGGGCATGCCCAACTCCATCAGGCCGGCGATTTCCTGGCCGAAGCGCACGCAGCGGCTGCAATGGATGCAGCGGGTCATGTCGGTGGCGATCAGGGGGCCGAGGTCTTTCTCCTTCACCACGCGCTTCGGCTCGCTGTAGCGCGAAGCCGAGC
The DNA here is from genome assembly GCA_030684775.1 of Pseudomonadota bacterium. Classification (GTDB taxonomy): domain Bacteria; phylum Pseudomonadota; class Gammaproteobacteria; order Burkholderiales; family Thiobacillaceae; genus PFJX01. The sequence continues at coordinate 37,461 of JAUXXW010000055.1, forward strand.
CGCCGTAGCCTACGGCGATGTCCTGCAACTGGCACTCGCCACCCTGGTCGCAGATCGGGCAGTCGAGCGGATGGTTGATGAGCAGAAACTCCATCACGCCTTTCTGCGCGGTGATGGCCTTGATTGATCGGGTCATCACCTTCATGCCGTCGGTCACCGGCGTGGCGCAGGCGGGCAATGGCTTGGGCGCTTTCTCCACTTCCACCAGGCACATGCGGCAACTGGCGGCGATGGACAGTTTCTTGTGGTAGCAGAAATGCGGGATGACGATGCCGGCCTGATGCGCCGCGTCCATCACCGTCGCACCCGCCTCGATGTTGATCTGCTTGCCGTCAATTTCGATCAAGGGCATGTCAAGCACCTACCAGGCATTTCTTGTGTTCGATGTGGTACTCGAACTCTTTGCGAAAGTGTTTCACGAAGCTGGCGACCGGCCCCACCGCCGCTTCGCCGAGCGCGCAGATGGTGTTGCCGCCGATGTTCTTGCCGATACGCAGCAGTTCATCGAGGTCTTCCGGACGCCCCTGACCGTGTTCGATGCGGTGCACGATGCGATACAGCCAGCCGGTGCCCTCGCGGCAGGGCGTGCACTGGCCGCAGGATTCCTCGAAATAGAAATAGGACAGGCGTTCCAGGGCTTTCACCATGCAGACGCTGTCGTCCATCACGATCACCGCGCCGGAACCGAGCATGGAGCCGGCGCGGGCGATCGAGTCGAAGTCCATCGTGCAGGCCATCATCGCCTCGGCGGTAAGCACCGGAGCGGAGGAACCGCCGGGAATCACGGCCTTGAGGGTGTGGCCGCTACGCACACCGCCGGCCATTTCCAGCAGGTCGGCGAACGGGGTGCCGAGCGGAATCTCGTAGTTGCCGGGCTTGTTGACGTGGCCGGAGATGGAAAAAATCTTGCTGCCGCCGTTGTTGGGCTTGCCCAGTTCCAGGAAGGCCTGGCCGCCGTGGCGCATGATCCAGGGAATCGAGGCCAGGGTCTCGGTATTGTTGATCGTGGTCGGTTTGCCGTAGAGGCCATAGCTGGCGGGGAACGGCGGCTTGAATCGCGGCTGTCCCTTCTTGCCTTCGATGGATTCCAGCAGCGCGGTTTCCTCGCCGCAGATATAGGCGCCGTAGCCGTGGTGCGCGTGCAGATCGAAATCCCAGCCGGAACCGAGGATGTTCTTGCCGAGCAAGCCGGCGACGCGCGCTTCTTCCAGGGCGCGTTCCCAGGACTCGTATTCCTCGAAGATTTCACCGTGGATGTAGTTGTAACCCGCCACCGCGCCCAGCGTGTAGCCGGCGATGATCATGCCCTCGATCAACTGGTGCGGATTGAAACGGATGATGTCGCGATCCTTGAACGTCCCCGGCTCGCCTTCGTCGGTATTGCAGACCACGTACTTGTCGCCGGCGAAGTTGCGCGGCATGAAGCTCCACTTCAAGCCCGTCGGAAAACCGGCGCCGCCGCGGCCGCGCAGCGCGCTGGTCTTGACCTCGGCGATGATGGCCTCGGCCGGTGTCTTCTCGGCGAGGATCTTCTTCAGCGCTTCGTAGCCGCCATTGGCAGTGTAGGTGGCCAGGGAAGCGGGTTCGGCATGCTGGAGCGTCCAGAGACAGACCTGGGTGTCGGGGGTGTTCAAACTCATACAGCACCCCCGCGCTTGCATGCGCAAGCCCGCCCCCCGAGGGGGCATTCGCCTGACTTGAGGCGGCTCGGCGTCAGTCTCATTTCATTTCATCCAGGAGCTTGTCCACCGATTCCGGGGTCAGGTGGTCGTGCATCTTGTGGTTGTTGTGCAGACACAGGGGGCCATGACCGCAGGCGCCCATGCACTCGCCTTCCTTGAGGGTGTAGCGACCGTCCGCCGTGGTTTCATTGAAGCCGATGCCCAGCTTGCCTTGCAGGTGTTCCGCGATCTTGTCCGCGCCCTGCAACTGGCAGGGCAGGTTGGTGCACAGGGTGACCTTGTTGCGACCGACCGGCGCCAGGTCGTACATGTTGTAGAAGGTGGCGACCTCATAGGCGGCGATGGCCGGCATGCCGAGGTAATGGGCGACGAACTCGATGGTGTCGCGCGACAGCCAGCCCAGTTCGACCTGGGCGATGCGCAAGGCGGCCATCACCGCCGACTGCTTCTGCTCGGGCGGGTATTTGGTCAATTCGCGGTCGATCTGGGCGAGGGATTCTGCGGAAAGCATATTTATTACCTATCTACATCATCTATCTATATCGCCGAACACGATATCCAGGGTGCCGATGATGGCCACCACGTCGGCGATCATGTGGCCGCGCGACATTTCGTCGAGACCGGCCAGATGCGAGAAACCGGGCGCTCGCAGCTTCAGGCGGTAAGGCTTGTTGGCGCCGTCGGAGATCATGTAAACCCCGAACTCGCCCTTGGAGTGTTCCACCGCCGCGTAAACCTCACCTTCCGGCACGTGCATACCTTCAGTGAACAGTTTGAAGTGGTGGATCAGCTCTTCCATGTTGGATTTCATGGCCTCGCGCGAAGGCGGCGCGACCTTGTGGTTGTCGCTGATGACCGGGCCAGGGTTGGCCTTCAGCCAGGCCACACACTGCTGGATGAGGCGGTTGGATTGGCGCATTTCTTCCATGCGCACCAGATAACGATCGTAGCTGTCGCCGGTGCGGCCGATGGGGATCTCGAAATCGAGTTTGTCGTAGACCGCGTAGGGCTGCATCTTGCGCATATCCCAGACGATGCCGGAGCCACGCAACATCGGACCGGTGAAGCCCAGAGCCTTGGCGCGGTCGGCCTCGACCACACCGATGCCGACAGTGCGCTGTTTCCAGATGCGGTTGTCGGTGAGCAGGGTCTCGTACTCGTCGACGTAGCCGAAGAAGCGCTTCGAGAAATCCTCGATGAAGTCGAGCACGCTCCCCTGGCGGTTTTCGTTCAGGCGGCGCAGGTCGGATTCGTTCTTCTTTTTGCTGGCCTGGTATTGCGGCATCGCGTCGGGCAGGTCGCGGTAGACGCCGCCCGGCCGGTAGTAGGCCGCGTGCATGCGGGCGCCGGTCACCGCCTCGTAGACGTCCATCAGGTCTTCCCGCTCGCGGAAGGCGTAGAGGAAGACGGTCATGGCGCCGATGTCGAGCGCGTGGGTGCCGAGCCAGAGCAGGTGATTCAGGACGCGGGTGATTTCATCGAACATCACCCGGATGTATTGCGCGCGTTCCGGCACCTCGATGCCCATCAGGCGTTCGATCGCCATGCAGTAGGCATGTTCGTTCTGCATCATGGACATGTAGTCCAGCCGGTCCATGTAGGGCACGGATTGCAGGAAGGTGCGGGTTTCCGCCAGTTTCTCGGTACCGCGATGGAGCAGGCCGACGTGCGGATCGGCGCGCACGATCACTTCGCCGTCCAGTTCCAGCACCAGGCGCAGCACGCCGTGCGCGGCCGGGTGTTGCGGGCCGAAATTGATGGTGTAGTTGCGGATTTCTGCGGATGCGCTGGTCATCAAGCTGCCCCGTAGTTGTCTTCGCGCACGATGCGCGGGGTCACGACACGTGGCTCGATGCTCACCGGCTGATACACCACGCGCTTGAGCTCCGGGTCATAACGCATTTCCACGTGGCCGGAAATTGGGAAATCTTTGCGGAATGGATGGCCGATGAAACCGTAGTCGGTGAGGATGCGGCGCAAATCGGGATGGCCATCGAAAACGATGCCGAACAGATCGAAGGCTTCGCGCTCGAACCAGTTCACCGCCGGCCAGATTTCCATCAATGAAGGCAGGATAGGCAATTCGTCATCGGCGCAGAAAGTACGCACACGCAGACGGTGATTGCGCTTGATCGACAACAGATTCAGCACTACGGCAAAGCGTTGACCTTCCCAGGCGCCGTCTTTGTAAGCGGAATAATCGACGCCGCAGAGGTCGATCATCAGATCGAAGGCCAGCGCGTGGGTGTCGCGCAAGATCGCGCAGACTTCCAGCCAATCGCCGACCGGCACCTCGATGGTGATCTGTTCCTGTGCGATCTTGCTGGTGAGCACCTTGTCACCCAACGCTTCATTGACGCGATCAAGCAGGACTTCCGGAGTAAGCGGCATAGTTATTCGGTCCTGTCAGCGGGCGATGGTGCTGGTACGGCGGATTTTCTTCTGCAACTGGATCAATCCGTACAACAGCGCTTCCGCCGTCGGCGGGCAACCCGGCACATAGATATCCACCGGCACGATACGGTCGCAACCGCGCACCACGGAATAGGAATAGTGGTAGTAACCGCCGCCATTGGCGCAGGAACCCATCGAAATCACCCAGCGCGGCTCGGCCATCTGGTCGTAGACCTTGCGCAGCGCCGGCGCCATCTTGTTGCACAGGGTGCCGGCGACGATCATCAGATCGGACTGACGTGGACTGGGACGGAACACGATGCCGAAACGGTCCAGGTCATAACGGGAAGCCCCCGCCTGCATCATCTCGATGGCGCAGCAGGCAAGGCCGAAAGTCATCGGCCAGAGGGAGCCGGTACGGGTGTAATTCACCACCGCGTCGACGCTGGTGGTGACAAAACCTTTTTCCAGGATGCCTTCGATGCTCATATGGGTACCTCTAAAAATTCAGAGTTCGCCCAAATGCAAGGCGCGGAAAAAATTTCGCAGCGCCGCATATGTTTGATATGTAAGCAAGAAATTTTTTCCGCAACGCCGTAGTTGGGATGAAATCTGGTTTTTTTAGAGGTGCCCATATCGTCATTCCCAATCCAGGGCGCCCTGCTTCCATTCGTAGATGAATCCGACGACGAGGATGCCGAGGAAAATCATCATCGAGACAAAACCGAACATGCCGATCTCTTCCAGCACCACGGCCCAGGGGAAGAGAAAAGCGATTTCCAGATCGAACAGGATGAACAGGATGGCCACCAGGTAATAGCGCACGTCGAACTTCATGCGCGCGTCCTCGAAGGCCTCGAAACCGCACTCGTATGGGGAATTCTTTTCCGCGTCCGGCCGGTGCGGGGCGAACACGAAACCGGCGACCATGGGAGCGACCCCGATGAAAAGGCCCACCAGAATGAACATCAGAACCGGAAAATAATTTTCGAGCATGATTCCCCCCGAACGGCGAGCTCGCGGCAATGAGCAAACTACGCCAAGAAGGCGCGGAGTCTAGGCTTTCAGGCACCTTACGTCAAGGCAACGGAAAACAAAAAACCCATTGATATCAATGGGTTATTAAATGATTCGAGGGGATATAAACAAATTCGATGGTGCCGACGGCGAGACTCGAACTCGCACGACTTTCGTCACTGCCCCCTCAAGACAGCGTGTCTACCAATTTCACCACGTCGGCGTTTACAACCACTTGCGCGGCATGTTCAAAGAACATGCCGAAGAACTCATTTCGGGATTGCGCCCGATTTATCCAACTCGGCAGGCGCCTGCATCGGGCCCGACTGCGGCACTACCGGAGCAACCGGTTGCATGACAGGTCTGGCCGCCTCGGTCTTCTGGCTGGAAAAATAGGTCAAACCCATGCTGGTCAGGAAAAACGCCGTCGCCAACACGGCGGTCGTGCGCGACATGAAGTTGGCCGATCCGGTCGCACCGAACAAACTACCGGAGGAGCCACCGCCAAACGCCGCGCCCATGTCGGCGCCCTTACCGTGCTGCATCAGCACCAAGCCGATCACGGCCAATGCCACCAGCACATGAAAGACCCAGAGGATAAATTCCATTTTTCTACCTTTAACCTGCCCGGCAAATTGCCAGGAATTCTTCCGCATTCAGAGCCGCGCCACCGATCAGGCCACCATCGATATCCGGCTGACCCAGCAACTCGACGGCGTTGTTGGCCTTCATGCTGCCGCCGTACTGAATAATCAGGCCTTCCGCCACGCCAGCGTCCAGTTTACGCACCATGGCGCGGATGTAGGCATGGACCGCCTGCGCCTGATCCGGACTTGCCGTCACACCCGTTCCAATCGCCCAGACCGGTTCATAAGCCACCACGGCCTTTGCCAGAGAGGCCACGCCGCACTTGGCGATCACCGCATCGATCTGGCGCGCCACCACGGCTTCGGTAACGCCACCCTCACGTTCGCTCAGGGTCTCGCCCACGCACAGGATGGGGGTCATCCCGGCCGCCTGCGCGGCGGCGAACTTCTCCGCCACCAACTCGTCGCTTTCGCCGTAAATGGCGCGCCGCTCCGAGTGGCCGACAAGCACGTAGGTACAAGAAAAATCTTTCAGCATGTTGGCGGACACCTCACCGGTGAACGCACCCTTGGCCTGCTGGCTCATGTTCTGCGCACCCCAGCGAATCGCGCTGCCAGTCAACTTGGCTTGCGCCTGGGCGAGATAGGGAAACGGCACACAAACCGCCACGTCCGCCTTCACGCTACCCATGCCGGCGAGAATGCCGGACAACAGAGCCTCGTTTTCAGCAAGACTGCCATGCATCTTCCAATTGCCGGCGACCAGTTTGCAACGCATCGGGTTTCCCCCTCCAAAAAAGGCCGCGAATGGTATGTTGGAACGCAGCGAAGGTCAATCAGCTTCAACGGGTCAATCAATGTGTTGAACACGATGAATCAGGTTCACTGGCGCCGCGCCTATCCCGCTGCATCAGTCACCCCACAATTTCCGCGCCACGAAGGAGTCGATGCCGGCGTAGATGAGGTCGAAGGCCAGGCGATCAGGCTTGCACATCTTGGTCTCCATCAGGGTGCGCACCCCCTCCATCATGATGTCGCGGACTTCCTCGAAACTTCGGTTGTCTTGATGTGCGTGGTGCTGAACGAACAGCCAGTCGTGGATCACGACCGCGCTTCCCGCAATTGCGCATTTACGACCCATCGCTTCGCAGCGGCCGACCTGCCTGTCACGAGACTTTCACACGCCGCTGTCACATTCGCTGGCCATGCCAGCCGTCCGCTCCGTCTTCATTTCGGATGTCCATCTGGGCACCCGCGCCTGCCAGGCCGATAGCCTGCTCGCCTTCCTGCGTGAATACCCCGCTCGCCACCTCTATCTGGTGGGCGACATCATCGATTTCTGGAGCATGAGCCGGAACATCCACTGGAGTCCGGCGCAGAACACAGTGATCCAGAAGGTGTTGCGGCGCGCGCGCCACGGTGAGCAGGTGGTGTTCGTGCCGGGCAACCATGACGAGGCGCTACGCGATTACTGCGAGACCGCGTTCGGCGATATTCGGGTGGCGCGTGAATTTGTGCATGAGACCGCCGATGGCCGCCGTCTCCTGCTCACCCACGGCGATGATTTCGATCAGGTGACCCGGCATCATCGCTGGGTGGCGGTGCTCGGCGACGTCGCCTACGACCTGCTAGTCCGGCTCAACGGTTGGCTGTCACGGCTGCGTCGTCTGTTGGGAATCTCCGGCTACTGGTCGCTGGCGGGCTACGCCAAGCGGCGGGTCAAGACCGCCTTGCAGTTCATCTTCGATTTCGAGGATTCGGTGATCCACCATGTGCGTGAACGCGGCCTGGACGGCGTGATCTGCGGCCACATCCACTGGGCGGCGCTGAAGGAAGTGGACGGTCTGGTCTATGGCAACTGCGGCGACTGGGTCGACTCCTGCACCGCCATCGTCGAACACGAGGACGGGCGCCTGGAAATGGTGGCGTGGCACGGCCACATCACCGACGCGGCGCGGGGCGCGTGATGGCGAACGCGAGCCGACAACGCGTAGGTTGGGCAAAGCGCAGCGTGCCCAACGAATCGCCGCGATGTTGGGCACGCTGTGCTTT
>JAUXXW010000059.1 GCA_030684775.1 Pseudomonadota bacterium
GCGGAAGGCGCGATGAAGCCGCTTTTCCCATTCGGCGGAAGGCGCTATCGCTTTTCCGCTACGCGGGCTTTTTCAGTATTGACGCCGGATGCGCTGCGCATTCGCCCCAAACTTGTTTATTGAACGAGGTTCGACCCCATGGCCAAGACCCAGAAAATTCTTACCCTCAATGCCATTTCCAAGCGCGGACTCGCCCGCCTGCCGCAAACCTATACGGTGGGCAACGACAGCGCCGAACCGGATGCCATTCTGGTGCGCTCCCAGGTGATGCACGAGATGCCCATCGCGGACTCGGTCCTGGCTATCGGCCGCGCCGGCGCGGGCACCAACAATATCCCGGTGAAGGCGATGAGCACGCGTGGCGTGGTGGTGTTCAACGCCCCCGGGGCGAACGCCAACGCGGTGAAGGAACTGGTCATCGCCGGCATGTTGATCGGCGCGCGCAATCTGTTCCCGGCGATCAACTTCGTCGCCGGCCTGCAAGGTGACGACGAATCCCTGCACAAGCAGGTGGAAGCCGGCAAGAAACACTTTGTCGGCCATGAACTGCCGGGCCGCACCCTGGGCGTTATCGGCCTCGGCGCGATCGGCTCGCTGGTGGCGGATGCCGCCATCCGCCTGGGCATGAACGTCATCGGTTTCGATCCGGAAATCACCGTCGATGCTGCCTGGCGCCTGCCGGCCCAGGTGAAGAAAGCCGCGTCCGTGGACGATCTGGTCAAGCATTCCGATTTCATCAGCCTGCACACTCCGCTGGTGCCCGCCACCAAGGATCTGATCAACGCCGACCGGGTGAAGCTGATGAAGAAGGGCTGCGTGCTGCTCAACTTCGCGCGCGACGGCATCGTCAATGAAGAGGCCGTGCTGGCCGGTCTCACCGACAACAAGATGCTGGCCTATGTGTGCGACTTTCCCAGCAACCTGCTGCGAACCCACCCGCGTTTCGTGGCCTTGCCGCATCTGGGCGCCTCCACCGAGGAAGCGGAAGAGAACTGCGCCATCATGGTGGCGGAACAGGTTTCCGATTACCTGGACAACGGCAACATTCTCAATTCGGTGAACTTTCCCAATGTGTCGATGCCGCGCGAATCGGGTTTCCGCCTGGCCATCGCCAACACCAACGTGCCCAACATGCTGGGGCAGATTTCCACGACGTTGGCCGGCGCCGGACTCAACATTCACAACATGGTGAACAAGTCCAAGGGCGACATCGCTTTTACCCTGGTGGATGTGGACAGCGCCCCCGTGGCGAGTGTCATCGCCCAGCTTGCGGCGATTGAAGGGGTGCTGCGCGTACGCTATTTGCCCTCCGAGTAACTCAACCAGAACAACGCCATGAACGAGCAACTCACACCCCTGCGGGACCGCATCGACAGCATCGACGAAGAAGTACTGCGACTGCTCAACGAGCGCGCGCGTCTGGCGCAGGAGATCGGCCATATCAAGAATGGCCCCATCTACCGTGCCGAACGGGAAGCCCAGGTGGTGCGCCGCCTGCAGGCAGCGAATGAAGGCCCGCTACCGGCGGAGTCGATTTCCGTGTTGTACAAGGAAATCATGTCCGCCTGTCGCGCCCTGGAACAGCCGCTGTCCGTGGCTTATCTGGGGCCGCAGGGCACTTTCTCGGAAGCGGCGGCGGTCAAGCATTTCGGCCATGCGGTGACGGGTGTGCCCTGTGCCGACATCGACGCGGCTTTTCGCGCCGTCGAGCGTGGCGCGGCCAGCTTCAGCGTGGCGCCGGTGGAAAACTCCACCGAGGGTGCAGTCAACCGCACCCTGGATCTCCTGTTGAGCAGTCCGCTGAAAATCTGTGGCGAAGTGAAGCTGCGCATCCGCCAACATTTGATGCGCAGCGTCGAGGGCATGCGGGGTATCGAGGTGGTCTATTCCCATGCCCAGTCCCTGGGGCAGTGCCACGAATGGCTGGGGCAGAACCTGTACGGGGTCAAGACCATACGCACCACCAGCAACGCCGAAGCGGCCCGTCTGGCGGCGGAAAATCCCAACGCGGCAGCCATCGCCGGTGAACTGGCGGCGGAACACTACGACCTGAAAATCATCGCCCGCGATATAGAGGACGAGCCCAACAACACCACCCGTTTCCTGGTACTGGGCAACGAAGATGCCGCCCCCTCCGGGCGTGACAAGACCTCGCTGGTGCTGTCCGCCAAGAATCGCCCCGGCTCTCTGCTGGAGTTGCTTGCTCCCCTGGCCGGCCACAACATCGGCCTGACCAAGCTGGAATCGCGCCCGGCCCGCAAGGGCTCCTGGGATTACGTGTTCTACATGGACATTGACGGCCATCGTACCGACAGCAACATCCAGAACGCCCTGCATGCCGTGGAAGAACAGTGCACTTTCCTCAAAGTGCTTGGTTCCTACCCGGCCGCCGTCTGACCTTCCGGAAAGTCTTCATGTATCTGTGTGACCTCGCACCCGCGCATATCCGTGCCATCGCCCCGTATCAGCCGGGTAAACCGATCTCAGAACTGGCCCGGGAAATGGGCCTGGCCGAGGGTGACATCGTCAAACTGGCTTCCAACGAAAACCCGCTGGGCATCAGCCCCAAGGCGCGCGCCGCGATTGCCGAGTGCCTGGATGACCTGGCCCTGTACCCGGACGGCAATGGTTATGCGCTGAAAGCGGCCATCGCTGCCCGGCTTGGCGTCGGCCTGGACGCCATCGTTCTCGGCAACGGCTCCAACGACGTGCTGGAATTGGTGGCGCGCGCGCTGCTGGGGCCGGGCACTTCGGCGGTGTATTCCGAGCACGCTTTCGCGGTCTATCCCCTCGCCACTCAGGCGACCGGAGCGGTGGGTATTTCAGTACCGGCGCGCGCCTACGGCCACGACCTCGCCGCCATGCGCGATGCCATCCGTGACGACACCCGCGTGGTGTTCATCGCCAATCCCAACAATCCCACCGGTACGCTGCTCGGCGCGGAAGAACTGCATGGTTTTCTGGCCTCGTTGCCGGCCCAGGTGGCGGTGGTGCTCGACGAAGCCTATGGCGAGTTTCTCGATGAAGATTTGCGCGCGCCTTCGGTCGACTGGCTGGCCGAGTTCCCCAATCTCATCCTCACCCGCACCTTTTCCAAAGCCTACGGCCTGGCCGGATTGCGCGTCGGCTACGCCCTGGCGCACCCCGAGGTGGCGGATCTGCTCAACCGTGTGCGGCAACCGTTCAACGTGAATAGCTTGGCCCTGGCCGGTGCCGTGGCGGCACTCGGCGACAGCGAGTTCATTGCCCACTCGAAGGCGGTCAACGATGCCGGCATGGCGCAACTGCTGGCGGGCTGTGCGCGCCTGGGGTTGAAGCACATCCCCTCCTACGGCAACTTCGTCTGCATTGATGTAGGAGGGGACGCAGATGCAGCCATGCAGGTGTATCAGGCCCTTTTACGCAAAGGCGTCATCGTCCGCCCGGTCGCCAACTACGGCCTACCCACCTTTTTGCGCGTGAGCATCGGCCTGCCCGAACAGAACGCGCGCTTCCTGGCCGTCTTGGCTGAAGTTCTGGAGCAAGCATGATCGAGCACCTGGTCATCATCGGCACCGGCCTGATCGGCGGCTCCTTTGCCCTGGCGCTGAAACGCAAAGGTTTGGTCGAGCGTGTCACCGGGGTCGGGCGTGGTCGCGCCAATCTCGAACATGCCTTGAAGCTGGGCGTCATCGACGCCATCGGCGAGAGTGTGGCGGAGGCGGTCAAAGACGCCGACCTGGTGTTTGCCGCGATTCCCGTGGGCGGCATGCCCGCCCTGTTCCGGGAACTGGCCGATAGCCTGCCGCCCGGCGCCCTCTTGACGGACGCCGGCAGCACCAAGGTCGATGTGATCGCCGCCGCGCGCGCCGCCCTGGGTGGCAAGATCGGCCAGTTCATCCCCGGCCACCCCATCGCCGGCGCGGAAACCAACGGTGCCGGCGCCGCGCACGCGCATCTGTTCGAGGGCAAGCCGGTCATCCTCACCCCCCTGCCGGAAAACCGGGAGGCAGACGTGGCGCGGGTGGAGAGCCTGTGGCAGGCCTGCACCGCCCGGGTCGCGCGCATGTCGGAAATCGACCATGACCGCGTCTTCGCGGCGGTCAGCCATCTGCCGCATCTCGCCGCCTTCGCCCTGATGGAAGAACTGGCCGACCGCCCGGATGCCGACATCTTTTTCAGTTTCGCCGGCACCGGTTTTCGCGATTTCACCCGCATCGCCGGCAGCCATCCGGAAATGTGGCGCGATATCGCCCTCGCCAACCGCGACGCCCTGCTCGGCGAGCTGGGTACCTATATCGACAAACTCGAAGCCATCCGCGACATGATCGAAGCGCGCGACGGGCAGGCGCTGGAAGACCTGTTTGCCCGCGCCCGCCAGGCCCGCACCAACTGGATCAAAGGGAAAAAAACATGAGCGACTTCATACGAATAAGCGACTTCATCGACCTGTCGCCACTTTCCGGCGCTCGCGGCACGGTGCGCCTGCCCGGCTCGAAAAGCATTTCCAACCGCATTCTTCTCCTCTCCGCCCTGGCTTCGGGAACCACCCACGTCAAAGGCCTGCTCGACTCCGACGACACCCGCGTCATGCTCGACGCTTTGCATCGCCTGGGCGTGAACTGGAAAAGACTTGAGGGCGACGACCACCGCGTGGACGGCGTCGGCGGCGCCTTCCCGATCAAGTACGCCAACCTGTTTCTCGGCAACGCCGGTACCGCGTTTCGTTCCCTCACCGCCGCCTGCGCCATGAGCGGCGGCGACTACACCCTTTCCGGCGTGCCGCGCATGCATGAGCGCCCCATCGGCGATCTGGTCGAGGCGCTACGCCAGGCCGGCGCCCGGATCGACTACACGGAAAACGACGGCTTCCCGCCGCTGCACATCCGACCTCCAATCGCCCCGGAGGGGCGCTCGACGCTCCCCTCGCCCGCGGGCGGGAGAGGGGCTGGGGGTGAGGGGGCCGAGATTGCAGTCAAAGGCAATGTCTCCAGCCAGTACCTCACCGGCCTGCTGCTGTCCGCGCCTCTGCTCGGCCGCGAAGTCACGGTCGTGGTGGAAGGCGAACTGATCTCCAAGCCCTACGTCGAGATCACCCTCAACCTGATGCAGCGTTACGGCATCGAAGTGAAGCGCGAAGGCTGGCAACGCTTCACCGTCCCCGCCGCCACCTACCAGAGCCCGGGCGAAATCGAAGTGGAAGGCGACGCCTCCTCGGCCTCCTACTTCCTCGCCGCCGGTGCCATCGGCCACGGCCCGGTGCGCGTGGAGGGGGTGGGGCGCAACAGCATCCAGGGCGATGTCCGTTTCGCCGAAGCCCTGGCGCGCATGGGCGCGGAAGTGGGGTTTGGCCGAGATGACGCAACATCGTGGATCGAATGCCGCCTCGGCTGCGCCGACAAACTCCACGCCATCGACCTCGACTGCAACCACATCCCCGACGCCGCCATGACGCTGGCCATCCTCGCCCTGTTCGCCAACGGCACCACCACGTTGACGAACATCGCCTCCTGGCGGGTCAAGGAAACCGATCGCATCACCGCCATGGCCACCGAATTGCGCAAACTCGGCGCCAAGGTGGAGGAGGGCGCCGACTTCATCAAGATCACGCCCCCGACCAAGCTGATACCCAACGCCCAAATCGACACCTACGACGACCACCGCATGGCCATGTGTTTCTCCCTGGTCGCCCTCGGCGGCGTCCCCATCCGCATCAACGACCCCAAGTGCGTGAACAAGACCTTCCCGGAGTATTTCGAGAAGTTCGCGGCAATCACCCACGCGGCGAGTTGCTGACGCACTGACGCCGCCCACAGGATGCAAGGCCAACTCTTTTCCTCCGACTTCCTGCTGCGCGGCATTCAGGAGACGGAAGCCTGGCGCGCGGTGAACGAGGCCGATCTGGACGGCTTCATCGCGCGGCTGCGCGCGCATTACGCCCCCTTCGCGGCCGATTCCACCCTCAACGAAGCGCAGACCGAAGATGAACTGATCGAGCCGGTGATCGATCTCCTCGGCTGGGATGACGCCTGGATTTCTCAGGTCAACCTGTCGACGACCGGGCGCGAGGATGTGCCGGATTTCCTGCTGTTCGCGGAACCCGCCGCCAAGGATCGCGCCTTGTCCGAGAAGGCGGACGATGCCCGCGCCCGTCATGGCGTAGCCCTGCTGGAAGCCAAACGCTGGCTGCGCCAACTCGACCGGGGCGAGGAGGGTTCCATAGGCAACCGCAAGCGCCGAGACTTCGGCGCGCCTTCCTCGCAGATGTTGCGTTACCTCTCGCGCGCCGACGTCATGAGCGACCGCGCGGTGAAGTGGGGCATCCTCACCAACGGCGCGATCTGGCGGCTGTACTGGCAGGATGCCCGCTCGCGCGCCGAGGAGTTTTTCGAAATCGACCTGGCCGGCCTGCTTGGCGTACCCGGCGTGCAGCCGGAAATCGACCACTACGAGACCCGCCACGGCCTCAAGCTGTTCTGGCTGATCTTCGGGCGCAACGCCTTCAACCCCCAGGCCTGGGACAGCCAGCGCCGCACCTTCCACGGCATCGCCCTGGCCGAGGCGCGCCTGTATGAAGAAACCGTATCCAGCCAGTTGGGCGGCCGCGTCTTCACCGAGGTATTTCCCAACCTGTGCGCCGCCCTCGCCACGGCGGATCTGGAAGCGCGCAAGCATCCCAAAGGCGGCTACACCGACGATTACCTGGAGGAACTGCGCGAAGCCGCCCTGGTGTTGCTCTACCGCCTGCTGTTCGTGCTCTACGCGGAAGACCGCCGCCTGCTGCCGGTCATGGATGCCCGTTACGCGCCCTACAGCCTGACCGACCTGCGCGACGTGATCGCCGTCGCGCGGGATACCGGCAAGGTGTTGTCCAACCGGGTCACCAACTACTGGGCGGTGCTGGACAACCTGTTCACCCTGATCGCCGAAGGCGACGACACCCTGGGCATGCCCGCCTACAACGGCGGCCTGTTCGAGCGCGCCCGCTCCTTCCTGCTGGCCCGCGCCAAGTTGCCGGATGCCAAACTGGCGCTGGTGATCGATGCGCTGTCGCGCCGGGTCGAGGACATCCTCAAGCCGCGCATCAACTACCGCGACTTGTCTGTGGCGCATCTGGGCGGCATCTATGAACGCCTGCTGGAATACCGGCTGGAAGAAATCCGTGTCGAAGAAGATCGCTTCGAAGGCATCAAGGCCAGCAGCACGCTGACCGTGAGCAAGTCCGGTTTCGCGCGCAAGGGCTCCGGCAGTTATTACACCCATGACGCCCTGGTCCGCCTGATCCTGGACGAGACGGTGGGCAGGCTCACCGCCGAACATCAGCAGGCTTTCGACGTCCTGTTCAAGAAATACCGCAAGAAAGCCCAGCTCAAGCCCTACGAATGGGATGCCCTGGAAGCGGCCGATCCGGCCAGCCGTTTCCTCTCCCTGCAAATCTGCGATCCGGCGATGGGTAGCGGCCACTTCCTGGTCGCCCTGGTGGACTGGCTGGCCGACCGTGTTCTGGAGGCCGCCCAATCCAGCGCCATCGCCGTCAACGACTGCGGCTTCGCCGCCCATATGGTCGAACAGGGGCGGCCCTGGGCCTCGCCGGTGGCCGCGCGCATCGCCGACATTCGCCGCCGCATCCTGACTGCGGCCCAGGAACATGGCTGGACGGTCGACCTGCGCCAGCTCGATGATCGTCACATCGTCCGCCGCATGATCCTGAAACGCGTGGTGTACGGCGTCGACAAGAACGTCATGGCGGTCGAACTCGCCAAAGTCGGCTTGTGGCTGCACACCTTTACGGTCGGCGCGCCCTTGTCTTTCCTCGACCACCATTTGCAATGCGGCGACTCCCTGCACGGCGAACGCCTGGAAACGGTGCGCGCGGGCATCCAGTCGCTCGGCTCTTTGTTCCAGGAAGGCGAAATGGCGCGGATCGAAATCGCCGCGCGCAGCCTGGAATCCGTGGCCGAACTCACCGACACCAGTGTGGCCGAGGCGCATGAATCGAAACGCCTGGCCGATGAAGCCAATCGCCAGATTGCGCCGCTTCACGCCCTGCTCGGTTTCTGGCGCGGCCTGCGCTGGATCGTGCCGGGGTGGCCCGGCACCAAGCTGGACAAGATCACGGATGCGACCACCCGCCTGGCCCTGGCCGAGCTGTTCTCCGACCGCCACAATCTGGTCGGCGTCGCGGCCAACGGCCGTATCAGCGGACGCGGTGACAGTATTGCCGCCGCCAATGAACTCCTGGCGCGGCTGGCCCAGCTTTCCCGGCGGGAACACTTCTTTCATTGGCAAACCGCTTTCCCGACGGTCTGGAAAAACGGCGTGGGCGGTTTTGACGCGGTGATCGGCAATCCGCCCTGGGACCGCATCAAGCTCCAGCAAGTCGAATGGTTCGCCGAACGCAAACCCGAAATCGCCCTGCAGGCCCGCGCTGCCGACCGCAAGGCGCTGATCGAGCTGGAACGGAAACGCAACACCCCGCTCTGGCGCGAATACCTTCTCGCCGGCGACGCGGCGGAAGCCGGCGCCAGGGTGGTGCGTGAATGCGGCGACTACCCGCTCCTGTCCAGCGGCGACATCAATCTCTACAGCCTGTTCGTGGAACGCGCGCAAGCACTGGCGCGGCCGGGCGGCATCGTCGGCCTGCTCACCCCCTCCGGCATCGCGGCGGACAAAGGCGCCTCCGCGTTCTTTCGCACCTTGACCGCGCCGGATGTAGCGCCGGCTTCCAGCCGGCTCTTTGAAGACGCCGGCAAGGATGCCGGCGCTACAGGCTGCCGTCTGGCCGCGCTCTACGACTTCGAGAACAGGAAGGGTTTTTTCCCGGATGTCGATTCGCGCTTCAAATTCTGCGCCCTGGTGTTCGGCGGTGAGTGGCGCCGTTTCGCGCAAAGCCAGTGCGCCTTCTATCTGCATGACGTGGCGGATTTGACCGACCCGGAACGCGCGTTGACGTTGAGTGGCGAAGACTTCGCCCTGGTCAACCCCAACACCGGCGCCGCGCCCATCTTCCGCCGCCGCCGCGACGCCGAGATCACCATGCGGATCTACCGAAACCATCCGGTGCTGGTGAACCGCGCGCGGGGCACGGAACAACGCGCCTGGCCCGTGCGCTATGTACGCATGTTCGACATGACCAACGACTCCGGCCTGTTTTTAACGCGCGCCGAGTTGGAAAAGCAGGGATTTACACCGACGGCCCTGAATCGCTGGGTGAAAGACGGCAAGGAGGCGGTGCCGCTCTACGAGGGCAAGATGGTGCAACGCTACGATCATCGCGCCGCCGACGTGGTGATCAACGCCGCCAACCTGCACCGCGCCGCGCAACAGGAAACGATACAGGAGGCGGTGAAGGAGCAGCCGGATCGGTATCCGATGCCGCAGTACTGGGTGCGGCGGGATGCCATCGAAAGCTACGAATTGCCCTCGGCCGTGCTGGCGTTCAAAGATGTCACCGCGCCAACCAATGTCCGCACCATGATCGCGGCAATGGTGCCGGCTACCGCTTTCGGCAACACCCTGCCGTTTTTGGTGCTTCCTCCTCTGGATGCGGTACTGCTGTCCGCCAACCTGAACAGCTTTGCCTTCGATTTCCTCGCGCGCCAGAAAGTGCAAGGGCAGCACCTCAACTGGTACATCCTCGAACAACTCCCCGTCATCGCCCCCGCCACCTACGAACAAACACTCGGCGGCGTGCAACTCGCCGACTTCATCCGTGGCGAAGTCCTGGCCCTGTCTTACACCGCCCATGATCTGGCGCCCTTCGCCCGCGACCTGGGTTACGTGGATGAAAACGGCGACGTCAAGCCGCCCTTCAAATGGAACCCGGAAAAACGCGCCCAACGCATGGCCCGCCTCGACGCGCTGTTCATGCACCTCTACGGCCTCGACGCGGATGCCGCCGAGTACATCCTCTCCACCTTCCCCATCGTGCGTGAACAGGACAAGAAGGCTTATGGCAGTTACCGTACCCGCGACCTGATCCTGGGCTATCTGGCGCGGATCGAGGCGGGGGAAGCGGGGGTTTTTCAGAGCACTGCGCCAGAATCCGCGTGACCCGGGAAACACTGCGCATCTATGTCGACGAGGCGGGAGATTCCACCTTGTTCGCCAACCGCCGCCGCGCCATCGTCGGCACGGAAGGCTGCTCGCGTTACTTCATCCTCGGCAAGCTGGAGGTGGACGACCCGGCCGGCCTGGGGCAGCGCCTTGAGACCTTGCGCCGGCAACTTGTCGACAGCCCCTACTTCGGCGGTGTGCCCTCGTTCGACCCCGCGCGCGGCAAGACTGCGGTCGCTTTTCATGCCAAGGACGATTTGGCCGAAGTGCGCTATGAGGTTTTCAAGTTGCTGGCGGCGGAAGGGGGCGCCTTGCGTTTCCATGCGGTGGTCTGCGACAAGGCTCGCATCCTTGAGGATGTCTTGCGGCGCAATGAGCTGGAGCCGGGCTATCGCTATCAACATAACGAGTTGTACGACGGCTTGATGCGCTCCCTGTTCGGCAATTTTCACCGTCTGGCGGATGCTTATGACGTCTGCGTGGCGCGCCGGGGGCAAAGCGATCGCAATGAGGCACTGCGTACCGCCATCGACCATGCCGAACGTGATTTCATGGCGAAATATGGTTTTGCGCGTGGCGCCAGGGATGACTGGCGGATTCACGTTTCCACCCCGAAAAGCGAGGCCTGCCTGCAAGCGGTGGATTATTTCCTGTGGGCGGTACAGCGCTTCTATGAACCTCGGCTGGACAACGCGTCCGGCGTTTCAAAACAGGATGAGCGCTTTCTGAAAGTGGTCTGGGCGCAGGTGGGTGAAATCCACGACCTGCACTTTGGCCCCGCGCGCGGCACCTTTTTCAACGCGCAACATCCGTTGTCGCTGGAGTACCGTTTCGGGGAGCAGAAAAGGAAAAAGCCGTGAGTATAGGAACCCCGAAGGTTCACACGGCGCGGGGCCGAGTTTCGCTCACAGCTTCAGGGCGAACTTACACGGCATGTGTAACACCTGTAAAGAACCAACAAGAGAAGTCCAGAGATGTCAGTTAGCCATAGCGAATCAAGCAACATCATCCCCGTCATCGCCATCGACGGCCCCTCCGCTTCCGGCAAGGGCACGGTGGCGGCCCTGGTGGCGCGCGAACTGGGTTTTCATTATCTCGACAGCGGCGCGATCTACCGCGTCACCGCTTACGCCGCGCAACAAGCGGGTGTTGCGCTGGAGGATGAGCCGGGGTTGGTCGAACTGGCGCACAAGATCGCGCTGCGTTTCGACGGCGTCGAGGTGTATCTGAACGGCGCCGCCGTGGGCGATGTGGTTCGCACCGAGGAGGCGGGCCGCGCGGCTTCGCGCATCGCGGCTTTGCCGGCCTTGCGCGCGGCGCTTCTGCAACGCCAGCGCGACTTTCGCCAGGCGCCGGGACTGGTGACCGACGGGCGCGATATGGGCTCGGTGGTTTTCCCTGATGCGACGGTGAAAATCTTCCTCACCGCGAGTGCCGAAGAACGCGCGCAAAGACGCTATAAGCAGTTGATTGACAAAGGTTTCGATGCTAACCTCGCCGCCCTGTTGCAGGACCTGAAGGAACGAGACGCGCGTGATGCCGCTCGCTCCGCGGCACCCTTGCAGCAGACGGCGGATGCCGTGTTGCTCGATACCACGAGCCTGACCATCCAAGATGCGGTGGCGCGGGTGCTCCAGTGGTTTCGGGCGGCAAAGACAACGCTGTAACTCCCCCGAAAGGCTGAGTCCTTTCGGTTTTTCATTTACCCCCACCGTGGCGACACGGTTTTCTTCAGGTTTCTCAATGTCCACTGCTTCCACCCAACCCGCCATGGATTCCATGGAATCGTTTGCCGCCATGTTCGAGGAAAGCATCTCCAAACAGGAGATGCGCCATGGTGAGATCATCACCGCCGAGGTCGTCGCCATCGACGACAACTTCGTCACCGTCAACGCCGGCCTCAAGTCCGAAAGCCTGATTCCCGTCGAGGAATTCAAGGATGACCGCGGTGGCCTGGAAGTGAATGTGGGCGATTTCGTGCAGGTCGCCATCGAATCCATCGAAGACGGTTTCGGCGCCACCAAGCTGTCGCGTGATCGCGCCCGCCGTCTCGCCGCCTGGCTGGATCTGGAAGCGGCAATGGAAGAAGGCCGCATCGTCAAGGGCCTGGTCAACGGCAAGGTCAAGGGTGGCCTCACCGTCATGTGCAACGGCATCCGCGCCTTCCTGCCCGGTTCCCTGGTGGATGTGCGTCCGGTCAAGGACACCACGCCCTACGAGAACAAGGAATCCGAGTTCAAGGTCATCAAGCTGGATCGCAAGCGCAACAACGTCGTGGTGTCGCGCAAGGCCGTGCTGGAAGCCAGCATGGGCGCCGAGCGCGAAAGCCTGCTGGCCAACCTGAAGGAAGGCGCGACGGTCAAGGGCATCGTCAAGAACATCACCGAATACGGTGCGTTCGTGGATCTGGGCGGCATCGACGGTCTGCTGCACATCACCGATCTGGCCTGGCGCCGGGTCAAGCACCCGACCGAAGTGGTCAACGTCGGCGACGAAGTCAGCGCCATGGTGCTCAAGTTCGACCAGGACAAGAACCGCGTCTCCCTGGGCCTGAAGCAGCTTGGCGAAGATCCTTGGGTCGGCCTTTCCCGCCGTTACCCCACCGGCACCCGCATGTTCGGCAAGGTGGCCAACCTCACCGACTATGGCTGTTTCGTGGAAATCGAGCCGGGCATCGAAGGCCTGGTGCACGTCTCCGAAATGGACTGGACCAACAAGAACGTCAACCCCTCCAAAGTCGTTGCCCTGGGCGACGAAGTGGAAGTCATGGTCCTGGAAATCGACGAAGACCGTCGCCGCATCTCGCTGGGCATGAAGCAGTGCAAAGCCAACCCCTGGGATGATTTCGCCGCCACCTTCAAGAAAGGCGACAAAGTCAGCGGCCAGATCAAGTCCATCACCGACTTCGGCATCTTTATCGGCCTGCCCGGCGGTATCGACGGCCTGGTGCACCTGTCCGACCTGTCCTGGAACCTTACCGGTGAAGAAGCCCTGCGCAACTATCGCAAGGGTGAGGAAGTGGAAGCCTCCGTGCTGGCCATCGATGTGGAGAAAGAGCGTATCTCCCTGGGCGTCAAGCAGATGGAGAACGACCCCTTCAACGCCTATGTGGCGGTCCACGACAAGGGCAGCATCGTCACCGGCACGGTGAAGAGCATGGACGCCAAGGGCGCCGTGATTCTGCTGGACGGCGAAGTGGAAGGTTATCTGCGTGCTTCCGAAGTGGCGCGTGATCGGGTCGAAGACATCCGCACCCACCTGAAGGACGACGAGACGGTGGAAACCGTGATCATCAACATCGATCGCAAGAACCGTCAGATCAACCTGTCGATCAAGGCCCGCGATGCCGCGGAGCAATCCGAAGCCCTGCGCAAGCTGGCTTCCGAGCATTCCAGCGGCACCACCAACCTCGGTGCGCTGCTGAAAGCCAAGCTCGATAACAAGGTCGGCGAATGATAGAAATAGGCGCAATGACCAAGTCGGAGCTCATCGCCCGGCTGGCGGAGCGCCATCCTCATCTGGTGGCGGCGGATGCCGAGCTTGCCGTCAAAACCATCATCGATGCCATGGTCAACAGCCTGGTGGAAGGTGAACGGATCGAGATCCGCGGTTTTGGCAGCTTCAGCCTCAACTTCCGTCCCCCCCGGTTGGGGCGCAACCCCAAGACCGGTGACAAGGTCCAGGTAGCGGGCAAGTATGTGCCGCACTTCAAGGCGGGCAAGGAATTGCGCGACCGTGTGGACTTCAAGGATTAGCTTCCGGCTTTTCCGAATCAGGGCGCCGCTTCATGCGGCGCCTTTTTTTATGGTTGGCGTTCGGGGCCTGCCGCTACAATTGCGGCCTTTCTCCCACCGGCAGAGGCCATGCGCTACTTGGCACTGTTTTTCAAGATAATTCTGTTCGTGTTCCTGCTCGGCTTCGCGGTCAAGAACAGTGATGTCGTCACGCTGCGCTATTTCTTCGGCTATGAGTGGCAAACCTCCCTTGCCCTGGTGATCCTGGTGTCTTTCGCCATCGGCTTGCTGGTCGGCCTGCTGGCCTGTTCCTGGCGCCTGCTGCGAAACCATCGTGAATTGCGCCAGTTGCGTCGCGTCGCGCAATCCGCCGACCATTCCAAGCCGGAGTAAGTCGTTGGAAATCGAAGCCTGGCATCTCCTGGTCATCCCCCTGTTTTTCTCGCTCGGCTGGCTGGCCGCGCGGGTCGATATCCGCCATGTCATGCAGGAATCGCGCGCCGTGCCGCGTTCCTATTTCAAGGGCCTCAATTACCTGCTGAACGAGCAGCCGGACCAGGCCATCGAGGCTTTCCTGGAAGTGGCCCGTCTCGATCCCGATACCCTGGAACTGCACTTCGCCCTGGGCGCCCTGTTCCGTCGCCGCGGTGAACTCGATCGCGCCATCCGCATTCACCAGAGCCTGGTCGACCGCGCCGATCTCGCGCAGGACCAACGCATGAAGGCCTTGTACGGACTGGGCGAGGATTTCCTCAAGGCCGGCTTGCTGGATCGCGCGGAAGAAGTATTCCGGCGCCTGGAAACCGGCGTGCATGCGCTAGACGCGTTGCGCCACCTGTTGGAAATCCAGGTGCTGACCAAGGATTGGACACAGGCCATCGTCACCGCGCGTCGCCTGGAAAAACTCGGTTGCCTGTCGCAGAGCGCGAGCACCGCGCACTACTACTGCGAACTGGCCGCCGCCGCCATGCGGCGCGGGGAAACCGATAACGCGCGCACGCAACTGGAACAGGCGTTGAAAGAGAACCGCCGCTCCGCGCGCGCCATCCTGCAGATGGGCGACTTCGAAGCCCAGGCCGGCCAGGATGAAGCCGCCATCGCCGCCTGGCGGCGCATCGAGGACATCAACCCGGCCTTTCTGCCCATTGCCGCCGATCGACTGGTTCAGGCCTATGGCCGCCTCGATCGATATGAACAAGCGGTTCGCCTGTTGCGGGGTTATCTCGAACAACGCCCCAGCCCGGATTTGTTGCATCTCCTGTTTCAGACCGTGGCCGCGCGCCAGGGTTGGGAGGCGGCGCGCGCGCTGGCGGCAAGTGAATTGAAAAAGCATCCCAGCCTGCGCGCCCTCGACGATTACCTGCAAGCCAGCAACGCCTTGCAGTCGGAGGACGAGGATGGGCGGGTGGAATACCGACTGGCCCAGGACCTGGTTCACGCCCAAGTGAGCCAGGTAGCCCACTACCAGTGCGGCGAATGTGGTTTCAAGGCGCGCCAGTTCTTCTGGCAGTGCCCGGCCTGCGCGCGCTGGGAAAGCATCTCACCGGAAAGGTTGGAACATGAGTGATGCCAAAGTCATCGTCGCCCTGGACTACCCGCGGGCCGACCAGGCACGCGCCTTCGTCGACCGGGTGCGGCCCGAGTTGTGCCGGCTCAAGGTCGGTAAGGAGTTGTTCGTGGCGGCCGGCCCCGCCTTTGTCGAGGAGTTGGTGGCGCGCGGTTTCGCGGTTTTTCTCGACCTGAAGTTTCACGACATCCCCAACACCGTGGCGCAGGCCTGCAAGGCGGCCGCACGTCTGGGCGTGTGGATGATGAATGTGCACGCAAGCGGTGGCCCGCGCATGATGCGGGCGGCGCGAGAGGCGCTGGAAGGTTTCCCGGAACGGCCCAGATTGATCGCCGTGACCGTGCTCACCAGCATGGGTGAAGAGGAATTGCGCGCTACCGGCGTCGAAGCCGTCGCCGGCCAGCAGGTGTTGTTGCTGGCCTCGCTGGCGCATGACAGCGGCATGGATGGCGTGGTGTGTTCGGCACAGGAAGCCCCCCTGCTGCGTTCCAGCCTCGGCGCCGAGTTTCTCCTGGTGACACCCGGTATCCGCCCCGTCGGCAGCGAAGCCGGCGACCAGACCCGCATCCTCACCCCCGCCCAGGCCATCCAGGCCGGTTCGGATTACCTGGTCATCGGCCGACCCATTACCCAGGCCGCCGACCCCTTGGCCGCGCTGGAAACCATCGCGCGGGAAATCGCGTAACCCTCCGAGAGACTAAACACCCATGAAAATCGCCATCGCCGGCACCGGCTACGTTGGTCTCTCCAACGCCATCCTGTTGGCGCAGCATAACGAAGTGGTCGCGCTCGACATCGTTCCCGAGAAGATCGAGATGCTCAACCGCAAGGTTTCGCCCATCGTCGACAGCGAAATCGAGGACTACCTGGCCCACAAATCACTCAATTTCCGCGCCACGCTGGACAAGCAGGATGCCTATCTCGGGGCCGATTTCGTCATCATCGCCACCCCCACCGACTACGACACCGAGACCAACTACTTCAACACCCGCACGGTCGAAGCGGTCATCCAGGACGTCAAGGCGATCAACCCGAAAGCGGTGATGATCCTCAAATCCACCGTCCCGGTCGGCTACACCGCCAAGCTGAAGGCGCAGTACAACTGCGAAAACCTCATCTTCTCGCCCGAATTCCTGCGTGAAGGCAAGGCGCTCTACGACAACCTCCACCCCTCGCGCATCATCATCGGCGAGTGTTCCGAGCGCGCGGAAACCTTCGCCAATCTGCTGCGGCAAGGCGCCATCAAGCGGGACATCCCGGTGCTGTTCACCGATTCCACCGAAGCCGAGGCGGTCAAACTCTTCTCCAATACCTACCTCGCCATGCGCGTGGCCTATTTCAACGAACTCGACACCTACGCCGCCACCCACGGCCTCGACACCAAACACATCATCCAGGGCGTCAGCCTCGACCCGCGCATCGGCGACCACTACAACAACCCCTCGTTCGGCTACGGCGGCTACTGCCTGCCCAAGGACACCAAGCAGTTGCTGGCCAACTACCAGGACGTGCCGCAGAACCTGATGCGCGCCATCGTCGACTCCAACACCACCCGCAAGGACTTCGTCGCCGACAGCATCCTCAAGCGCAAACCGAAAATTGTTGGCGTGCATCGCCTGATCATGAAGAGCGGCTCGGACAATTTCCGCGCCTCCAGCATCCAGGGCATCATGAAGCGGATCAAGGCCAAGGGCATCGAAGTCATCGTCTACGAGCCGGTGCTTTCGGCGCCCGAGTTCTTCCACTCCCGCGTCGTCAATGATCTGGCCGAATTCAAGCGGCAATCGGATGTCATCGTCGCCAACCGCATCACCGACGATCTGCTCGATGTGGTGGACAAGGTCTACAGCCGGGATCTGTTCGGGAAGGATTGAGGCGCGAGGGGACGTAGGTTGGGCAAAGCGCAGCGTGCCCAACATTGACCGGGTTGTTGGGCACGCTGCGCTTTGCCCAACCTACATTTCTACCTGCTACCGACTACCCGCCATGTACAAAACCATTGAAGACTTCGTCGGCAACACGCCTCTGGTTCGCCTGAAAAAACTGCCGGGGGAAACCTCCAACGTCGTGCTGGTCAAGCTGGAAGGCAACAACCCGGCGGGTTCCGTGAAAGACCGCCCGGCCTTGTCCATGATCGTCCGCGCCGAGGCGCGCGGCGAGATCAAACCCGGCGATACCCTGATCGAGGCCACCAGCGGCAACACCGGCATCGCCCTGGCAATGGCCGCCGCGATCAAGGGCTACCGGATGATTCTTATCATGCCTGAGCACCTCTCCATCGAACGCCGCCAGTCGATGCGCGCCTATGGCGCCGACCTGGTACTGGTGAGCAAGGCGGCCGGCATGGAAGGCGCGCGCGACCTGGCGGAACAGATGCAGCGGGAAGGCAAAGGGAAAATCCTCGACCAGTTCTCCAACCCGGATAACCCCATCGCCCATTACGAAGGCACCGGCCCGGAAATCTGGCGCGATACGGAAGGGCGCATCACCCATTTCGTCTCCAGCATGGGCACCACCGGCACCATCATGGGTTGCTCGCGCTACCTCAAGGAACAGAACCCGGCCATCCAGATCGTCGGCGTGCAGCCGGAGGAGGGCGCGCAAATCCCAGGCATCCGCAAATGGCCGGTCGAATATGTGCCCGCCATCTGCGATTACGAACGGGTGGACCGCATGATGTATGTCGGCCAGATGGCCGCGGAAGAAACCACCCGCCGCCTGGCGAGCGAGGAGGGCATCTTTGCCGGCATCTCCTCCGGCGGCGCGCTCCACGCGGCCTTGCAACTGTCGAAGGAAGTGGAAAACGCGGTCATCGTTTCCATCGTCTGCGACCGCGGCGACCGTTATCTCTCAACCGGGGTATTCCCGGCTTGATGTGCCGGCGGTGTGTGCCTCGCCGCGCTCAGCCCATCGTGGGTTTCCCGGCCTTTGATCTCCAGCCCCGGCACCCGGCGAATTTGTTGCTGTTGTGGGTCACCAGGATCATGTCGCGTGCCTTGGCCGGCGATCAGCACGTCGTGGAGGTTGATGGGCATGTCCTTCGCGGCCGGCCGGGCGCGGATGGCGCCGGCCTCGCGGCCGAACTCCAGAACCTCGAATCGCAGGGCATTCACCAGCCCACAGCCAGAAAATCACCGTAGGCGGTCGCGTCAGCGGCACTCGTGACTCGCGATCTTGCGCAGCATGGGTGCCAACGCCTCGGCCAACGCGCCGCGCTTCAGGGCCAGCGAATTGTCGACGTGGGCCTGGGCCAACTTCGGGTTGCCATCGGCCCAGGCCCGGATGGCGAGTCGGACCAGGTTTTCGGCGCGCGACTCGACAGACAACACCAGACCGAGATCACAGCCGCAGCGTGGGCAGAGCGCGCTTTCATTCAGGCGGCCGCGGCAAGATGGACAGCGTTCCACGCTCAGGTTTCCAGGTAGTAGAGCAGGTCGGCGAGGCTGTCCATGGCCAATTTCAGGGCTTCATCCCCTTGCGCGAGGGCATCCTTGACGGCTTCGATGCCGTTCACCAGGTCTTCGCCGTCTTCCGCGCCGGCCGTCCCCAGCAGTCGTTCCGCTTTTTCCACCAGGGCCAGGGCCTCCACCCGCAGGCGACGGTGTTCGGCGCTGTCGCCAGCCTTGCCGCCTGGCGTTGAGGGTGTCTCGCCGAACAGGGTGCGTACGCGTTCGCGGGCGGCGTCGATCTGGTCGGTTTCCTGGCGCGCCAGGGCGTTGGCGATGGTGATGGAGCGTTCCAGGCCGGTTTCCTTTTCGCG
The DNA here is from genome assembly GCA_030684775.1 of Pseudomonadota bacterium. Lineage (GTDB taxonomy): Bacteria > Pseudomonadota > Gammaproteobacteria > Burkholderiales > Thiobacillaceae > PFJX01. Next base: position 19,097 of record JAUXXW010000059.1, read on the forward strand.
CGTGGTGACGTGGAGGATGCCATCGAGGTCGAGCGAGAAGCTGGTGACGATGCGGCTGCCGGCGGGGGCGTCGGCGCGCAGGCCGTCGATGGTGAACTGGCCGATTTCGACGTTGTTGAGCGCGTCGCGATCTTCGCCTTGATAAACGCCGACATCGATTCGTGCCTGGCCATCGTAGGCGGTGTAAAACACCTCGCTCTTGGAGACGGGGATAGGGGTGTTCTTGCGGATCAGGGGGATGAAACAGTAGTTGTATTCTTCGCCGTCCAACATGCCGATGGCGGAGGTGCCGAAGGTGTAGGGGGTGACATCGACCAGCACCCTGGAGGTCTGGTCGCCATTGATGACGCCGGCCTGGATGGCCGCGCCCATGGCCACGCACAGATCGGGATTCAACTCGCCGCGCGGCGCCAGGCCCAGCGACTCCTCCAGGCGGCGCGCCACCAGTGGCGTGCGGGTGGCGCCGCCGACCAGGAGGATTTCGTCGATGTCGGACACGGTCAGATGCGCGCCGGCGAGGGCGATATGGGTGGCGTCCAGTGTTTCGGCGATGTAGGGCTCGATCATCGCTTCGTAGTCGTCGCGCGAGAGTTCCACCGCCAGGTGGACCGGCTCGCCCTGATGCTGGAGCAGGTATTCCTCGGCGAGCATGGCGTAGGGGCGGTCGGACAGCGTGATCTTGGCGGCCTCGGCGGCGCGTTGCAGGCGCGCCAGGGCGATGCCGGACTGGCGCGCGGCATCGGCCACCTCGGCGCCGTGGCGCGCCTGGAGATGGTCGAGGGCGAAATCGACGATACGCTGGTCGAAGTCATCACCGCCCAGATGGTTGTTGCCGTGGCTGGCGAGCACTTCCACCACGTCGCCTTCCAGGTTGACCACGGACACGTCGAAGGTGCCGCCGCCGAGGTCGTACACCAGCGCCCGGCGCGCGCCCTGGTGTCCGGTTTCGTAGGCCAGCGCGGCGGCGGTGGGTTCGTTGATGATGCGCACCACCTCCAGCCCGGCGATTTCACCGGCTTCGCGGGTCGCCTGGCGCTGCGCGTCGGAGAAATAGGCGGGCACGGTAATGACCGCCTTGTTCACCGGCTGTCCCAGGTGGTTCTCGGCGATCTGCTTGAGCCGGCGCAGGATCAGGGCGGAGATTTCCTGCGGGCTGTAGTCCTTGTCGCCCAGGCTGACGCGGGTGGCTTCGCCCATGCGCCGCTTGATCGAGCGCACCGTGCGTTCCGGGCGCAGCACATATTGGTTGCGGGCGGCTTCGCCGATCAGCAGGGCGCCGTCGTCGGCCAGGCCGACCATCGAGGGCAGGATGCGCACCCCTTCGGAGATGGCGATGACTTCCACGCGTCCGTCGCGCACCACGGCGACTTCGGAGTTGGTGGTACCCAGATCGATACCGACAATAATTTCACTCATGTTTGCTAGTCCTTCTTGTTGACGATGACTTCGGCGGCGCGCAGCAGCTCGCCGTGCTGGTAATAACCGCGCAGTACCTCGCGCAGCACCTGGCCGTCGGGCTGGCCGGGCACCGCTGCGACGCCCACCGCGCGCATCCGATGCGGATCGAGTCGCTGGCCGATGGCTTGCAGCGGACGCACCTGGTGTCCGTCCAGCAATTCATCCACACGCCGCAGCGTGAGGCTCTGGCCTTGCGCCAGGCTGTCGGCGAAGCGGGACTCGGCCGGGGCCAACCGCGCCAAGAAGCCGGGACGGTGCGCGGCGCCGGCATCCACGCCCGCCGCCAAGCGATCGCGCAGGTCGAGCAGGCCCAGCAGCAGGCCGCGTTCGGCTTGGCGCTTGCCCGCGGCGGCTTGTTCGCGCGCCCGTTCCAGCTCCCGATTCAGGCGTTCGTTCTGTTCGCGCAGGACTTCGCCAAACTGGCGCATTTCTTCGAGCATGGCCTTGAACTGACGCGACTCCAGGCGGATTTCGTTCTTCAGCGCGGCCATTTCGGCCAGCAGGCTGTGCAGATCGACCGGGGTGTCGCCGGTCTCCGTGTCGCTTTCCTCGACATCGTTTTCCACGCACTCGTCGAGGTAGGCGCGGAATTCCTCGATCAGGCTTTCCTTTTGGGCGGGGTCGAGCATCACGGTTTTTCACCCAACACCCGGCGCAGCCGTTGCTCCGATGGACGGCGCGGTTGGAAGACGGCGCCGAGCGCGTCCAGCACGTCTTCCGGCGTTGGTGCCGTGGTGTCGAACAGGGCGTGGGAGAGGCGCGCCTGGGCGTCGGCGATGGCCTCAAAGGCGGCGCGCAACTGCTCGAAGCGGTGCCGGTCACGCTCGGGTGGGCAAGCGCGTATTGCCGCCAGATAGGCGAGGCGGATGGTTTCGTCGTCGGCGGTGGCGGGTACACCGAGGAGGCGGTAGGGGTCAGTCATCGAACAGGTTTCTCTGGTTAATATCCGAAGGTTTGCGTGGGGCCGGCGCCTGGATGTCGTCAAGTCGCGCCTGTTGCGCCATCAATTCGACCAGGGCGCGGGCGAACTCCTTGTTGTTTCCACCCAGTTCCTTGCGCAGGGCATCGAACATCTTCTTGCCCATCGCCTGGCGCGCCATGCTGAACAGCGCCTCCTCGCCACCCATGCGCAACAGCATCTCGAACATCGCGCCCGGATCGTCATCCGCCAGCCCGCCGACGAAGTCGTAGTCATCCTCCGGGTAGAACCTGTCTGGCTCGATTGGATGGAGCAGATCCTGGATGCGCTGGAAGGTGCGCCGATCGCCTTGAGCGAGGGCTGCCTCGGCGGCATCTTCGAGGTTGTATCGCATACGCTCAGGCATGTTGTAGGGCATGTCGGCGTATTGAGCCATGGCCTTGAAATAGACGAAGAGGGGTTGTCGCGGCCAATGTTTCAGCGCGGCATCGGCATAGAGACGCAGCAGTTCCTTTTCCTTGCGGCGCAGCCAGGCTTCGCAAATCAGGCGCTGCTCGGCCTCGGCATAGCGGCCGCTCGCCGCTCGCCTGAGCGCCGGGCGCAGGGGATGCAAAGCGGTGCGCAAGGCATTGCCGCGCAAAGTCGTGTCCATCTCGCGCGCGGCTTCGAGCGCTCGGGCCAGGGCGGCCACCGCAGCGGGGGCGGGCGTGGCGGTCAGATCGACCTTCCCTCGCGCCAGCAGGACGGCCGCATCGAGTCCCAGCCGGCCCGCTTCCAGGGCCAGATGAAAGCCGCCCAGCAAGGCACCCCCCAGGTCGGCGACCGCGTCACGGATCGCGCCGTCGGCGCTCGCCGGGTCGTCACTGGCGAGGGCGCGCAGCAGATTCAGCGTCGCGCCATCTTCCGAACCGCGCAGCCATTCCGCCGCCGCCTCCAGTTCCTTGCGCGCCGACGGGTGGTTTTTCGCCTTGATCTGCTTGCGCGCGTGGGAGAAATGGGCCTGGCCGATCAGCCGTCGCACCTTGGGGTTGATCGGGTCGAGTTCCAGCACCCGCTTGGCCAGCCCCACGGCTTTCTTGAAGGCTTTTCCGGCGAGCGCCACCCGCACCGCTTCGAGCAAAAGCTCGGCATCCTTGGGGAAACGCGGCAACGCCTGGTCGAGGCGGGCGCGCGCCTGCTGGAGCGCACCCACGTGGCGAAGCTCGGCGATCAGCCGTAACTGGGTGTCGCGTTGATCGGGATCGAGATCGACACTGCGCTCCATGCAAACGATGTCGTCCGGATACAGCGCGCCGGCCTCCTCCAGGGGCGCCAGATCCATCACTGACAGGCGCCGCCAGATCAGCGCCGCCTGCCGCTTCTTTTCAGGATCGCCGCCCAGCAATTCGGCCATGCGCTGCCAGTGAGGCATGGCCAGGCCGCGATCGCCATGCGCCTCCGCAGTCAGGGCGGCGAGGTGTGATAGTTCCACCTCCGGCAAGGTGCCAAGTACGTCGGCATGGAACTTCAGCCGATTCGACGCATGGGGCAGTAATCGCCGGCAGACATTCGCCGCCAGCCCATCGGGCAGCGCGCGCCGATGACGCGCGAGCAGATCGAAAAACTGCCCGGGGTTGGGCTGGTCGCCTAATTTGGCGAGCTCCAGCAGCAGGGGACGCAGGGGGTCTGGGCAACCTTTGAGATCCAGCACCAGTTGCCGGCCGTTCTCGTCGAGATCGCGCAATGCCGTCAGCCAACGGCCGGCGGGCAAGGCCGCGCAGCGCAATGCCGCGGCCAGCCGCTCGAATGGGCCGTCAACCGGCAGCCGGGCAATCACCTCGGTTGCCTCCGTTGCCTCAGCCGCCGCGGAATCCGTTGTCAGCAGCGCCAGCGCCTTGAGCAGCGGTTTCAAATCGCGATACGGCGAACGAAACGGAATCGCCTGAAGGCATACACCCAGCGCGGCCAAATCACCTTGGCCGTATGCCTGCAACGCAGCCAGCGCGGCCGGCCGATGGCGCAGCAATGCGCTGTCGGCGGGCAGGTCGGGGAGTTGCGTGTCTGACGGCAAGGTCAGCAGCGTGGCGGCGAGGCGAGTTTCCAGTTCGGCGCGCGCCGCTTCGGGCAGGGAGGGATCGGCCAGCAGCCGCACCGCCTCGCCCCGCTCTCCCGCCTGCATCAGCCAGGTCAGGTAAGGCCCTTCGACGAGCGGCTTGCCGCATAGCTGCTGGCGGTTACGCCACAACACCAGCGCTTCCTTGAGCATGCCCTTGGCGGCCAGACTGTGGGCGCGACCGGCGTAACACGCGGCCAAGCCATCGACCCAGACGGGCCGTCGCTCACGCTTGAGCAGTTCCTTGTAGAGCTCGATCGCCTCCTTGTGCCGAGACAGGGCCAATTCCGCCTCGGCCCGCTCGGCCAACGCGGCGCTGTCCATGTCATGGGGTGACGGCGGTTTTTTCGGGTTGGCTTTGGCCTTGCGTGACATGGAAATTCCAACGTGAGGTTTCGAGTATCAAGTGGCGGGCCAGAGCAACCGCCTGTCCACCTGCGGCACCATGCCGCCATCAGGATGGGGAGGTCGGTCTGGATGGCGGCCTGTTCGAGGGCGGCAAGGATAACTTCCAAAATGAGGAAGGGGCAATTCGACATGGCCAATTGCCGTGGCGGCGGATGCGCACTTCCTGCTCCTCGAAACGGAATTCCTTGAGCAAACGCACCGCCTGCGAACGGCCGGACCAGAAAATCCTTGCGCTATTCACGGTGTTCTCCACGTGAGACGAGGAAAAGATAGGGCAAAGAGATCGGTCTCCGTTCCGGGTTCGCTGACAAGGGCAAGCCAGGCACGAACCCGTTGCCCCGCCGGTCGATGCCATGATGGGTTTCGCTATCGTCCACCCCCTCCCATGGGCTGCCGTGAGTTATTGAGCAGTTGCTGTGCTGCGACATAATGCGGGCCCTTCCCGCGTCAATATCTGAACAACGGCCATGCCATGCTGAACGCCCTCTGGATCGGATTTTTCCTGACCGCCTTCGGCGCCGCCGTGATGCAGTTTCTCGGCGGCGATCAGGCTATTTTCGCGACGGTGATGAAGGCCTCCTTCGATGCCGCCAAGATCGCTTTCGAGGTGGCGCTGGGGCTGACCGGGGTGATGTGCTTGTGGCTGGGGGTGATGAAGATCGGCGAGCGGGCCGGTTTTCTCGCGCTGCTCGGGCGCTGGCTGGCGCCGCTGTTCACGCGCCTGTTTCCCGATGTGCCGCGCGGGCATCCGGCGCTGGGCTCGGTCACCATGAACATGGCGGCCAACATCCTGGGCCTCGATAACGCGGCCACCCCTATCGGCCTCAAGGCCATGCGCGAGTTGCACGAATTGAACCCGGACAAGGAAACGGCCAGCGACGCGCAGATCCTGTTTCTGGTGCTCAACGCCTCGTCGGTGACCCTGCTGCCGGTGACCATCTTCACCTACCGGGCGCAGATGGGCGCGGCGGACCCCACGGATGTGTTCATCCCGATTCTGATGGCCACCTATTGCTCCACGCTGGTCGGGTTTTTCTTCGTGGCGACGCTGCAGCGCATCCGCCTGGATGCCGTGGTGCTGGCCTGGATGGGGGGGCTGACCGCGGTGGTGGGCGGCCTGGCCTGGTACTTCGCGCAGTTGCCCACCGCCGTGATGACCGCGCAGTCGTCGCTGTTGAGCAATTTCCTGCTGCTGGCGCTGATCGTGATCTTCCTCATCGGCGCGCTGGTAAAGAAGGTGAATGCTTACGAGGCCTTCATCGAGGGCGCGAAAGAGGGCTTCAATACGGCGGTGACCATCATTCCCTATCTGGTGGCGATGTTGGTGGCCATTGCCATGCTGCGCGCCAGCGGGGCGTTGCCGGCCTTCGTCGAGGCAGTGCGCGCCGGCGTGGTGATGCTGGGATTCGATGCCGCCTGGGTGGAGGGCCTGCCGACCATGCTGATGAAGCCCCTGTCCGGTTCCGGGGCGCGGGCGATGATGGTGGAAACCATGCAGGCCTCCGGCGCGGATTCCTTCGCCGGGCGTCTGTCCAGCATCGTCCAGGGCAGTACCGAGACGACCTTTTATGTCTTGGCGGTGTATTTCGGCGCGGTCGGTATCAAGCGCGTGCGCCACGCCGTGGCCGCCGGCCTGATGGCGGACCTGGGCGGATTCGTCGCGGCGGTGTTCGCGGCCTATCTGTTTTTCGGCGGATAAACCGCCTACGGTTAGCAGCGTAGGTTGGGCAAAGCGCAGCGTGCCCAACTTGCGACGGTGGATTGTTGGGCACGCTGCGCTTTGCCCAACCTACGAAAGGAGATGAAGCATGTTGACCCGCCTGCGTTCCCTGCTTCTGAAAACCCCCATCAAGATCGCCCTCGGCGTGATTGCGGCCTGGTTCCTGTTCGCCTGGTTCGGCTTCGAGCCGTTAGTGAAATGGGCGGTGCCGAAATACATCGCCGACAAGAGCCGACACACGCTCAGCCTGCAAGTCGCGAAGTTCGATCCGCTACGGCTGTCCATCGACCTGAAAGGCCTGAAACTGGCTGAGCCGGACGGTAAACCGTTGCTGGCATTTGATGAACTGTTCGTCGATTTTGCTGCCGCCAGCCTGTTCGACTGGGCTTACACCTTCGACACCATCCGCCTGGTGGCGCCGAAAGCGCATGTGGAGCTGCGCGCCGATGGCAGCCTCAACTGGACCGCGCTGATCGAGGCGCTGAAAAGCAAGGACGAGGAAGAAGACCCGCCGCTGCCGCGCCTGCTGATTCGCCAGATCGCTCTGGAGAAAGGCCGCGTCGAGTTCTCGGATCGGAAAGTGAACTTCGAAACTGCGCTGAACCCGCTCGACCTGACCCTGAGCGACCTCTCCACCCTGCCCGACGACAAGGGTGCCTACACCCTGGCCGCCTCCACGCGCCTGGGCGCGCGCATCCGCTGGAAGGGCGATGTGACGCTGAAACCCCTCACGGCCAGTGGCGAACTGGGTATCGACAAGGTGACGCTGGCCAACTATTGGCCCTATCTGGCCGGCAAGCTGAACATGGCCCCGCCGGAGGGTGTCGCCGGCCTGACGCTGAATTACCGGATGGGTTATGCCGACAAGCGCTTGTCATTGCTGCTGGACAAGCTGGGACTCAAGCTCGAAGGTCTGGCATTGCGCGGCGACAAGGCCGAGCGGGACGCCATCGCCCTGGACCAGGTGGCGCTCACTGGTGGGCGCTTCGACCTGGAAAAACGGCAACTCGACATCGGCGAAATCGCGCTGTCCGGTGGCAAGGTGGATCTACGGCGCGACAGGGCGGGGCGGCTGGAGGTGATGGATTGGTTCAAGCGCCCCTCCCCACCCGCAGGAGAGGGAAATGGGGTGGTTTCAGCAAAGGCTGTCGCCAAGTCGAACCCGACTTCCCTCACCCCCTCCCCCGGGGGGGGAGGGGAGGCATGGCGCATCAACCTCGCCAAATTCTCACTCAACGGCCTCGGCATCCACGTCAACGATGCCGGTTTCGCTACCCCGCTCGATGCCGAAATCGGCAATCTCCAGGTGGGTTTCACGGCCCACGCCGAAGCCGGTGGAGCAAAGACCCAGGCGGTGCTGGACGAACTCGCCGTGGCGGTTTCCGGCATTCGTCTGGCTTCCGGCAAGACGCCGTTGCTTGTGCTCGGTGGACTCCAACTGGAACAAGGGAGGCTCGACCTGGGGGCGCGCGAAGCGCATGTCGGCCGGGTGGCGCTGGCGAATGGCAAGGTGGAGCTGCGGCGTGATGCCAAGGGGCGTATCGCCGTGCTGGAGGCCTTGCGCCCTCTCCCGCGAGCGGGAGAGGGCCGGGGTGAGGGGGCAAGCAATCCTGCCCATGCTGGCAATACCCCTCACCCCCAGCCCCGCCCGCGGGAGAGGGGAGTCGAAGTGTCGCCCGAGCCGGCCTGGCGCTATCGCGTGGATCAGGTCGGCCTGGCCGGCTTCCAGATCGCCGTGCGCGATGAAACCGTGCGGCCCGCCGGTGGCCTCACCCTGCAAGGCATCGAGGCAACGCTGCGCGGCATCAGCGAAAACCTGAAAACGCCGCTGCCGGTGAATCTCGCGTTCCGGGTCAAGGAAGGTGGTCGCTTCCAGGCCTCCGGCAAGGTCATTCCCGCCCGCTTGCGCGCCGACATCAAGCTGAAACTAGACGGCCTCGCTCTGGCGCCCGCGCAACCCTGGCTGAGCCAGGCGGCGAATCTGCAACTGGCTTCCGGGCGTGCCGCCGCGCGGGGGCGGGTCAAATTCGACGGCAAGGCCGCGGCGGACAAGCAGGTCAGCTTCAAGGGAGGCTTCACGGTCGATGATCTTCTACTCAAGGAAAGCGAAACCGGCGACCGCTTCCTGGCCTGGAAACGCCTGACCAGCGACACGGTCAGCGCCACGCCCGGCGGTCTGTATATCGACGAAATCAAGCTCGACAGCCTGGGCGCCAAGCTGGTTATCTATCAGGACAAAACGGTCAATCTGAAGAAGATTCTTCGGACGGCGGAAGTCGGCAAGGATGTCACTGGTACGCCACCCGTGGCGCCGGCATCCCCCGATTTCCGCCTCAACATCGACAGCGTGCGGGTCGAGCACGGCGAAGTCGACTTCGCTGATTATTCTTTGCGCCTGCCGTTCGGCACCCGCATTCACGACTTCAAAGGCGCCCTCAACGGCATTTCCAGCCAACCCGGCACAGCGGCGGAACTGGAACTGGACGGGCGCGTGGACGAGTACGGCCTGGCGCGCGTGGTGGGGCGGATCGAGCTGTTCGATCCCGCCGCCTTCATGGACATCAAGACCGTGTTCCGTAACGTCGAGATGGCCAACCTCACGCCCTATACCGCCACCTTCGCGGGCTACAAGATCGCCTCCGGCAAGCTCTCGCTGGACCTGGAATACAAGATCAAGCAGCGTGAATTGCGGGGCGAGAACCAGATCGTGATGGACAAGCTCACCCTGGGCGAGCGCCTGGAAGGCCCCGACATCAAGCACCTGCCGCTGGAACTGGCCATCGCCATCCTGCGGGACCCGGACGGCAAGATCGACCTCGGCCTGCCGGTTTCCGGCAGCCTGGACGATCCGCAATTCAGCTACGGCCGCATCATCGGCAAGGCCATCGGCAACATTCTCACCAAGATCGTCACGGCGCCGTTCCGGGCGCTCGCCCGCCTGTTCGGCGGCGACGGCGAGAAACTGGAGCAGATCGCCTTCGAAGCCGGCGAACAAGGTCTTACGCCGCCGGAAAAGGAAAAATTCAATCAGATCACGCAGATACTCGCCAAGCGCCCCGGCCTGGGGCTCACCGTGCATGGCGCCTGGTCCGCCGAAATCGACCGTCCGGTGATGAAGGAGCGGCAACTGCGCCGTGCCGTGGCCGAGAAGATGGGCGTGAAGTTGGCGCCGGATGAAGATGCCGGCCCCATTTCCACGGCCAATCCCAAGGCCCAAAGCGCGCTGGAAGCCCTCTACGCCGTTCGCTTCGGCGAAGCGGATTGGAAGGTGCTTCAAGCCAGATGGCAACAGGCCAACCCCGAGAAGAAACAGGGCGCGGGCAAGATGCTGTCGCGCCTGAACGGCCAGATCAAGCCGGAACAGCCGCTCGGTGAAGAGGCGCTATCCGCCCTCAAGGGGAGCGATCTTCACGCCTTGCTCTACGGCCGCCTGCTGGACCAGGAGACGGTCAGTGACGAGACCCTGAAGCAATTGGCCGAGCAGCGGGCGCAAGCCATCGTCGCTGGCCTCGCCGCCGCCGGCGCCCCACCCGAACGCATCCAGACGGCCGCGACCGAGCCCTTCCAGGGCGAGGGGAAAGAAGTGCCGGCGAAACTCGAATTGGGGGTGGCGGGGAAGCACTGAGGCACCTGCGGCATTCGGGTCGTCGCGGCCACGAGGTCTCTGAGACGCAGGTCGGCCCGGTAGAATTTCGGCGGATCAGCCATGCGGCGATGGTATGGTTTACGCGATCCCCGATGCCTCTGCCCACTACCGCCACCCGCCGGGGGAAACCCGGTGCACGAGAGACTACTCATGTACGAACAAGCGTCCCATTCGTTGTTGAATGACATCCTGGCCGAGTTGAAACCCGAGGCCGGCAATGTACGGCTACGCCACTTCTACACCCGCCTCGGGGCGAACTTTTACGCGATCCATTCTCTGTTCCATCTGCTCTACGGCGACCGCTCCGATTTCAAGGAGCAGATGGCCAGCCTGGTCGAGAAGCTTGCGCAGCGCTACATCGAACGGGCGCCGGGCCTGCGCAAGTCCGATCTGGCGCGGGAAAAGGACTACAACTGGTTCCTCAACCAGAAGTGGGTCGGCATGGCGCTGTACTGCGATCGTTTCGCCGATGACCTGAAGGGCTTGCGCGCGCACCTGCCTTATCTGCAGGATCTGGGCGTCAACATGGTGCACGTCATGCCCGTGCTCGACTGCCCTCCGGACAATAGCGATGGCGGCTACGCGGTGCGCGATTTCAAGCGGATCGACGCCCGTTTCGGCACTACGGAGGATGCCGCGGCGCTGGCCGCCACGCTGAAGAAGCGCGACATGCTGCTGGTCCTCGATATCGTGGTCAACCACACCTCGGACGAGCACGAGTGGGCGCGACGAGCGCGCAAGGGCGAGAAGAAATACCAGGATTACTACTTCGTCTTCGACGACCGCGAGATTCCGGACATCTACGAAGAGACCATGCCGGAGATTTTTCCGGCCACCGCGCCAGGCAACTTCACCTGGGACGGGGAAATGGGCAAGTGGGTGATGACGGTGTTCAACAACTTCCAATGGGATCTGAACTATCGCAACCCGGCGGTGCTGATCGAGATGATCGACATCATCCTGTTCTGGGCGAACCAGGGCGCGGACATCCTGCGCCTGGACGCGGTGGCTTTCCTGTGGAAGAAGATGGGCAGCGTCTGCCAGAACGAGCGTGAGGCGCATCTGTTGCTGCAATTGATGAAGGATTGTTGCCAGGTGACCGCGCCGGGCGTGTTGTTCATCGCCGAGGCCATTGTCGCGCCCAGTGAAATCGCCAAATACTTCGGCGAGGACGCGATCAACGCCAAGGAATGCGAGATCGCCTACAACGCCACGTTCATGGCCCTGCTCTGGGATGCGGTTGCGACGAAAAATGCGGTCTTGCTCGGCCAGGGCATCAAAAGCCTGCCCAACAAGCTGGAACGGGCAACCTGGCTCAATTACGTGCGCTGCCACGACGACATCGGCCTTGGTTTTGACGACAACGATATCCGTCTGTCCGGCTATGACCCGGCCCAGCACCGTCGTTTTCTGATCGATTACTACACTGGCCGGTTTCCCGGATCGATTGCCCGCGGACTGCCGTTCGGCGAGAACCCGAAAACCGGCGACGCCCGCATCTCCGGTTCCCTGGCCTCGCTGGTCGGGCTTGAGTCCGCGCTGGAAAGCGGGAATGAAGCGGCCATCGACGCCGCGATCAATACCATCGTGCTGCTGCACAGCATGATTCTCTCGTTCGGCGGGATACCGCTGCTCTACTACGGTGACGCGATCGGCACGCTCAATAGCCTGGAATACCTCGCCGACCCCGCCAAGGCCGCCGACAACCGCTGGATGCATCGTTCGCATTTCGACTGGAGCAAGGCGGAAAAGCGCCATCAGACCGGCACGGTGGAAAACCGCATTTTCAGCGCCCTGAAGAAGATGATCGCGCTACGCAAGGAGATCACGGCGTTCGCGGACTTCGACAACCGCCAATTGCTGGCGATGAATGCCCCCCACCTGTTGGTCTTTTCCCGTACCGATCCGCAAAACAGCCGCAATCGGGTACTGGTGGTCGGCAACTTCAACGACGCGGAGCAGACGCTTGCGATCAGCGCGTTAAGGCCGCACGGTTTTTTCCAACAGGGCGCCATGAAAGACCTCTGTTCGGGCGAACGCATCACGGTTGAAAACGATGCGGTCGTCCTGTCCCCGCTGTCCTGTTATTGGCTCACCGACTGACGGGTGAAGACGTGCTTCAGCCGGCCTTTGGCGATGACGCCGCGCGCCCATGCCCTCGGCGCTGGAGGGGAGTTTTCACTTGAAAGTGATTGATCATGACAACTGCTTGCTGGCGGACCTGGCTGGAAAGAGCCAGGCCGCGGATGCCCGAGCGTGGCGTGAGGCGTTCCTCTCCATCCGTCTCGACCCCGCCGTCCACGGGGAAGTGGCCCGAATGTTCGAGGCGGCGCGTGGCGGCATGCTTTACGGGTATTTTTTTCAACCGCTCATGGCGATGGGCGTGGAGCAGTGCTACCGCGTCCTGGAACGAGGCGCCAGAGCGCGTTGTGTCCAGGCGGGGCTGCCGGTGGACTGTGCCGACAGCCAGGGTAAACAGCATCCCCTTTCTTTCGGCCATAACCTGCGCGCCCTCGCCAAACTGGGTTTGATCCCCGATTCAGACCTGAAACGCTGGCGGCAAGCGCGTGAATTGCGTGATTGGAGCGCGGCACCCGAGCACCAGGACGCCATCACGCTGGACCACGGCGTGACCGCCTTGTCGCGCGCGGCGGAATTGCTGGGGAGGTTGTTCCGGGCCCCCTAATCCTTCCTCGTGCTTGAGTCGCCTCCCTCCAGTCCTTGGTCGGGTGGGGGGCTTCCGGTATCATTCGCCATCCCTGCATCTGCCAATTCCATGACTCGTTATATCTTCGTCACCGGCGGCGTGGTGTCCTCCCTGGGCAAAGGCATCGCCGCCGCTTCCCTGGGCGCCATTCTCGAATCGCGTGGCCTCACCGTCACCCATCTCAAGCTCGATCCCTACATCAACGTCGATCCTGGCACCATGAGCCCGTTTCAGCACGGCGAGGTGTTCGTTACCGAAGACGGCGCCGAAACCGACCTCGATCTGGGCCACTACGAACGCTTCACCCGCGCCAAGATGAGCCGGCGCAACAACTTCACCACCGGCCAGATCTACGAGTCGGTGATCAAGAAAGAACGGCGCGGCGAATATCTCGGCAAGACCGTACAGGTCATCCCGCACATCACCGACGAGATCAAGACCTACATCAAACGCGGCGCCGAGGGCGCGGAAATCGCGATCATCGAGGTCGGCGGCACGGTGGGCGACATCGA
>JAUXXW010000064.1 GCA_030684775.1 Pseudomonadota bacterium
TCGAAATATTGGCATCATGGCTCACATTGATGCAGGTAAGACGACGACTACGGAACGTGTCCTCTATTATACGGGTGTGTCTCACAAAATCGGTGAGGTGCATGACGGCGCTGCAACCATGGACTGGATGGAGCAGGAGCAAGAGCGCGGCATTACCATCACCTCCGCCGCCACGACCTGTTTCTGGAAAGGCATGGATCTATCGCTGCCTGAGCATCGTGTAAACATCATCGACACGCCCGGCCATGTGGACTTCACCATCGAGGTGGAGCGCTCCATGCGCGTGCTTGACGGTGCTTGCATGGTGTATTGCGCGGTAGGTGGTGTGCAGCCCCAGTCCGAGACTGTGTGGCGTCAGGCCAACAAGTACGGCGTACCGCGCCTGGCCTTCGTCAACAAGATGGACCGATCGGGAGCCAATTTCTTCCGCGTGTACGAGCAGATGAAGACCCGCCTGAAGGCCAATCCCGTGCTGATCCAGGTGCCCATCGGCGCCGAGGAAAAGTTCGAGGGCGTGGTCGACCTGGTCAAGATGAAGGCTATCTATTGGGACGAGGCTTCGCAGGGCATGAAGTTCGAGTACCGCGAAATTCCCGCCGATCTGGTCGATGTCTGCAACGAGTGGCGCGAGAAGTTGGTTGAGGTCGCCGCCGAAGTCAACGAAGAGATGATGAACAAATACCTCGAAGAGGGTGATCTCTCCGAGGAAGAAATCAAGCTGGCGCTGCGTACCCGCACCATCGCCAGTGAAATCGTGCCCATGCTGTGCGGCTCCGCCTTCAAGAACAAGGGCGTGCAGGCGATGCTGGACGCGGTAATCGACTACATGCCGTCGCCGATCGATATTCCGCCGGTGAAGTGCGAAACCGAAAATGGTACGCCCACCGAGCGAGCGGCCAGTGACACCGAGCCGTTTGCCGCCCTTGCGTTCAAGATCATGACCGACCCCTTTGTCGGCCAGTTGACCTTCTTCCGTGTCTACTCCGGGGTGGTCAGCGCGGGTGACACGATTTACAACTCGGTCAAGGGCAAGAAAGATCGCCTGGGTCGTATCCTGCAGATGCACGCCAACAATCGCGAAGAGATCAAGGAAGTTCATGCCGGCGATATCGCCGCCGCCGTTGGTCTGAAAGATGCGACCACGGGTGACACCATTTGCGCGATGGACAAGCCGGTCATTCTTGAGCGCATGATTTTCCCCGAGCCCGTGATTCACGTCGCTGTGGAGCCCAAGACCAAGGCTGACCAGGAAAAAATGGGCCTGGCACTGAACCGTCTGGCACAAGAAGATCCTTCGTTCCGGGTGCGTACCGATGAAGAAACGGGTCAAACCATCATTTCCGGCATGGGTGAGCTGCACCTGGAGATTCTGGTTGACCGCATGCGTCGCGAATTCAGCGTCGAGGCCAACGTGGGCGCACCTCAGGTGGCCTACCGCGAAGCCATCCGCAAGTCGGTTGAGCAGGAAGGAAAATTCGTCAAGCAATCCGGCGGCAAGGGGCAATACGGCCATGTCTGGCTCAAGATGGAGCCGAACGAGGCTGGCAAGGGCTTTGAATTTGTCGATGCCATAAAGGGTGGATCGGTGCCGCGCGAGTACATTCCCGCTGTCGAAAAAGGCCTGAGAGAAGCGCTGAACAACGGCGTTATGGCCGGCTTCCCGGTGGTTGACGTGAAAGTCACGTTGTTTGATGGCTCCTACCACGAGGTTGACTCTTCCGAGCAGGCGTTCAAGATGGCCGCGATCCTGGGCTTCAAGGAAGGCATGCGCAAAGCCAGCCCGGTGCTTCTGGAGCCGATGATGGCGGTTGAGGTCGAGACGCCCGAGGACTACATGGGCGATGTCATGGGCGACCTGAATCGTCGCCGCGGCATCATTCAAGGCATGGACGATCTGGCGGCTGGCAAGTCGATCAAGGCCGAAGTGCCTCTGGCGGAAATGTTCGGGTACTCGACCGATGTGCGCTCGATGTCGCAGGGTCGCGCCACCTATACGATGGAATTCAAGCACTATTCCGACGCACCCAAGTCAGTCGCGGAAGCGGTGATCAACAGTAAGAAGTGATAGAGGTTAAGAGAAATGGCCAAGGAAAAATTTGCGCGTACGAAGCCGCACGTGAACGTTGGGACGATTGGACACGTTGACCACGGCAAGACGACGCTGACCGCAGCGATTACCACGATTCTGTCGAAGAAGTTCGGTGGCGCCGCCAAGAACTACGCCGACATCGACTCCGCGCCGGAAGAGAAGGCGCGTGGTATCACGATCAACACCGCGCACGTCGAGTACGAGACGGAAAACCGCCACTACGCGCACGTTGACTGCCCGGGGCACGCCGACTATGTGAAGAACATGATCACGGGTGCCGCGCAGATGGACGGCGCGATCCTGGTTGTATCCGCCGCCGACGGCCCGATGCCGCAGACTCGCGAGCACATCCTGCTTGCCCGTCAGGTGGGCGTGCCCTACATCATCGTGTACATGAACAAGGCCGACATGGTCGACGACGCCGAGTTGCTCGAACTCGTCGAAATGGAAGTGCGTGAATTGCTCAGCAAATACGACTTCCCGGGTGATGACACCCCCATCATCATCGGTTCCGCCCTGAAAGCCCTCGAAGGCGACACCAGCGACATCGGCGAGCCCAGCATCTTCAAGCTGGCCGACGCACTGGACAGCTACATCCCCATGCCCGAGCGCGCGGTGGACAAGCCCTTCCTGATGCCCGTGGAAGACGTCTTCTCCATCTCCGGCCGCGGCACCGTCGTGACTGGTCGTGTCGAGCGCGGCATCGTCAAGGTGGGTGAAGAGATCGAAATCGTCGGCATCAAGCCCACGGTCAAGACCATCTGCACCGGCGTTGAAATGTTCCGCAAGCTGCTCGACCAAGGTCAGGCCGGCGACAACATCGGCGCCCTGCTGCGTGGCACCAAGAGGGAGGATGTCGAGCGTGGCCAAGTACTGGCCAAGCCCGGCAGCATCACCCCGCACACCAAGTTCAGCGCCGAGATCTATGTGCTGAGCAAGGATGAAGGCGGTCGCCACACCCCGTTCTTCAATGGCTATCGTCCCCAGTTCTACTTCCGCACCACCGACGTGACCGGCGCGATCGAACTGCCGGCCGGCACCGAGATGGTCATGCCTGGCGACAACGTCTCGATTACGGCGGCGCTGATCGCCCCGATCGCGATGGAAGAAGGCCTGCGTTTCGCCATCCGTGAAGGCGGCCGTACCGTCGGCGCCGGCGTGGTCGCGAAAGTCATCGAGTAA
>JAUXXW010000082.1 GCA_030684775.1 Pseudomonadota bacterium
CTACGGCCCTGAACCGTAGGTTGGGCAAAGCGCAGCGTGCCCCACAAACCGCCGCGATGTTGGGCACGCTTCGCTTTGCCCAACCTACGTCACTGGCGGAAGGCGCGATAAGGCCGCTTTTCCGCCCTACGGCCCAACCTACGACTTCAACCCTGAGCGTCTGACATGGACATCGTCTTCCTCGTCTACGGATTGGCTTTCCTGGCGCTGGGTCTGGTCTTGGTCATCTGGCCCAAGCACGACAGCCGTTTCGATCTGGCCACTCTGAGCCGCTGGCTGGCGGCATTCGCCTTTGTCCACGGCGCGCTGGAGTGGACGGACCTGTGGCGCGTGGTGCGGGGAGATACGGCGACATTGGCCGCCCTGCGGCCATTCGTGTTGCTCGCCTCCTACCTGCTTTTGTACGAATTCGGCCGCCGTCTGGTCGTCGCCTCCCTGCTGGCCCCCGGCGCCTTGATGCGCGCGCTGCTGTCCAAGGCCGTCCATATCGTGCTGCTCGCCGGTGTGGCGCTCGGCAGCCTGACCGGCGATGGTTTTTCGCTCAACCTCACCATCTGGTCGCGCTATCTCTACGGTTTCCCCGCTTCCCTGCTCGCCGGCGTCGGATTCCTGCTCTATTGCCGAAACCGCATCCAGCCCACACTGGAAAGCGATGAATTCCGTCCGGTCTGGCGCGCCTGCCTGCTGGCCGGGATCGCCTTCATCGCCTACGGCGTTTTCGGCGGCTTGGTGGTGCCGCGTGCCGATTGGGCGCCGGCCGCCTGGCTGAATCAGGAAGGTTTCCAGGAAAGCGGCGGCATCCCGGTGCAGTTGTTCCGCGCCGCCTGCGCGGTCGCGCTGGCGTTTTCCGTGGCTTACGTCCTGCGTATTTTTCATCTCGAGCGCGGGCAACGCATGCGCCTGGCGCTCGATCACGCCGAGGCCGCGCTGGAGCAGGCCGGCCGCCTCGGGCGACACAACCGGTTGCTGCTGGAGTCGATGGCGGAAGGCATATTCGGCATTGACCGTTTGGGCCGCGCCACCTTCATCAATCCGGCGGCGCTGGCCATGCTCGGCTATACGGCGGAGGAAGTGATCGGCGAACCCATCCATGCGCTCATGCACCATAGTTACCCCGATGGCGGCCACTACCCCACGGACGCGTGTCCCACCTCTCGGACCATGCTCGACGGCAAGACCCGCCATGTGAAGGACGACCACTTCTGGCGCAAGGACGGCAGCCATTTCCCGGTCGAATACCACACCGCGCAGATTCGTGAGCACGGCGAGATCATCGGGGCCGTATTGGTGTTTCAGGACACCACGGAGCGCTTGCGCATCGAGGCCGAACTGGAGCGGCACCGGCTTCATCTGGAGGAGCGGGTGGCGCAACGCACGGCGGAACTACAGGAAGCCGAACTGAAGAGCCGCCTGATCCTGGATGCCAGCGCCAATGGCCTCTACGGTATGGACAACACCGGCAACCTCATCTTCATCAACCCGGCCGGCAGCGCCATGCTGGGTTACACGGCCGATGCGCTGATCGGGCGCCCGGTGCATGTCACCCTGCACCACAGCCATGCCGACGGCTCGCCTTTTCCCGCCGCGGCCTGCCCGATGCTGGTGGCGCTGCAACAGGGCATACCGGCGCGCAACGACGACGATCTATTCTGGCGCGCCGACGCCACGCCGCTGCCGGTGGCGACCGCCACCCAGCCCATGTTGCAAGACGGGCGGGTGGTCGGCGCCGTGGTCAGCTTCAACGACATCAGCCAGCGCAAGGCGCTCGACGCCGCGCGCGATCAGGCGTTGGCCGAAGCGGAACGCCTGGCGCGGGTGAAGAGTGAATTCCTCGCCAACATGAGCCACGAAATCCGCACGCCGCTGAACGGTGTCCTCGGCCTGGCCCAGATCGGTTGCCGCGACAGCGCCGGGCGCGACAGGGCGAGCGAGACTTTCGCCAAGATCGTGCAATCCGGAAAGCTGCTCCTGGGCATCATCAACGACATTCTCGACTTCTCGAAAATCGAGGCCGGCAAGCTGCGGGTCGAATCGGTGCCGGTCGAACTGCTCGCGGTGCTGCGCGAGGTGACCAGCCTCATGAACGAACGCGCCCAGGCCAAAGGGCTCGCATTCAAGATCAGGAAAGCGCAAGACCTGCCCGCCGTCTGCCACAGCGACCCGGTACGGCTGAGCCAGGTGCTCATCAACCTGCTCGCCAACGCCATCAAGTTCACCGAATCCGGCAGTGTCACTCTCGCTATCGCCCGTGACGGGGAACAACTGGTGTTCACGGTCACGGATACCGGCATCGGCATGACACCGGAACAGCTCGCGCGACTGTTCCTCCCCTTCGAACAGGCCGACGGTTCCACCACCCGCCGCTTCGGCGGCACCGGTCTGGGGCTGGCCATTACCCAGCGTCTGCTGCAACTCATGAGCGGGGAAATTCGCGTGGAAAGCCAAGTCGGCGTCGGCAGCCTTTTCGAGGTGCGTCTGCCCTGCGTCGAAGCCAGCCTGGCGCCGGTCGACAGCCCTGTCCTCGTGGCGCGTGGGCCCACCCTGCCGCTGGCGGGCCTCAACATTCTGGTCGCCGAGGACAACGAGGTGAATCAGGAGGTGATCCGAGAGTTGTTGAGCGGCGACGGCGCCAATGTCACCCTCGCCGACAATGGCCGCCAGGCGGTGGAATGCGTGCTCAGCCTGGGTAGCGCCGCCTTCGACCTGGTCTTGATGGACATCCAGATGCCGGAAATGGGAGGCCACGAAGCCACTCGCCGCATCCTCGAACTCGCCCCCGACCTGCCCATCATCGGCCAGACCGCCCACGCCTTCGCCGAAGAAAAGGCCGCCTGCCTGGCGGCCGGCATGGTCGCCCACCTCGCCAAACCGCTCGATCCGAATACGCTGGTCGAGTTCATCCTGCGCTACGCGCGGCGCCGGTAGACCCCCCTTGCGTAGGTTGGGCAAAGCGAAGTGTGCCCAACATCGCGACGGTTCGTTGGGCACGCTTCGCTTTGCCCAACCTACGTCACTGCTCGGGTAAACGACGCTCAATCCCACTCGGCCCGCGTGGTTGACCGCCGCGCATGATCCTCCCATCCTGTGTTCGACCGACCCCTCCCGCCTGCTTCCCGTGAATTTCAATTTCGATAACCGTTTCATCAACGAATTGCCGGGCGATCCCGAAGAGGGGCCGCGTCGGCGCCAGGTTCATGGCGCCTGCTGGTCGCGGGTGCTGCCGACGCCGGTGGTGGCGCCGCGCCTGTTGGCCTGGTCGCCGGAAGTGGCGAACCTGCTCGATCTCTCCGCTGAAGAGGTGGCCAGCGCCGAGTTCGCCGAGGTATTCGCCGGCAACCGCCAGTTGCCGGGCATGCGGCCGTATGCCGCCTGCTACGGCGGTCACCAGTTCGGAAATTGGGCGGGCCAGTTGGGTGACGGTCGCGCCATCAACCTGGGTGAAGCCATCAACCACGCCGGCCAGCGCTGGGATCTGCAACTCAAGGGCGCCGGTCCGACGCCCTATGCGCGCCGCGCCGATGGCCGCGCGGTGCTGCGCTCCTCGATCCGCGAGTTTCTCTGTAGCGAGGCCATGCACCATCTCGGCGTGCCCACCACGCGCGCCTTGAGTCTGATGGCCACCGGCGAGCCGGTGCTGCGCGACATGATGTACGACGGCAATCCGCGCCATGAGCCGGGCGCCGTGGTGTGCCGGGTGGCGCCTTCGTTCATCCGCTTCGGCAATTTCGAGATTCCGTCTTCGCGCGGCGATCTCGAACTTCTTGCGGGCCTGGTGGATTTCACTCTTGCCCGCGACTTCCCGGAAATCGTCGGCGACGACCTGAACGACAAGCGCGCCCGCTGGTTCGCGGAGGTCTGCGCACGCACCGCGCGCATGGTTGCGCACTGGATGCGGGTGGGCTTCGTGCATGGCGTGATGAACACCGACAACATGTCCATCCTCGGCCTGACCATCGACTACGGCCCCTACGGCTGGATCGACAACTACGACCCGGACTGGACCCCCAACACCACCGACGAGGAGAACCGCCGCTACCGCTTCGGCCAGCAGGCACAGATCGCGCACTGGAACCTGTCGCGCCTGGCCCAAGCGCTGGAGCCGCTGTTCCCGGCGGCGGAGCCGTTGCGGGCCGGCCTGGATTGCTTCGTTCAGGTCTTCATCGAGGAACACAGCCGCATGATGGCCGCGAAATTCGGCATTGCGGCGCCGCGTGACGGCGATGGCGAGTTGATCGCCGAGGCGCTTGGATTGCTGCAACAGGCCGAAGTGGATATGACCCTGTTCTTCCGTGCCCTGGCCCTGGTCGAGCCGAGCGCGCCGTCATTGGAACCGCTGCGTGAGGCGTTCTATCGTGAAGATCCGATGCGTCGGCACGAGGCCGCTTTTCACGCATGGCTGGCGCGTTACGGCGAACGTATAAGGGCCGCCGGCGAGCCGCCGGAAGCCCGGCGCGACCGCATGAATGCCGTCAACCCGCGCTATGTGCTGCGCAACTATCTGGCCCAGGAAGCCATCGACCTGGCCGAACAGGGCGATCTTTCCCGCGTGCACGAGTTGCTGGAGGTCATGCGCAGGCCTTACGACGAGCAGCCCGAATACGCGCGCCATGCCGGAAAACGCCCGGACTGGGCGCGCAACCAGCCGGGATGCTCGATGCTTTCGTGTAGTTCGTAGCACGGCTGGTTCGTATTCAGGCCGAATTGAGCAAGCGTCTGACGCGTGGCGGCAGTTCCGACGCGGTCAGGCCGCGTGGCCCCAGCCCTTCTTCGACAGCCATATCGGCGGCCGCGCCATGCAGCCAGACGCCGACCACGGCCGCCGCTTCCACCGTCATGCCCTGGGCGATCAGCGCGGCGATGATGCCGGCCAGTACGTCGCCCATGCCCGGCGCGGCCATTCCGGGGTTGCCACTGGTGTTGCGCCAGATTTCGCCGGCGGGGGCCTTGACCAGCGTGCCGGCCCCTTTCAGAACGACTACCGCGCGAAAGCTTTCGCTCAGCCGCGCCACGCTGCCCGGGCGGTCAAGCTGCACGGCCTGGCTGCTCATACCCAACAAGCGCCCGGCTTCACCGGGGTGAGGCGTCAGCACGGTGGGGGCGCCGCGGGCACGCACCCGTTCGCGCAGCGCGGGGTCGGCGGCGATCAGATTGAGCGCGTCGGCATCCAGCAGCAGCGGTTGATCCATAGCCACCACCGCCAGCAACGCCGCATGCGCGGCGGCGGATTGCCCCAGCCCCGGCCCCACCACCCGGCAGGCCGGATGCGGCAAGAGCGGCAGGAGCGGCAGGATGTCGGGGTGGGCGACCATCAATTCGGGTACGGTCGGGTCCAGGCCGATGCGCGTGTCGAGCACCACCGCATAGACCCGCCCCGCGCCGCAGAACAAAGCCGCGCGCGCCGCCAGCAGCACCGCCCCGACCATGCCGGGGGCGCCGCCGATGATCGCCACCGCGCCGAAATCGCCCTTGTTGCAATCGACCGGGCGCGGCGATGGCCGGGTGGGGAGCGTGTTCAACCGTATGTCGTGCATGGTTTTGTTTTTCCGTCACAGAGCTATAAGAAACATTACAACCCCCATAAAGGAGACTGTCATGGAAGCGCCCAATACCACTGCCGGCGGCAAGTTGCTGCCTTGCGACATGGATGATGCCTGTTCCACCCTGGATTGCGATGCCGTTATGGATGATTATGCCGATGCGCTGCTGGCCAGCCCGGAAGGCGAGGAGTTCCTGGCGCACTACTGCGGCAAGCAATATTTGCAGCGGGTCGTGATCGACAAGGAGGATGAGGGGTAAAGTTTCGCTCTCTCTGGTTGATGAACATGCCGGCTGATGCCGGCATGTTTTTTCCCGATTGGCAGGCTGTCTCAGCGGAAGCATGGAGTGAAGCGTAGGTTGGGCAAAGCGGAGCGTGCCCAACATGGTGGCTGAGGCAGCTTGCGAATCGGGTGTTTTTTGGGCGGAAGAAATGGACGAGAAAGACAAACAACGCGTGCTGGTGGTGGACGACGACACCCTCATGCGCGAAGTGCTCAAGGCGATCCTGCGCAGCGAAGGTTTTGCCGTGGCGGGCGAGGCCAAGGATGGCCAAGCGGGGCTCGCGCAAGTGGAACGCCTGCGCCCAGACGCGGTATGCCTGGATGTCAACATGCCCGGCATCTCCGGCCTGGATACCCTGAAAATCCTGCGCGAGAAATTCCCGGATGTGCGCGTGGTGATGATTACCGGCGATGCCAGCATGACCACGGTGCGCGAGGCGGTGAGCTTCGGCGCGGTGGGCTACATCATCAAACCCTTCAACGCCGGCCGCGTCGCCGATGCGCTGAAAACCGCGCTCAATCCGTCGAGTGATTCGATTTTTTCCTGAGCCATGCCGGTCGGGAAACCACGCTGTGGCTTCACTCATATCAGCCCCGTAGCCCTGTAGCCCCGTAGCCCCGTAGGTTGGGCAAAGCGTAGCGTGCCCAACGAACCGCCGCGATTGTTGGGCACGCTACGCTTTGCCCAACCTACGTCCTTACCTGTGGCGGGTGCCGGCGACAAGGTAGTCCGTTGGGCACGCTTCGCTTTGCCCAACCTACGTCCCTGCTGTAGCGGGGGCCGGCGACAAGCGGATAGTAGGGTGCGCCGCGCGCACCGATCCGCATCCAATGGCGCGCACGGCGCACCCTACGGAATCGATTGATTAGGGGTTGGTGCCTGGGCGGTCAGCGCCAGCTTGGCATCCCTGCCGAGTTTCTTGATCGCCATTTCACGGCGACAGGCTTCAGACCGGCTACCGGCTTCCTCGCAATGCGCCAGTTCCACCGGACGCCGCGCGCGGGTGTAGCGCGCTCCCGGTTTGCCGCCCGCGTTGTGTTCTCGCAGGCGGCGCTCCGGGTCGGTGGTCACGCCGGTGTAGAGCGTGTCATCGGCGCAGCGCAGGATGTAGACGAACCAGGTCGGCAAGGGGCTTTACCGTGGCAGTCGCGCAGCGACTCTCGAAGCTCCCCTCTCCCTCTGGGAGAGGGGCTGGGGGTGAGGGAACCGTTCATGGCGGGATGCGGCTTGCATGAGCGGGTGAGGCTCGGCCATGAACGGTTACTGCTCGTCATGCGCCGGTTTGAAGGCGACGGCCAGTTGCTGTTGCACGTTGGGCGGCACCTGTTCGTGGTGGCTGAATTCCAGGGTGTAGGAGCCCTGGCCGCCGGTGAGCGCCTTCAGCCGTGATTGCAGGTTTTCCAGCTCGGCCAGGGGTGCCTGGCCGCTGACCACGAGCATGCCGCCGCGTCCGCTTTCGTGGCCGGTGATCTGGCCGCGGCGCGCGGAGAAGTCGCCGCTGACGTCGCCGATGGCGGATTCGGGCGTGGTCAGTTCGACGCGGACGATGGGCTCCAGCACCACCGGGCGGGCCTGTTCGGCGGCGGCCTGGAAGGCTTTCTTGCCGGCGCTGACGAAGGCGATTTCCTTGCCGTCGACCGCGTGGCTCTTGCCGTCGTAGACGGTGACGCGCACATCCTGCATCGGAAAACCGGCGACGATGCCCAGTTCCATGGCCTGGAGCACGCCTTTTTCCACGGCGGCGATGAAGGGGCCGGGGATGGCGCCGCCTTTCACGGCATCGACGTACTCGAAGCCGGCGCCGCGAGCCAATGGTTCGATGCGCAGATAGACCTCGCCGAACTGGCCGGCGCCGCCGGTCTGTTTCTTGTGCCGGTAGTGGCCTTCCGCCTTCTGGGTGATGGTTTCGCGGTAGGGAATGGTGGGCGTGTGGGTTTCCACTTCCAGGCGGAACTGTTCGCGCATTTTTTCCAGCACGAATTTCAGGTGGTTTTCACCCTGGCCGCGTATCACGGCTTCGTGCGTGGTGGGGTCGTGGTCGACGTGCAGGCCGGGGTCTTCGGCGCACAGGCGGTGGAGTATCTCGGACAGCTTGTCGACTTCAGTCTGCTTTTTCGGCCGTACCGCCAGGCCGTAGACGGCATGAGGGAAGTCGAGCGGCTGCATGTGGATGTGGTCGTCTTCCGGGGCGTCGTGCAGCACGGCGTCGAAGCCGAGATCGTCGATCTTGGCCACGGCGCAGATGTCGCCGGGTATGCAGGCTTTGACTTCCTCCAACTGCTTGCCCTGGAGGCGGTACAAGTGGCTGACCTTGAATGGCTTGCGCGATTCGCCGATATAGAGCTGTGAATCCGGCGTGACGGTGCCCTGATGCACCCGGAATACGGCGGTCTTGCCGACATAGGGGTCGATTTCCACCTTGAACACATGGGCGAGCACATGTTTGTCCGGGTCCGGCACGGCGCGCAGCGGTTGCGCGGCCTCGCCTTCACCCTGCACGAACAGCGGCGGGTTGCCCTCACTGGGGTTGGGCAGCAGCTTGGCGATGATGTCGAGCAGTTCGGGTATGCCGGCGCCGGTGCTGGCGGATACGAAGCACACCGGTACCAAGTGGTTTTCGCGCAGGGCTTTTTCGAACGGGGCGTGCAGTTGGGCCGAGGCGACCTCGCCCTGTTCCAGGTAGATATTCATCAGGTCTTCGTCGACTTCCACGACCTGATCGACCAGGGCGCTGTGAGCGTCCGCCACGGAGGAAAAATCGGACTCGCCACCGGGGTTGAAGAAGCAATCGGTGACCTTGCTCCCGCCGCCGGCGGGCAGGTTGATCGGCAGGCATTCGCGGCCGAAGGCGGTCTGAATTTCGGATAGGAGCGCTGGAAGGTCGAGTCCATCCGAGTCAATCTTGTTGACCACGATCATGCGGCACAGCTTGCGCGTCTGCGCCCAGTGCATCATGCGGTGAGCTGTGAGTTCCAGACCCTTCTTCGGGTCGATCACCACCACGGCGGTTTCGACGGCATCCAGGGCGCACATGGCCTGGCCCATGAAATCGGGGTAGCCGGGAGTGTCGAGCAGATTGATCTGGGTGCCTTGATGATCGAGATGGGCAACGGCCACCTTGATCGAGTGCTGATGGGTTTTCTCCAGCGGGTCGTAATCGCATACGGTGTTGCCACGCTCCACGGAACCGGCTGCGGGAATGGCGCCGGCGGCCGCGAGCAGGGCTTCGATCAGGGTGGTTTTGCCGGCGCCGCCGTGGCCGACCAGTGCGAGGGTGCGGATGTCTTGGGATGTGGTCATGATGGTTTTCTAGTGAAGGGAGGTTGGAAAAAGCGTCAGGTGGCCGCGATGAGCAGTTCGCCGCGATTGGTAATGAGATCCCAGACCTGGGGCGCGACCAGTCTGATGCTGGGCAGAACCTCGTCCGCCGAGGTGATGCAGGGCACGCGCACGCCGTGATATTCGACATCCGGCCCGATCCGCCGGAACACCACGCCGAAGCGGCCGAGCAGTCGCACCAGCGCCGGTTCCATGACCGCGTAGCAATGGCTGATGCCGTGCGCGTGGGCCATGCGCATGACGGCCGCGAACAGGCCGAGCGAAATATGCGGCAGCACGCGGCGCTCGTCGCCGTCGAAATACATCTCGATGTCGGCGGCCACGCCGGCGACACTGCCGGCCTCACCGAGACGCCTCTTGAAGGCCTTGGAGACGGCGAAACGCGATATTTCACCGAGACGCGAGCGAACCGATACATCCCGCACGGGATCGTCCAGATCGCAATGTGCTTCGATGGGGTAGGGCGCGTGATTCGCGGGCAGGATCAGCCGCACGGTGGCGGCATAGACGCCGGTTCGGCGATGGCGGAGCAGGTAGTGGTCGGAGCGGACATCGAACTCGTCTTCTTCCAGGTGGATCGGGTGGCCTGATGGATCGACACCACGGGCGCAATCCGACTCCGTCTCGAACCCGGTCTCCACTACATAGACCTGATAGCGCAGTTGAAATACCCGAGTCCGCAATTCGTCCGTGTCGGCGTGAACCAGTTCAAAGTATCGAGTGAATGCGGAAAGCAGATCTTGCTGCATGGATGCGGTGTGCATGCTGTCTGGCGGGGTGTCCCGTCAGGGTAGCGAAGCGGATGGAGAAGGTAAACAAGGCATTTGCCTCCGCACCCGCCCGCGCGGCTTTCCCGGCTGAAAAATCACCTTGCACCGCAACACGCCACCCGTTAGCGTGCGCGCAGCGTCAACTTAACCATGAGCCCAGGCATGCAGCGCGATCCTCTCCCCGTCACGGCCTTGTATTCCGATAGCGCGGATTACCTGGCCGCGCTCGAATCCGAACGGCCGGAGTCGTTTCCGCCACCGCCGCGCGCCTCATTTGCGTCCGCTCCACCGCGTTTCCCGAAGCGGGAAGCGATCGAGGTTTCCGATCTGCCCTTGCTGAAATGCGAGGCGAGCCAGGTCGGGGTGTTGCAACTCATCAATGCCTACCGTTTTCGCGGTTTCCGCGTCGCCGATCTGGACCCGTTGAAGCACCTGCCGCAGCCGCCCATTCCGGAACTGGACCCGGCCAACCACGGCCTCACCGCCGCCGATCTGGATCAGGAGTTCGATACCGGTTCACTGGTCGGCCCGGCGCGCGACACTTTGCGCAATATCATCGCGCGGGTGCGGCGCACCTATTGCGGCACCCTGGCGCCGGAATACATGCATCTCACCAGTACCACGCAGAAACGCTGGTTGCAGCAGCGCCTGGAGGGGGAGAGCGGGGGCGTGGGCGGCCAGGAAATGACGGAGGAGTTGCAGCGCTGGCTGCTGGCGCAACTGACCGCCGCCGAGACGCTGGAAAAGACCCTGCACACCCGCTTCGTCGGCCAGAAACGCTTTTCGCTGGAAGGCGGCGAGTCGCTGATTCCGCTGCTCAATTTCCTGCTTGAACTGGCCGCTCGCGCCGGGATACGGGAAATCGGCCTGGGCATGGCGCATCGCGGCCGCCTCAATGTGTTGCACAACGTGATGAAGCGCTCGGTGATCGAGTTGTTCGAGCATGCCCACATGGCGCTGGGCAACGCGCAGCGCACCGGCGATGTGAAATATCACCAGGGTTTCGCCGCCGACCTGGAGACGGCGGGCGGCCCGATACGCACCGTGTTGTCGTTCAACCCGTCACACCTGGAAATCGTCAGTCCCGTGGTGGAGGGCTGGGTACGCGCGCAGCAGCAGCGTCGCGGCGATACCGACGGCAGCCAGGTGATGCCGGTGTTGATCCACGGCGATGCCGCGATGGCCGGCCAGGGCGTGGTGATGGAAACCCTGAACATGGCGGCCACCCGCGGTTTTACGACCGGTGGCACGCTGCACATCGTCATCAACAACCAGATCGGTTTCACCACCTCCGACCCGCGCGATTCCCGCTCCAGCCTGTATTGCACCGATGTGATGAAGATCGTCGAGGCGCCGGTGTTGCATGTGAACGGCGACGACCCGGAAGCGGTGCTGCGGGCGGTGGCGATCGCCCTGGAATACCGCATGGCGTTCAAGCGCGATATCGCCATCGATCTGATCTGCTACCGCCGTCTCGGCCACAACGAGCAGGACGAGCCGATGGCGACGCAGCCGTTGATGTACCGCCGCATCCAGGCATTGCCCAGCACACGAGTCCTCTATGCGCAACGGCTGGCCGAACAGGACGTGGTGGACGCCGCCGAGGCGGAGTCCATGGTGCAGGCCTTTCGCGCCAGCCTGGATGCCCGCGTCGGCCACCAAGTGGCCGCGAAAAGCCCCTACGCGGCGAATTGGAGCCCTTACAAGGGCACGCACTGGCGCGATGCCACGCCCTCCCGGGTTCCCTTGCAGCGCTTGCAGGCGCTGGCGCGACGGCTTACCGCCGTGCCGGCCGACTTCGTCCTCCA
The DNA here is from genome assembly GCA_030684775.1 of Pseudomonadota bacterium. Classification (GTDB taxonomy): domain Bacteria; phylum Pseudomonadota; class Gammaproteobacteria; order Burkholderiales; family Thiobacillaceae; genus PFJX01. Next base: position 11,738 of record JAUXXW010000082.1, read on the forward strand.
TCCCCGCGTGAAGAAGATCATGGATGATCGCGCCCAGATGGGTGAGGGCGCGCTGCCGCTGGACTGGGGCATGGCGGAAAGTCTGGCCTACGCCAGCCTGCTGGCCGATGGCACGCCGGTGCGGCTGACCGGGCAGGATTCCGGACGCGGTACCTTCTTCCACCGCCATGCCGTGCTGCACGACCAGGAGCGGGAAAACTGGAATGACGGGGTTTACATCCCGTTGCAGAACCTGATTCCCGGCCAGGCCAATTTCCTGGTGGTGGATTCCGTACTTTCTGAAGAAGCCGTGCTCGGCTTCGAGTATGGCTATGCCAGCGTCGCGCCGGAGCAACTGGTGATCTGGGAAGCGCAGTTCGGCGATTTTCTCAACGGCGCCCAGGTGGTGGTGGACCAGTTCATCGCCGCCGCCGAAAGCAAGTGGGGGTTGCTCTCCGGCCTCACCCTGTTCCTGCCGCATGGCTACGAGGGCCAAGGGCCGGAACACTCCTCCGGGCGCATCGAACGCTTCCTGCAACTGGCAGCGCATGACAATTTCCAGATCGTGCAGCCCACCACGCCGGCACAGATGTTCCACTTGCTGCGTCGTCAGGTGGTGCGCCCCTACCGCAAGCCCTTGATCGTGTTCACCCCCAAGAGCCTGCTACGCCACCCGGATGCCGGCTCCAGCCTGGAAGAGGTCGCGAGTGGCGCTTTCCAGCCCCTGATCGACGAAGTCGATGCCCTCGACCCGACCGAAGTCACCCGCCTGGTGTTCTGCTCCGGACGCCTTTATTACGACCTGCTGCGCGCGCGCCGGGAGCGTGAGGCTCACAACATCGCCATCATCCGAATCGAACAGCTCTATCCCTGGCCGGATCTGGAACTTGCCGAACTGCTGGCGCGTTACCCGGGGGTGAACGACATCGTCTGGGCGCAGGACGAACCGCTCAATCAGGGCGCCTGGCGCTATGCCGCCTACCCCATCCGCCTGGCCACCGGCATCACCCTGTGTTACGCCGGCCGCCCCGAGTCCTCCTCGCCCGCCGCCGGTTATCTCAGTCTGCACAAGCAGCAACTGGAAGAAATCCTGACCGCGGCGCTGGGGCCGGCAAGTGCGTAGGACGCGTAGGTTGGGCAAAGCGTAGCGTGCCCAACAACCCGTCGCCATGTTGGGCACGCTTCGCTTTGCCCAACCTACGTCTCCTGACCGCGGCGCTGGGGCCGGCAAGCGCGTAGGACGCGCGTCGTTCAGGTCGTTGCCTTCGCGCTAACGCCGGCTCGCCTATGGACGCGTAGGTTGGGCAAAGCGTAGCGTGCCCAACATGGCGACGGGTTTTTGGGCACGCTACGCGTTGCCCAACCTACGTCTCCTGATCGCGGCGCTGGGGCCGGCAAGCGCGTAGGGCGCGCGCCGTTCGGGTCGTTACCTTCGCGCTAACGCCGGCTCGCCGAGCACGCCTGCTTCTCCGGTCCGGCGGGCAATGATTACCGCGCCGCAGGAATCACTGAACACATTGACCGAGGTGCGGCACATATCCAGCACCCGGTCGACCGCCAGGATCAGGCCGATGGCTTCCACCGGCAAACCGACGGCGGCCAGGATGATGGCGATGGCGACCAGGCTGGCCGAGGGAATCGCGGCCACGCCGATGGAGGTCACCAGCGCCATCAACACGATGGTGAATTGCAGCGCAAAACCCAGTTCGATGCTGTAGGCCTGGGCGATGAACATCGCCGCCACGCACTCATACAAGGCCGTGCCATCCATGTTGACCGTCGCCCCCAGCGGCAAGACAAAGCTGCTGGTGCGGTTGGAAACGCCGGCATTCTTCTCCACGCATTCCATGGTCAGCGGTAGCGTGGCGGCGGATGAACTGGTGGAAAACGCGGTCAGCAGCGCCGGCGCCATGGCGCGATAGTGGTGCAGCGGATTGACCCGCCCAACGAAATAAAGCAGCAGGGGCAGGACCACCAGCATATGCACCGTCAGGGCCGCCAGCACGCTGAGGAAGAACCAGGCCAAGGGCACGAAGGCCGCATAGCCGGTGCTGGCCACCACCTTGGCGACCAGCCCGAATACACCGATGGGCGCGAACTTCATCACCCAATCGGTGATTTTCAGCATCACCTGAAATGTGCCCTGCCAGAAGTTGTACAGGCTTTCCGCATAGGCCTCCTCGATCCGGGTCATGAAGAAGCCGAACAACAGGCTGAAGAAAATCAGCCCCAGCATCTGGCCATCCGCCGCCGCCGCGACCACGTTGGTCGGCACCATGCGCAGGAAAACCTCGACCAGATCGCCGGTGCCTTTGCCTTCCACCTTGGCCACCACATCACCGGTATTCTCGGACAGGCCGATCAGATGCTTTGCCGGTTCGCCATCCACCATGCCCGGCGCCAGCGTGTTGACGATGACCAGGCCCACCAGAATGGCAAAGGTGCTGGTCGTCAGGTAGTACAGCAGGGTCTTCATGCCCAGCCTGCCGAACGCGCTTCCCGAGCCTATGCCGGCAATGCCGACGATGATGGACGACACCACCAGCGGCACGATCAACATCTTCAGGGCATTCAGGAACAGGGTGCCGATGAAGTCGAATACCGAATAGAACGTCACGCCGAACAGCGCCGAGTCCGTCCCCGCCAGCGTTCCGGCAATGGCGGCCAGCAGCAGCGCTATGAGAATTTGCCAATGTAATTGCAGCTTTTTCATCCTCGGGTTCCTGTTCTGAAGAGGCTACGAATAGGGCCGTTGGGCACGCTTCGCTTTGCCCAAGCCGCGACATTGCTCGTAGTCAGGCGAACCGCGCCATGCAATACGACTGTACTGTCGAAGGCCTGGGGGATTCGTTCAACGCGGCTTACCGGCCTGGCTCATAAGCTTCGTACTGCGGCAAATCTCCGGCAATTTCTTCCCAATTGGCCTTGGACGTCACGAAGATATGCGCCACAGGCCGTTCCTCGATATCCGACTCAATGGCGCCGAGTCGAATACGAAGCTGTTCCGGTTTTGTCGCGGTCTTGCTGAAAATGGGCGAGCCGCAAATTTTGCAGAAATGCTTGGTTTGTCCCGGCGTCGACTCATAAGCGGTGAGTGCATCTTCACCGGCGAGCAGCTTGAAATCGGAGACGTCAACGATGCCATTGGTGGCGAATGCACTGCCTTGGGCCTTGCGGCATTGGGAGCAATGGCAATACACGATGCTGCGGACAGGTCCGCTGATTTCGAATCGAACCGCCCCGCAAAGACAACCACCCGTGTAATGCCCGTCCTTTTCCACGCCCACCCTGTCAGCTTGGCCGGGCGAAGGTTCTGCCGCTCAGGAGCAGCAGCCCCAGGCCCACGAGCGCCAGGGTGCCCGGTTCGGGAATGGGATTGATCTTGTCGTTGATCCAGCCGACGAAGCTGGAGACTCGGGTGGAACCCGCTACGTCACCGTAATCGGAGTCACCCAATGCGTCCACCCAGCGGATGAGCGAATGCACGCCGGCCAGGTAGCGCGTGCCCCCCACATCGATGAACAGGCCGCCGCCGCTGTCGCCAGGCGCGATCAGGTATTCCATGTTGAGCGGGGAAGCCAGGCCGAAAAAGCTGTCGCCGGCATTCAGCGGATTATCGAAATCCTGAAACAGCAGGTTGTCGGACCAGCCGACAGCCAGGCCGGTGACGTCGATCATGTTGTCGCCCGCCCGTTTGGTGCCGGAGGACAGCGTGCTTCCGGTCAGGCCGGTGCCGGTCCTCCCGAAACCGACATTGGTGCCGACTCGCCCCAGTTCGTCGCTCCCCGTGTACAACGAGGCGAAGGTGATGCCGCTCATGGCGCTTCCCACCCGCACCAGGGCGATATCCCAGCCGGCGGCGAGGCCAGTGGTCCAGTTCTCGTGGACGATTTGGTCGATGCCGGTATAGGTGGCGCTTCCCACGGTAAACGTGAGGCTGGATATGGGGCCATCCACGCAATGGGCCGCCGTCAGAATCCAGGTGCTGGAGATCGCAGTGCCGGAGCAGCGGGTGTCGCCGTTGATGATCATGTCGCCGACGCCGGAGTAAGCGGCGGAAGCCGCGAGCGACGTGTACAGGCTGTCGGCCCGGTCATGCCGGATAACGCCGGCCTGCGCGGTCATCTGCCCCGCCGCCATCAGGGCGAGGATCGCGGCGGATGCTCTCACCCGGGCAATGCGTGTCTTGTTCATGGTGGTTAACCTCAAAACGTGGATGTCGAACCCATGCGCCCCGCGTCAGGGTGCCGAAGGATACTCCCCTCACGCAGTCGTGGCAGCGTCGAGCGGTCTGGGAACGCTCCGTTGCCGCGTTACATCCTGGGGGTGCTGTAGCACAGGTTGTTGACATCGAAGGCCAGGCTCATCTGTTCGATATTGGGCAGGACGATGTATTTCACGCCGATGGTGTCCACGCCGTTCTTCCAGAACATGGCGAACACGGCCTTCTCGCCGTTGCTGACGATATGGGTGTTGGAGTACACGCGTGACGGCTGGCCGTACTGGTTGTTGTAATTGTTGGTGGTGATGATCAGCGCCTTGAGCGATGGCCGCACATCCTGTTCGAAGCCCACCAGCTTGCCTTTGCAGAAACGGAACTGGTAACGCCGAGCGATGGCGGGGTCGTTGTCGTAGGCCAGAATCACGTCGTCGGAGGTTTCCACCACGCGGTCGAAGTTCCAGTTGGCGATGAGCAGGGTCTTGACCTCGTTCTGCGCCATGCCGCTCTTGAATTCGGCGACTTCGAAGGCGTGGGCGCTGGGCCAGATCAGGCAGGCGGCAAGAATAAACAGGGGGAAGCGTTTCATGGCGGCGTTCATAGCGGATCGATGGCCGCCATGATAGCCGGCCTAACGGGCAGGGCTGCGATGCCAGCTAGATAATGAAACCTGGCGCACCCCTGCCGTAGGAGCGGCTTCAGCCGCGATGCGCCGTGAGGCGCAAAGGGCAAACGCTCGCCAAGGCCACACCGTTTCGCCTTTGCGGGCTGCCGCCCGCATCGCGGCTAAAGCCGCTCCTACGGCAGGGCGGTTGTTTCACGTTAACTACGGAAGCGGCCCACCGTGCCGGTCAGTTGATCGGCGAGCTGGCGCATTTCCTGAACGGTCTGATCGGACTGGACGATGGCGTGCTCGGTGCCCGAGGCGAGGCTGGCCAGGCGCTCGATGTTGCGCGAGATCAACTGGCTGGCGTGTGACTGCTCTTGCACCGAATGGGTGATGCCGTCGATGCCGCGCCGCGCCTCGAGGACGGCGCTGTGGGCTTGTTCAACGATGCGTGAGACCTCGCCACCACGATTCGAGCCTTCTTCCAGCGCCGCTTCACCCTGTTTGATTGCCGCTTCGACCTGGCTGGACTGGGCGTTGAGATCGGCGGTGACGCGGGTGATTTCATTGGCGTACTGCGCGGTTTTCTCCGCCAGCTTGCGTACTTCATCCGCCACCACGGCGAAGCCGCGACCCTGTTCACCGGCGCGGGCGGCTTCGATGGCCGCGTTGAGCGCGAGCAGGTTGATCTGTTCGGCGATGTCCTTCACATGCTGGGTGGCGCCGATGATGCTCTGGGTACTGCCGAGGAATTTCGAGACGGAATCGGACATGCCCTTGACCGCGCTCTGCACGCTGTTCATGGCCTGATCGAGGTGTTTCATGCGATCGAGGCCCTGGTCCGAGTAGTCGGCGCTGCGCGCGGAAACTTCCTTGACCTGTTCGGCGTGGTCCGCCACCGAGGCGATGCTGGCGGACATTTCTTCCACGGCGGCGGCGGTGGATGTGACTGCTCCGGTCTGGTCGGCGGTGGCGCCGCGCAGCCCGGAGGAGGCCAGCGCCAGATTGGCGGAGAGCGCATGCAGTTGCTCGGCATTGCCCTTGATGCCGTTGACCAGGGTTTGCAGGCCCGAAATGAAACGGTTGAAGGCGATGGAAATGCGGCACAACTCGTTATCACCCTGAATCTGTAGACGCACGGTGAGATCGCCTTCCCCGGCCGCCAGGGATTCGATCGACTTCCCGAGTAGATTGAGCTGGGACAGGATGTTGCTGACGATGGTCAGGGCGATACCGAGGCCGACCAGGACGGCGATGACGGCCAATGCCAGGGCGATGTGCTGGGCGTTCTCCGTATTCTGCTGGACCGCCACTTCGCGCTCCACGATCACGGCCTTCTGCTCCTTGATTAACTCCAGCAGGGCTTGCCGAATCTCGCGCCAGACCGGGGTTTCACTCTTGTTCAGGCGAACCTTGGCTTCCTCGATATTGCCTTGCTTCACCAGGTCGCGGATCTCGGTTTGCAGGCCTTTCTGGCGTTCTCGCGCTTCCGCCTGGCTGTTGCCGGAGCCGACCAGGGCGCGGGTGTCGTCGAGCAGCTTGTCCATCGTGGCGCTGGCTTTCTCGAAATTCTCGTAGGCCTTGGGATTGGCCGGGTCGAGGATGATGTTGCGCAATGCCTGGCCCATTTGCAGTCCGTTGGCATACAGCTCGGTGTAGTTGAGGAGCACCCGTTGTTCCTGGTTGATGAAGCTGGTGAATTCCGCTTTGGCGCGGTTCAGCGCCTGCCAGGACACCAGGGTGGAGACCAGGAACAAGGTGATGACGGAAGCCAGCAGGACGATCAGTTGGGTGCGAATCTTGAATTTGCGCAGGTTCAGCATGGCGAGCCTTTCATGGAACGGACGTGGCACCGACGGCGCCACTTCAAGCCGGTTTACGGCACTTCGACCACAAACTTAAGGTGATTCTCGGAAGCGTAGGTTGGGCAAAGCGCAGCGTGCCCAACAACCCGTCGCCATGTTGGGCACGCTGCGCTTTGCCCCCGCAAGGAGGACGCCGGATTCGTAAGCCGCTAAAGCGGACAACGACTCCGCAGCCCAACCTACGTCTACTCACCCTGCGGGTGGCAGGGGGAGTGCGGAGCGATCAGTACGCGGCGGCCCGCGCCGGTTCATGGTGAGCCAGTGCACAACGCGGCGGCTACTGAGCACCAGACATCACCCCCTGTGGCTGATGACTAAGCACTAGCCGGAAATCTTCGCCTATTCGGCAACCTTGCTCCGCCCCGCCTTCAACTTCGCGCGCAAGGCCTTGCTTTCCAGCCGCTTCGCGACAGAACCCCGGGTCGGCTTGGTCGCCAAGCGCTTTCTGGGCGGCACGGCGACACGGGCAATCAATTCCTGCAATCTGCGCAGGGCCTCGGCCCGGTTTTTCTCAAGACTGCGGAATTCCTGCGCCTTGATGACGACCACTCCATCCTTGCTGATGCGCTGATCGCCGAGTTTCAGGAGCCGCTCCCGTATCGTTTCAGGCAGCGACGAGGCCGCGATGTCATAGCGCAAATGCACGGCATTGGCGACCTTGTTGACATTCTGGCCACCGGCGCCCTGAGCGCGGATTGCGGTGATTTCAACCTCTTCCAGCGGGACGGTGTAGTGGAAGCGCATAAGGGCGGCCTATGGGGAAAATTGCGAGGCCATTACGGCCTTGATTCCGGTTTTCTCGCGAGCATGGCTTGCGGAACCCATCTTTATGCATACATCTTTTGACTGCATGGTTTAGCATATTTACCATAATTGCCTGCTCAGCCAGGTTTGCTTGTCAGGGAAATAACAATGAATTTGAAGACGGGGATGGATCAACAATGCCTTTATGTCACTTGCCGGCTGCCTGACATATATGTCTGCCCGGACTGCGGCGGCCCGGTATTTCGGGTGCGCCGCAGGTTGATTGACCGCTTGGTCAACTTGTTCATCCCCGTGCGTCGCTACCGATGTTTTTCACCTTCCTGTGCCTGGTGGGGGAATTTGCGCACAAAAACCAAGGGATAGCCCGCGCGCAATGTGCTTTGCGAAGCGGGGGCTTACCGAGTGGCTTCCACGCACTCCTTGACCAGTTCCGGGCCGCGATAGATCAGGCCGGTATAAATCTGTAGCAACTCGGCGCCGGCGGCGATTTTTTCACGGGCATCACTGCCGCTGAGGATGCCGCCGGCGCCGATGATCGGCACTTCACCGGCCAGGGCGGTGTGGAAGGCCTTGATGATCCGGGTGGATTTTTCCCGCACCGGGGCGCCGGAGAGGCCGCCGGTTTCCTGACCGTGCGGCAGGTGTTCGACGCCGACGCGGGCCAGCGTGGTATTGGTGGCGATCAGCGCGTCGATGTGGTGTTTGCGGAACAGCGCGGCCATATCGGCGATCTGCCGGTCTTCCAGGTCGGGGGCGATCTTCACGGCGACCGGCATGGTTTTTCCGTGTACTTCGGCCAGGCGGTTCTGTTCCGCCTTGATTCTGCCTAACAGCGCATCCAGTTCGTCGCCGCCTTGCAGGGCGCGCAGGTTCTTGGTGTTGGGCGAGGAGATGTTGATGGTGACGAAGCTGACCTTGCCATAGAGCTTGTTCAGCAGGATCAGGTAATCGTCGGCCGCGCGTTCGATCGGTGTATCGAAGTTTTTGCCCAGGTTGACCCCGATGATGCCCCGGAAGCGGCTCGCCTCCAGATTGCGCAGCAGGTGGTCCACCCCCAGGTTGTTGAAGCCCATGCGATTGATGATGGCCGAGGCTGCGGGCAGGCGGAACAGGCGCGGTTTCGGGTTGCCGGGTTGCGGTCGCGGCGTCACCGCGCCCAGTTCGAGAAAACCGAAGCCGAGCGCGGCCAGCGCGTCGATGGCCTCGCCGTTCTTGTCGAGGCCGGCGGCCATGCCGACAGGATTGGGGAAGTCCAGCCCCATGACCCGGCGCGGTGCTTCCGGAACGCGCGGCAGGAAAGGTTGGAGCAGTCCGAGCGCGTGCAGATTGCGCAGGCCGGCAAGCGTGAGGTTATGCGCGGTTTCCGGGTCGAGATGGAACAGCAGGGGGCGAAGCAGAGGGTAGAGGTTCACGGGGCGGCAAGTGGCGTCAGTCGAGCCGCGAGTTTAGCCGGGTAGGGCTCGTGCCTGACTACTACGCCCAGATTTCCACGCGATTGCGGCCTTGCTCCTTGGCGCGGATCAGGGCCATGTCGGCGGTGGCGATGCATTCCTCGACCGGCAGGCGCGAATTCATTTCGGCGACGCCGAAGGAAGCGGTGGCGAAGAAAGTATCGCCGCTGGGAAGGCGTATCGGATGGCGTTCCAGGCCGGCGCGGATGCGTTCCACCACGATGACCGCTTCTTTCAGCGGCGTACCCGGCAGACAGACGAGGAACTCCTCGCCGCCGTAGCGATAGATGGAATCGTATTTGCGCAGCACCCCGGTGACGAACTTCATGCCCTGGTTCAGCACGGCATCGCCTGCCGGGTGGCCGAGGTCGTCGTTGACCCGCTTGAAGCGGTCGAAATCGAGCAGGCACAGGCAGCAGGGACGCTGGATGCGCAGGGCGCGCTCCTGTTCCTCGCGCAGGCGCGGCATCATGCCGCGCCGGGTGGCGCAGCCGGTCAGGGTATCGGTGGTGAGTAGTTCGCCGATGATGTCCAGTTGCAGGCGGCGCAGGATGGTATTGAGGCGCAGCGCCAGGTCGATGCACTGGTCATAAAGCTCCGACGCCGGGCGGCGCTGATCGACGATGCTCAGCAACGCCAGGCGGGCGCTGGCATGCATGGCCTGCTGGGTGATGCCGAGATTCTGAAAATCCGGCGTGCTCTCCAGCACATAGGGTTCCTGGCTGTAATACCACTGGCCGAACGGAGAGCGCAGATGCGCGTCGCTTTCAAGATCGCTGTGATTGACTTGCCCGCCGCACACCAGCGTGCGGTTCATCTGTTTGAACCAGGCCAGATGCGCGGCAATGATGACTTCCAGCTCTTCGGTGATGCGCTGGATTTCTTCGCGTTCCAGGGGCAGGGACATGGTGGCCGGGCGGTGGGAAGGGTGCCCTTGTTATCGGCTGTGATGGGGAAGTCTTTAGCTTGGTTATTCCCCTCACTGTCCGCAAAAAACCGGGGGGGCAGCCCTCGCCGGCTGAAAAACCATAATCCTGTTAAGGCTGGTTTAAGGTTCGTGGCAAGAATGGTCGCCATACCCTCTCGAAAAGGAAGTGACCATGTACCGAATCTCCGCTCTCCTCGCCCTCACCGCCATTCTCGCCACGTCCTCTGTTCCCGCTCTGGCGCAACCCGGCATCAGCGCCGCCTTGCTCGATAGCTATCGCAACACGGCCAGACAGGAGGAACCCGGTTTCCGTGATTTCTCCGCGCAACGCGGCGAAACGTTCTTTCACGCCAAAAACGGCGACATGAGTTGCGCCTCCTGCCACACCGATAGCCCTAAAGGTGCCGGCAAACATGCCAAGACCGGCAAGGTCATCGAAGCGCTGGCTCCCGTCGCCAATGCGCAACGCCTGACTGACCCGGCCAAGGTGGAAAAGTGGTTCAAGCGCAATTGCAAGGATGTCCTGCAACGCGCCTGCACCGCCAGGGAAAAAGGCGATTTCGTCACCTGGCTGATTTCCGTCAAATAAAAGGAGAAGACCCATGAAAACCCTGTTCAGTCTGATGCTCGCCCTCGCCACTCTTGCGGCCACCCCGGCCCTGGCCGATGAACGCCGCATGTTGCCCACGCAGCCGAGTGAGGAATGGAAGCTGGAATGCGGCTCCTGCCACCTGGCCTTCCCGCCCCGCCTGCTACCCGCCGAGTCCTGGCGCAAGATGATGGGCAGCCTGGACAAGCACTTCGGTACCGATGCCTCGCTCTCCCCTCGGGAAAACCGCGAAATCACCGATTTCCTGGTCAAGAACGCCTCCAGCCGCTGGCGCTCGCCCAGCGCGCCGCTGCGCATCACCGAAACCGCGCATTTCCGGCATGAGCACGATGAAATTTCCGAAGCCGTCTGGAAGCGCGCCTCGATCAAAAGCCCGGCCAACTGCGCCGCCTGCCATCCGGCGGCCGACCAGGGCGACTTCAACGAGCACCGCGTGCGCATTCCGCGCTGAGACGAATAGTGCATGGCCCGCGCCTCCATTCCCACCGCCAGCGGCGGCACCGGTATGGGCGGCACCGGCCAGCGTTTCGGCCTTCATTGCTGTTGATTCTGGAGATACCCCATGAAATCCATCCTGGTCTGGGATCTACCCTTGCGACTGTTCCACTGGCTGTTCGCGGCCAGCTTTGTCGGTGCCTGGCTGACGGCGGAATCGGACGAATGGCTGTCGCTGCACACCTTCCTCGGCTATCTCATGCTCGGCCTGATCGCTTTTCGCCTGGTCTGGGGCCTGGCCGGCAGCCGCTACGCACGGTTTTCCTCGTTCCTGTACGGTCCGCGCGCGGGCCTGGATTACCTGCGCCAGACGCTGAGCGGCACGGCCAAGCGCCACCTTGGCCACAATCCGGCCGGCAGCCAGGCGATATTTCTTCTCCTCGGGCTGGGCTTGTTGGTGGGGCTGAGCGGCTTGTTCGTGCAGGGTGGTGAAGAACAACGAGGCGCGGCGGCGGGGGTGATCGGCTACGCGCTCGGCAAGGCGATCAAGGAAGGCCATGAGGTCCTCGCCGAACTGATGTTGCTGGTGGTGTTCGCTCACCTCGCCGGCGTAGCGTTGGAGAGCTGGCTGCATCGCGAGAATCTGCCGCGCGCCATGGTGAACGGCAGGAAAGAGGCCGAACCTGACGCGCCGGCCGTGCGCTCCCATACCCTGGTCGCCGTGCTGCTTCTGCTGGCCGTGGCGGCATTTACCGCCTGGTGGTTCCAGTATCGCGGCAGCGAGACGGGGGTGGCCTTCATCGGCAAAAAACTCCCCGAAAGCGCCCTCTGGCAGGAAGAGTGCGGTAGTTGCCACCAGGCCTTCCACCCCAGCCTGTTGCCGGCGCGTTCCTGGAAAAGTCTGCTGGCGCAACAGGATCGCCACTTTGGCGACGACCTCGGGCTGGACGCCGCCACCCTTGCCCAACTGCTCGCCTTTGCCGAGCCCAACGCCGCCGAACAGGGCGAGACCGAAGCCGCCTGGAAGATCAATCGTTCCGTGCCGGCGAACGCCACGCCGCTACGCATCACGGAAACGCCATACTGGATCAAGAAACACCATGAGATCGCCGCCGCCGACTGGAACAAAGCCACCGTGAAGAGCAAGGCCAACTGCCCCGCCTGCCATCTGGATGCGGAAGCCGGCGGCTACGAGGACGCGGCGATTCGGATACCGGGGTGAGGTGGCAACCCGGCCGATGAGCTGCGGATCGTAGGTTGGGCAAAGCGAAGCGTGCCCAACATCGCGGCGGTTTGTTGGGCACGCTTCGCTTTGCCCAACCTACGAACTCTGGTCCCGCCGTATCCAGCACGGTAGGTCGGAAAAGCCGGCGTCTTTTTGCCGGCGCCTTCCGACAAATCCTGGCGGAAGGCGCGATAAAGCCACTTTTCCGCTCTACGGCGACGACTTTAAGGTCCGATTAATGTTCGCCTCGCAGACTGCGTCACATCATCTGGAACTGGATCGCACCATGCACGCACTGGCCCGTATTTCCCCCGCTTTCCCGGCGTCGCGCCCGACTTCGACCACCAGCCTCATCCCGGTCGACTCGCCACGCCGTGGCGAGGCCGAGTCATTCATTCAGGGGGTGTTTGCCGCGCATTACGCCGCTCGCGTGGCGACCTTTACCCCTGATGTCATGCTGTTGGAGCAGAACGGAAAACCCAGCGCGGCCGCCGGTTGGCGCGGCGCCGCGAGTGGGCGCCTGTTTCTGGAAAGCTATCTGGAACAGCCCGCCGAGGCGCTGATTTCGCGTCTGGCCGGGCATCAGGTGGCGCGCGAGAAAGTGGTGGAAGTCGGCCATCTGGCCGCGCTCCAGGCCGGCGGCGGGGTACGCATGATTCTTACCCTGGCGGCTCATCTCGACGCCCTCGGTTACGAATGGGTGATCTTTACCGCCACGCGGGAACTCATCGGCATCTTCGCCAAGATGGGCCTGCCGCCCCTGGCGCTGGCGGTGGCCGACCCCGCCCGCCTGGGCGAGGCGGCACGGGATTGGGGCCGTTATTACGATACCCGGCCGATCGTGGTTGCCGGCCGTATCCGCCTGGCACTGGAAAAAATGGCCCAGGCATGAGCGCGGCGCAACTGTTCGCGGCCCTGGCCGCGCGTGAGGCCGCCGCCGTGGTGTTGCGCGGCGACTCGGCAAGCTGGAGCACGTCTGCCGTGCTGGATGAAGTGGCGACACTCTCCCCCCTTCTGGCTGACTGCCGTGTACTGGCCGTGCTGGCCGACAACTCGCCGGAATGGGTCATCGCCGATCTGGCGGCCTTGCATGCCGGTCGCGTGCATCTGCCGCTGCCGGCTTTCTTCACCCAGGCGCAACTGGCCCATGCGCTCGAACAGACCGGCGCCGATACGCTGCTGACCGATCAGCCAGATCGCATCCGGATGCTCAATCTCGGCTACACCTCCATCGCCACCTGGCGCGGCCTGGCCTGGATGCGGCGTGAATGCGCCCCCGTGGACTTGCCAGTGGGTACCGTCAAGGTGTCATTCACCTCCGGCAGCAGCGGCACGCCCAAGGGCGTCTGCCTGAGCGAAGCAGGGTTGCTGCAAACCGCCGTCGCGCTGGTGGAAACCCTGGCCGATTTGCCACTTGCGCGCCATCTCGCGGTGTTGCCGCTGGCCTTGTTGCTGGAAAACGTGGCGGGGGTTTATGCGCCGCTGCTGCGCGGCGCGGAAATCGTATTGCCGGGCCTGGCGCAATTGGGTTGGCGCGGCATGGCCGGGTTCGATGCCTTTGCCTTGCGCGGTGTGATCGAGCGGGAGCGGCCGCACAGTCTGATTTTGGTGCCGGAATTGCTCAAGGCGCTGCTGGCCCACGGTCAGGGCGATTACGCCAGCCTGCGTTTTGTCGCCGTCGGCGGCGCCCGTTGCGATGCCGCGCTGATCACCAGCGCGCGGCGACTCGGGTTGCCGGTTTACGAAGGCTACGGCCTCACCGAATGCGGCTCCGTGGTCAGTCTCAATCATCCCGGCGCGGACCAGGCCGGCACGGTCGGCCAGGCACTGCCGCATGTGCGCGTGGCGGTCGATGCCACGCGGGAAATCCGCATCGGCAGCCCGGCCTTTCTCGGCTACCTGGGCAACGGCGGCAAGCCGGAAACAAGTGGTTTTTCCACCGGCGACCTGGGGCATCTCGATCACGCCGGCTTCCTGCACTTGTCCGGACGCCGGAAAAACCTTTTGGTCACCGCCTTCGGCCGCAATGTCGCGCCGGAATGGGTCGAGGCCGCCCTCACCGCGCAACCGGAAATCGTTCAGGCCGTCGCATTCGGCGATGCGCGGCCCTGGCTGGCCGCCGTGCTGGTGGCGCTGCCCGGCGTCGACGCCACGGCGCTGGCTCGTGCCGTGGAGATCGCAAACGCCGGCCTGCCGGATTACGCACAAGTCGGCGACTGGATCGTCGCCGCCCCCTTCACCCCCGGCAACGCCCAGGCTACCGGCAACGGCCGCCCCATCCGCGCGGCCATCGCCACCTGTTACGGCGATGCCATCGCCGCCCTCTACCGCAACAAGGAGCATTCCCATGTCGTTCTATGAACACCTGACCCAGGCCACCGCCCATGAGCGCGCGCAACTGCTCGCCGCCCCAGCCATCGCGGACTGCCTGCGCGGCCAGGTCAGCCGCGAGGCCTATCTGGCTTTTCTGGGCCAGGCTTATCACCACGTGCGCCACACCACGCCCCTGTTGATGGCGATCGGTAGCCGCCTGCCGGCGCGTCTGGCGTGGCTGCTGCGGCCGGTGGCGGACTATATCGAAGAGGAAATCGGCCACGAGGAATGGATACTCAGCGACATCGTCGCCGCCGGTGGCGATGCGGCGGCGGTACGGGCCAGCCAGCCGGATCTGCCCGCCGAGGTGATGGTGGCTTATGCCTATGATCTGGCGAACCGTGGCAACCCGGCCGGCTTCTTCGGCATGGTGTTTGTCCTGGAAGGCACCAGCGTGGCGTTGGCCCTGCACGCCGCCGACCAGATTCAGCAAGCCCTGGACCTGCCCGACAACGCCTTCACCTATCTGCGCTCGCACGGCACGCTGGATCTGGAACATACCCGCCATCTGGCGGAACTGGTGGAGCGTATGGAAGAGCGCGATCAGGACGAGGTGCTGCGCTGTGCGCGAGTGTTCTACAAGCTTTATGGCGACGTGTTCCGCGCCCTGCCGGTGCTGGAGGTGGCGCCATGCAACTGAACGGCGCGCGCATCCTGCTGACCGGCGCCAGCGGCGGTCTGGGCCAGGCCCTGGCGAAAACTCTGGCGCAAGAAGGCGCCTCCCTGCTGTTGGTGGGGCGCGATCAGAAAAAACTCGCGGCGCTCGCCGTCAATTTGGCGGGGGGAGGGCGGGAAGTCTCCACGCTCGCCGTCGATCTCAACCAGCCGACCGATGTTGCCCGTCTGGTGGAAGAAGCCACGCGATTCCGGGCGGATGTCCTGATCAACAACGCCGGCATCAACGCCTTCGGCCTGTTCGAGCAACAGGATTGGGCGCGTGTCGCCGATGTTCTGGAAACCAATCTCGCCGCGCCGATGCGGCTGACCCATGCCCTCCTGCCGCAGTTGCAGTCACGCGAGCGGGCCGCCATCGTCAACATCGGCTCCACCTTCGGCAGCCTGCCGTTCCCCGGTTTTGCCGCCTATTCCGCCGCCAAGGCCGGCATGAAGGGGTTCTCCCAGGCGCTGCGACGGGAGTTGGCTGATAGCCGCGTCGCGGTGATCTATGTCGCGCCGCGCGCCATCGACACCCCGCTCAATACCCCGGCGGTGGTCGCGCTCAACGATAAATTGGGCAGCCAGAGCGATACCCCGCAAGTGGCCGCGCGCCAGATCGTCGCCGCCCTGGCGGCGGGGCGCGGTGAAACTTATCTCGGTTTTCCCGAGCGCCTGTTCGCCTGGCTCAACGGCTGCGCGCCCGCGCTCATCGACCGGGCGCTCAAGCCCAAGCTGGCCATCGTCAAACGCCATGCCAGGCCGGCAATCTAAGAAGGCGCTGAATAAATACAGTGCCGTCATTCCGGCGAAAGCCGGAATCCAGTGAAATCAATCACCTGGACCCCGGCTTCCGCCGGGGTGACGAAACGATCAGCATTTCCCTAACGTACCCAAAGGAACCCTCATGAAACTCGATTTACTCGCCAAACTGTTTCTCATCGTCGGCCTCGCCGGCAGCGCCGGACTGGCCGCCGCCGATCCGGTCGAAGATTCCCTGCGCCCGATACTGGACGAGTGGGCCGTCATCAAATATCGCACCCCGGAAAAACAGCAGGAGGCGCGTTATCGCACCCTGGCGCAACAAGCACACAAGCTGGCCGAGGCCCATCCCGGCCGTGCCGAACCGCTGATCTGGGAAGGCATCGCCCTATCCAGCGAAGCCGGCGCCAAAGGGGGGCTGGGCGCGCTGTCTTTGGCCAAAGCGGCCAGGGACAAGCTGGAACAGGCGCTGAAGCGGGACGATCACGCGCTCAAAGGTTCCGCCTGGACCAGCCTGGGCACCCTCTATTACAAGGTTCCGGGCTGGCCCATCGGCTTCGGCGACAAGGCCCGCGCCGAGGAAATGCTGAACAAGTCTTTGGCCATCAATCCCGACGGCATTGACCCCAACTTCTTCCGTGGCGAATATCTGTTCGAGCGCGAACGCTACGGCGAAGCGCTGAAAGCTCTGGAAACCGCCCTCAAGGCGCCCGCCCGCCCTGGCCGCGAGCTGGCCGACAGTGGTCGCCGCCAGGAGATACTGGCCTTGATCGCCAAGGTCCGAAAAGAAATGGAGAACTGATGCGGATTTTGCTGGTGGAAGACGACGCGCTGCTCGGCGACGGCCTGCGCGCCGGGCTGATGCTGGACGGCTATGGCGTGGATTGGGCGCGCGATGGCGAGGCGGCGCGTCTGGCGTGGCTGGCGGAGGACTATGACGCCTGTGTGCTGGATCTCGGCCTGCCGCGCCGCGATGGCCTCGCCGTGCTCAAGGAGGCGCGCGCGCGCGGCAAGCGCACCCCGGTGCTCATCCTTACCGCGCGTGACACCACCGCCGACAAGGTGGCCGGACTCGATGCCGGCGCCGACGATTACCTGCTGAAACCCTTCGAGCTGGAAGAACTGCAAGCCCGCCTGCGCGCCCTGTTGCGCCGCGCCTCGGGCGCGTCGGCGCCCTTGCTGCGGCAGGGCGATCTGGCCCTGGACCCGGCCGCGCGGCGCGTCACCTTGAGTGACTCGCTGCTCAACCTGTCGGCGCGGGAATACGCGCTGCTGCACGACTTCATCACCCACAAAGGCCATATCCGCTCACGCCAGGAACTGGAAAACAGCCTCTATGCCTGGGGCGAGGAAGTGGAGAGCAACACCGTGGAGGTCTACATCCATCATCTGCGCAAGAAGATCGGCGCGGACATGATCCGCACCGTGCGCGGGTTGGGCTATGTGCTGGGAGAGGGGGCATGAGATTGTTCGACATGAATTCCCTGCGCGCCCGCTTGCTCGTCATGCTGCTGGCCGTGACCGGCCTGATCTGGATGGGCGCGGCCTGGTGGAGCTTCTACGACGCGCGCCATGAGGCGGAAGAGTTGCTCGATGCCCAGCTCGCCCAATCCGCCCACCTGCTGCTGGCGCAGACCCGGCACGAATTGGTGGAAGAAGACGAAGACCATCTCGCCGCCTACGAGGCACTGGATGATCGAGAGTTGCATCCCTACGAACAGAAGTTGCAGTTCCGCATCCTGGGCGCTCGCGGCCAAACCCTGCTTTCTTCCGCCAATCCTCCTCCGGCCATGCCGGCGAATACCTCGGGTTATGCCGACGTGCATGACGGCGGCGAGGGATGGCGGGTGTTGGTGACCGGCGATGGAACATTGCGCGTGGAAGTGGCGCAATCGCTGTCCATTCGCGATGAACTGGCGCTACATGTGGCGCAACGCCTGGCGTTGCCGGTGTTGCTGGCGCTGCCCTTGCTGGGTGGCTTGATCTTTCTGGTGGTCGGGCGCGCCCTGCGTCCGCTCGACGATCTGGCCGGGAAAGTGGCCAGCCGCACGGCGGCCAACCTGGCGCCTCTGGAAACCGACACGCTGCCGAGTGAAGTATTGCCCTTGGCGACGGCCCTGAACCGCCTGCTCGAACGCCTCAACCATGCCCTGGATGGCGAACGCCGCTTCACCGCCGACGCCGCCCACGAGCTGCGCACCCCGCTCGCCGCCATTCAGATCCAGGCTCAGGTCGCGCTCGCCAGTCAGAAGGAAGACGGCCGCGCGCACGCCCTGGAACAAGTGCTTGCCGGCACCCGGCGCGCCACCCGATTGGTGGAACAGTTGCTCCGTCTGGCCCGCCTCGACCCGCTGGCCGGCTTACCCGCGACGCAGACCATCGAACTCGCGGCGCTCGCCCGTCAGGTGGTGGAAGACCCGCCCCTGGGCAGCCAGGCGGAACGCTTGCGGCTAGAGGTGCTGGATGACATCAGCGTGGCGGGTGACCCCGATCTCCTGCGCGTGGCCCTGCGCAACCTGCTCGATAACGCTTTGCGCTACAGCCCTGAAGGCAGCCGTATCGCGCTGGGCGCGAGCCTGGAGAATGGCGCGCCGCGCCTATGGGTGGACGACAGCGGGCCCGGTGTGGCGGAAGAAGAGCTACCGCGTCTTACCGAGCGTTTTTATCGCGGCAGCGAAGTCACCCAGGGAGGCAGCGGCCTCGGGCTCGCCATCGTCGCCCGCATCGCCCAATTGCACGGCGCCAGGCTGAGCCTGGAAAACCGCGCCGAAGGCGGCCTGCGCGCAATGCTGGCGTGGGGGTGAACGGTTGTCACGGTGACGTAGGTTGGGCAAAGCGCAGCGTGCCCAACATCGCGGCGGTTCGTTGGGCACGCTCCGCTTTGCCCAACCTACGGGCTACGGGCTGCCCGCTTTTCAGCGATTGCTTGATCAACGCGGCGATCTCTTCCACCGAGCGGGCGGAGGAGTGACGTAGGTTGGGCAAAGCGCAGCGTGCCCAACATCGCGGCGGTTCGTTGGGCACGCTTCGCTTTGCCCAACCTACGGCCTACCCGCTTTTCAGCGATTGCTTGATCAGCGCGGCGATCTCTTCCACCGAGCGGGCGGAGGAGTCGACGGTGAGTATGCCGGCGTCGTTCATCATCTTTTCCGCGAGCAGCAATTCCGTGCGGCAGGTTTCCAGTGACGAATAAGTGCTGTTGGGACGGCGTTCCGAGCGGATCTGTTCGAGGCGTTCCGGTGCCAGGGTGAGGCCGCGCAGCTTGGGCAGATAGGGCAGCAACGAGTTAGGCAGGCCAGGCTGTTCGAAGTTTTCCGGGGTGAGCGGGTAGTTGGCCACGCGTAGGCCGTACTGCATGGCCATATAGAGCGAAGTGGGGGTTTTGCCGCTGCGCGACACGCCCACCAGGATGACGTCGGCGCGGTCGTACTTCTCGATACTCAAGCCATCGTCCGCCGCCAGCGCGAAGTTCACCGCGTTGATGCGCGTGTAGTAATCGCTCTGATCGCCCATGCCATGAAAACGTCCACGCAAGGGTTCCGGCGGATAACCGATTTCGCCCACCATCATGCCCAGGAAGTGGCCGTAGATATCCATCACCAAAGCCCCGCAGGCACCCAATGCTGCACGTGCGCCAGGATCGGTCAATGTTGAGTACACAAGTGGCTTCAAGCTGGTGTTTTTCCAGGCTTCCCGGATTTGCTGCGCTGCAATATTCGCTTTCTCCATATTGTCGATGAAGGGTAGACTCGCCAGCGCGAACGCTTCGTCGGGGAACTGCGAGAGGAGACTCTTGCCGATGATCTCGGCGGTGATGCCCGTGTGGTCGGAGACGAAAAAAACCGGTCGTACAGGTGTCATGGGGAAGGGCGCTGCGCTTGTGAAAAAACGTTCAGAGGATTGGAAGATGGACAACGCAATCGACTCAGCGGTTGACCACGCGGTTGACTATATAGCGCGCTTTGAAACCCTGTCCATGCACGATGTGGACAAGGTCGGAGGCAAGAACGCCTCCCTCGGCGAGATGATTCACAACCTGACCGACAAGGGTGTTCGCGTCCCCGGCGGCTTCGCCACCACGGCCGACGCCTTCCGTGAATATCTCTCTCATGAAGGGCTCGCCGACCGCATCGCCGCCAAGCTCACCACGTTCAATGTCGACGATACGCAGGCTCTGGCCGAAGCCGGGCGCGAGATTCGCGGTTGGATGCTGGAAAACCCCCTGCCGCCAGGGTTGGAAGCGGGCATCCGCCACAACCATCGCCTGATGTGCGCGGAAGCCGAGGAAGACCTGCAATTTGCCGTGCGTTCCTCCGCCACCGCCGAAGACCTGCCGGATGCCTCCTTCGCCGGCCAGCAGGAAACCTTTCTCAACATCAAGGGCGCCGATAACCTCATCGACGCCGTCAAGCTCTGCTTCGCCTCCCTCTACAACGACCGCGCCATCGCCTATCGCGTCCACAACCACTTCGAGCATGCCGTGGTGGCCCTGTCCGCCGGCATCCAGCGCATGGTCCGCTCCGACCTCGGCGCCGCCGGCGTCATGTTCACCATGGACACCGAATCCGGCTTCCGTGACGTGGTGTTCATCAATGCTTCCTATGGCCTCGGCGAAACCGTGGTGCAAGGCTCGGTGAACCCCGACGAGTACTACGTGCACAAGCCCAAGCTGCGCGAAGGCAAACGCGCCGTGGTGCGCAAGAAACTCGGTGAAAAGGCCATCCGCATGGTGTTCGGGCGCGAATCCGTGGCCGAGCGCTCCACCATTGTGGAAGACGTACCACTGGGCCTGCGCCACCAATTCGCCCTGGACGACGACGAGTTGCTGGAACTGGCGCGCTACGCCCTGACCATCGAAGAACACTACGGCCGCCCGATGGACATCGAGTGGGGCCGCGACGGCATCGACGGCAAGCTGTACATCCTGCAAGCCCGCCCGGAAACCGTGAAATCCCGCGACGGCAATGTCCAGGTCCGCTTCAAGCTGCTGGAAAAAGGCCCTATCGTCACCCACGGTCGCGCCATCGGCAGCAAGATCGGGCAGGGTAGGGCGCGCGTCATCAAATCCATCTCGCAGATGCACGAAGTGCAGCCCGGCGACGTGCTGATCGCCGACATGACCGATCCGGATTGGGAACCGGTCATGAAGCGTGCCTCCGCCATCGTCACCAACCGTGGCGGGCGCACCTGCCACGCTGCCATCATCGCCCGGGAAATGGGGGTGCCGGCGGTGGTCGGAACCGGCAACGGCACCACCACGATCCAGGATGGTCAGGAAGTCACCGTCTCCTGTGCCGAGGGCGAAGACGGCTACGTCTACGACGGCCTGCTCAAGTTCGAGAAGACCGAGCGCGTCGTCCAGACCATGCCCGAAATCCCGGTCAAGATCATGATGAACGTCGGCAACCCGGAACAGGCCTTCCACTTCGCCACCCTGCCGCATGAGGGTGTGGGCCTGGCGCGCCTGGAATTCATCATCAACAACGCCATCGGCATCCACCCCAACGCCGCGCTGGAATACCGCAAGATGCCGATCGAGGTGAAAGCCGCCATCGACGCCAAGATCTACGGCTACGGCGACCCGGTCAATTTCTACGTGGAAAAGCTGGTGGAAGGCATCGCCACCATCGCCTGCGCCTTCTGGCCGAAGCGGGTCATCGTCCGCATGTCCGATTTCAAGTCGAACGAATACGCCAACCTCATCGGCGGCCCGCAATACGAACCGCACGAAGAAAACCCCATGCTCGGCTTCCGTGGCGCCGGCCGCTACGCCAGCCCGCAATTCCAGCGCGCCTTCCAACTCGAATGCCGCGCCATCAAGCGAGTGCGCGACGACATGGGCCTCACCAACGTCGAAATCATGCTGCCCTTCGTGCGCACCCTGCACGACGCCGATGCGGCGCTGGCTGTGCTGGCTGAGAACGGCCTGGAGCGTGGCAAAAGCGGTGGCAAGGACGACCTGAAGATCGTCATGATGTGCGAGATCCCCGCCAACGTCCTGCTCGCCGACGACTTCCTGCAACGCTTCGACGGCTTCTCCATCGGCTCCAACGACCTCACCCAGCTCACCCTGGGCGTGGACCGCGACTCCAGCCTGGTGGCCGCCTCATTCGACGAACGCAACCCGGCGGTGAAAAAACTTTTGAGCGAGGCCATCGCCGCCTGCAAACGCAACGGCAAATACGTTGGCATCTGCGGCCAAGGCCCCTCGGACCACCCCGATCTCGCCGATTGGCTGATGGACCAGGGCATCGACTCCATGTCGCTCAACCCGGATACCGTGGTGAGCACCTGGCTGCGCTTGGCGAGTCGTGGCAAATAAGGAAAGTAGGTTGGGTTAGCGGCTCTATCGCGTAACCCAACAACGCGTAACCCAACGATTCAGTGCCAAGGCGCGGATGTGCTGTTCCAGCAGCATCAAAGGCGCCATACCGACTTCAGGAAAGGCTGACGACTCGGCAGTTGGGATCATGTCGTGGTCTGGCCCAAGCCGAAGATTTGTCCGAGCTGGCTGAGCCGCGAGAAATTTGATGCCTTTCCCGAGGCGCTTGAGGTGCGCGAGCCGAAAGTAGGCCACAAGCTGTTGGTGACCACCTTGCTGTGCGCCAACCAAGCGCCCAAGAAGGCACGGGGGGAAGTGACTAAAAAACCGCAGTTGAAGCACTCGTAGGTGCGATTTTATTCGCACAATCAGGGCACCTCGGTGCCCAAATTTCGTTGTGTTGCATGTAACGAAGTCATGGTCTAGTCTGGAGTCGCATGTAACAAAATATCGAGAGACTGC